>NZGE01000031.1 GCA_002689455.1 Magnetococcales bacterium | reverse complement strand
TTTTGCCATGAAAAAAAAAAAGAAGCGCCCGCCATAAAAATGGCGGTTGCTACAACAAGATACGATTTTGAAAAGTTAAACATTATTTTTTAGATTCAGTCCAAATACTTAATGCTTTAACCATGCCAATTGCGCGTTGAAGCTGGTAATCCTTCTTACGACGCTCCAACTTTTCATCATCTTCTTTTTTCTTCGCCTCTTCTTCGCGTTTTTTCCTATCCTTTTTAGCGTCTTTGCTTTCATCTTTCACATCATCTGGAATTTCCAAATGACCTTTTAAAGCAGCTTCGCCAAAGGACTCATCATCACCTGTTTCAAATTCTTCTACTTTTGCAGGTTTAACAATCACGTCAGGCTCAATCCCTTCTGCTTGAATAGAACGACCTGAAGGTGTGTAGTAAAGTGCAGTGGTTAAACGCATACCGTTTCCACCTGGAAGTGGCATTACCGTTTGAACACTACCCTTACCAAATGACTTTGTACCAATAATAACCGCACGTTTGTGGTCTTGCAGTGCACCTGCAACAATTTCAGAAGCCGAAGCACTTCCCTTATTCACAATTACCACAATTGGTTTACCGTTTAACATATCACCAGCATGTGCGTTAAAGCGTTGGTTTTGGTTGGTAATACGACCTTTAGTTGAAACAATTTCGCCCTCTTCTAAGAATGCGTCAGAAGCTGCGACTGCCTGCGTTAACAAGCCACCTGGGTTGTTACGCAAGTCAAGCACCAAACCAACTAGTGGTTTGTCATCATTCTGTTTTTTTAAGTCATCTAATGCATCTTTAATAGAGTCGTCTACTTTTGCGTTAAATGTTGTAATTCGAATGTAACCTACACCACCTTCTTCTAGGTGATACTTAACAGGTGTGACTTTAATTCTGTCACGTGTAATGGTAACGTCAAAAGCCTTACGCTCATTTTCACGGTAAACTTTAACTGTAATATCCGTACCAACTTTACCGCGCATTTTATCAACTGCTTCACCAAGGCTTAAGCCTTGAACCTCTTCACCGTCAATTTTAATAATGTAATCACCCGCTTGAATACCTGCTTTATCTGCTGGTGTATCATCAATTGGGGAAACCACTTTAACAGCACCACGTTCCATAGTTACTTCAATTCCCAAGCCACCAAATTCACCGCTTGTTTGCTCACGCATATCTTTAAAGCTGTCAATGTTCATGTAAGATGAGTGTGGATCAAGCGAAACCAACATACCGTTAATGGCAGCTTCTAATACTTCTGTATCTGTCACATCTTCAACGTAAGCGGATTTAATACGCTCAAAAACGTTGGCAAGAATATCTAATTTTTCATAAGCCTCTTCACTTAAAGCAAAAGCTTGAACAGGAACAAGTGAAAGAGCTGTTAGCGTTAAAATTGATTTTTTAAATTTATTGATGATCATGATTATCTTTTCTTCTTTTTTTATAAAAGCGTTTTTAGTGTACATAAATAGTTATGCAAAACAAAGGCCAAATTTAAGACGATTTATTCAAAGATAAGTACTTAACAGGGTCAAGTGTTTTACCGCCTTTGCGAACTTCCAAGTAAAGTTCTGGTTTTTCAGTTTTAGGCATATAGCCAATAATGGTGCCTGCTGGTGCAAAGAAACCAACATCACGGTCACTTTTTTCTAAGCCACTGTAAAGCGTGTGCGACCCATCGGCATGTTCGACAATAACCATATAACCATAATCACGGAAAATATCGCTGTAAATCACACGCCCATCTTTAATTGAAACAACAGGCTCTTTAGCTGTTGTCTCAATTTTAATACCCTCTGAATATAAACCTGCACCTGTTTTTTCGTTGTAACCTTCCACCAATTGCCCTTTTACAGGTAATTTTTTCAGAGCATGACGAACAGGCGGCAAGTAGTCATCGGTGTTTGCAAACTTCTCAAGTAGAGTTGCAACTGTTTTTTGCTGTTTCATTTTTTGAGCTTTAGATGCCATTTCAGCTTTTTCAGAGTCATCTAATGCAAGTAGGTCTACTTGCTTTTCAAAAAGGTTTTGTAGGTTATCGCGTTCTTTAAGCAGGTTGTGACGCAACCCATTAATTTCATTTTTCTTACTTTCACGTTGAACACGAATTTCTTGAATTTCATATATTTCATCACGGTTTTTACGAATAAGGTCGGAGAGAGATTTACGTCCACTTTCAACAACACCTTTGCGGTCGTGCCCCGCACGAAGTGAAGTTGCCGCAGCCATAGCCTCAAGTGGTAATCTTTCCAGCCTTGCAATTTGAAGGGCTGTGCCATTAAACATCTCAAGTTTACCACTTAATTTCAGGCGGGCACTTTCTTCTTTTTCATTCAGGTCGCGAATGTCACCCTCAATATCTTCCATACGGCTGGTAAAACTTAAAATAATATCATCCACTTTCGCCATATCTGCTTCAATTTTTTTAAGACGAGCAACACGTTTTTGAATGCGTGCTTGGCGTTTACGTTCAATTTCTTGACGTTTTAGCTCCATTTGACGCAGTTCTTCAGCTGATGGACCAACAGCCTTTGGGCTTTCAACAGGGTTTAATGACTCAACCTGTTGTGCAGAAGCCCCTGCGACATACATGAATTGAACCAAACATAAAACCCATAAGAATTGCATTTTATACATTACCCTTTGCTTGTTGGACGAATTAAAACTTCGCCAGTCATTTCTTGTGGCACCTGAAGACCCAGCAGAGATAATACCGAAGGTGCAACGTCACGTAAAGAACCATTTTGCACTTCAAAGCCTTTTCTGCCCACATAAAGAAGTGGTACAGGGTTTAAGGTGTGCGCTGTCATTGGGTTACCTTCTGACGTTTGCATTTCTTCGCAGTTTCCGTGGTCGGCAATCATCACCATTTCACCACCAGATGCATGAAGTACCTTTGTAATTTCACCTAAACATTCATCAATATATTCTACAGCTTCAATAGAAGCTTCTAGTGAACCACTATGCCCCACTTGATCACCGTTTGCAATGTTCAGAACAATTAAGTCGTAACCACCATTTTGAATAGCATTTATAAGTTCAATTTTCACATCTGACAATGACATTTTAGGCTGCATATCATAAGTTTTAACTTTAGGCGATGGAATAACAATACGATCCTCCGCTTCAAAAGGATCTTCGCGCCCACCATTTAAGAAAAAGGTCACGTGGGCATATTTTTCGCTTTCAGCAATACGCAACTGCTTACCACCATTTAAAGCAACCACCTCACCTAATGTCATATTCGGTTGATGCGGTGGAAATAGTGTAATGACCGAATCGTTAAATTTTTGGTCGTATTCTGTCATGCAAACAAGTGAAGGTTTAACAGAACTATCAGCAATGAGTTTTTCGACACCTAAACCTAAAAATGCACGTACAATTTGACGCATTCTATCTGCTCTAAAATTCACAAGGTAAACAACATCACTTGACTGAATAATAGACTCTTCAATGGTTTCATTTAAACAAATTGGCTCAACAAATTCATCACCATTACCTTGTCCGTACTGTGCGCTAATGGCTTCACTTATTGAAGGATAATATTCTCCTTTACCTTTTGTATAAAGGTCATAAGCTTTTTGTAAACGATCACCATTGCTATCACGGTCCATGCCATAAAATCGTCCTATTAAATCCACAATTTTGACATTTAAATGTTTAACTCTTCGCACAAAGGCTTCAACCTGCTCAGCGGCAGCTTTAGGTTCAGTATCACGGCCATCTAGAATAGCGTGTACATAAATTGTTTTACCAAGACTATTTAACTTTTCACACAGCAGTACAAAATGATCGGTATGACTGTGAACACCACCTTCACTAACAAGACCTATAAGGTGAACATTCCTAGCATTTTTGGCCTGCTCATAAGCAGCCTTCCAATGTGGATTTGCTGACAAGTCGCCCGATAAACCATGACGCACTTCGTCCAAACTTTGTAAAATAGTACGACCTGAACCAATGGTCATATGCCCTACTTCACTATTCCCCATTTGCCCTTCTGGCAACCCAACATAAGGACCGTGCGTTAATAGCTGTGCATGAGGGTTATGGTTATATAAATCATCTAAAACAGGTGTATTTGCTAACGCAACAGCATTCCCTTGTTTTTCAGCACGCAAACCAAAGCCATCGACAATGCATAAAAGCATTGCCCCTGAAAAAGGTTTCGACCATTTTTTTTGTTGTAAATCGTTCATAAAAACACTTTACAGCCCTCCCTTTAAAAGTGCAAGGAAGGAAAAAACAACATGTCAGAAATTTTAATTTTGAGATTTTGCATAGCTGGCTATAATGAAGGGTAAGAATAAACATAAAACCAAAGGGGAAACACATGGAAAACGACTTTGATTTTGACATAGAAACTGATTCTAAGGGCAGCGAAGCAACGCTTGAATCAATGTTTGAATGTTGCAGCCAATTAAAAGAACTTGCTCAAACCTCTGAAGATTCTTACATGGACGATGTGCAGTCTATTTTAGAAGAACATATTGAATATGGTTACGGTGTATTCACAGTGGGTGGGCACGATGATATGGCAGACCCTATTGAAGATGACGCTTATGCTTTCTCTCTCCTGAAAGCCGCTGTTGCACGCAGAGAAGATGAAGGCATGAATATTAAACCAACCCATGCAATTGTTTCTTCTTGTGGTAACGTTCTCCTGATTAATGTGGAAGACCTTTCGCAGTGCACTTTAGTACGACACGTTGGTTAATAGATAAACCATTACATTTAAAGCCCTAAGCGGGGCTTTTTTTATTGAATAACTTGACATTAAAAGGCATTAAACCATATAAAACAATAACATTTCACACTTACTTTCCATTTCCCAACAAAGCGAGGCCCTTATGCTCCATAAGACCAACCAAGCATTATACAATTGGTTTCAACAAAAACTAAAAACTACAGAAGAATCCATAAGCAGCAACAAAATTAAATATGGCGTTCGTCTTATTTGGTTTAGCGGACTACTTTCAATAGCTGCTGTACTTTCACCTTTATCGTCCGACTTTGCAATGAACCTTGGTGTTGCAGGTATTTTATTTTTAAGTGAAAACCTTATTGAGAAACATTTCAACGTTGATAAAGATTGGAAGTTTTCCTATTACGCATCACAGTTCATGCTGATTGGCAGCATGATTTTAGGATTACATTTCGGAATAGATAAAGACCTGACGGTTTTTACATTTATTGGAACAATAGCGCTTATCACAGCTGTTTTGTTTACTACAAACTTTTTAGTATTCGCATTCAAGAGAAACTGCAGCAAAACAGTAGAATAAAAACAACCTCAAAAAAGCCACCTGCGAAGGTGGCCTTTTTTTATTTATAAACTTCCTTTGGAACTTGAACCTCTTGCTCAATTTTCATAAACGCAATAAGGACATCACCTCTTCCTGGCGTATACTCACTATCTTTCGTGTTAAATATAATTTTACCGCTTTCAGTAATCGCCATTATTGGAATGCAATTCTCACCTTTTTGTTCCATATAGTTTTTATAGGTATATGTTTCAGTAAGCCTCGAACTCACAAATCGCCAGCCTTGAGCATGTTTACGGCTAAATTTATCAAAAGCCATTTCTTCACCTACAAGGGTTTTACCACGTAAGGTGTTTGTATAAGCATTTGGGTCATCGTCTTCATCTTTGCGACGTGCCAGCTGTGCAATATGGTCGCGCCCAAATTCATGTACATAACGTGAACAAACAAGGGAGTTATAGGCAACACTATCGGTTAATGCCAATAAGTATGAAAACTGGTTAAATTCAAGCCTATGTTCAGCTTCATCACTTAAAACTTCACCATAAAAAGTTGGAATATTCGCCACACGAATCGGCTTAAGCTTATGCCAATTATTGTCAGCGACAATCACAGGGATTTCACGTGATTGAATCACTTCAGCTAAATCGAACGCCATTGGCGACGCACCAATTAACATAATTCCATTTTCTTTTTTTGCAACAAGCTCAAGCTTACGACCTAAATAGCGAATAGAAAATCCGTGTAATACAACCGTTACAAACACAACACCAAAACAAAGTGGAATAAGCTTGTTTGCATCTTCATAGCCATAAGCCATCATATCGGGTGCAAAAATTCCTGCGACAGCAACACACACAACCCCGCGTGGTGCAATCCAACTTACAAGAACCTTTTCTTGCCAGGTAAGCTCCGTTCCTGCCGTTACTGTCATCACCATCAAAGGGCGGACAACAACAAGCAAGGCAACCACAAACATTACACCACTAAAGTCAAGAACCGACAACTGATGCGTTTGCAACGTCGCAGAAAGAAGAATGAAAACAGACGAAACAAGAATAAGCGTCACAACCTCTTTAAAACGTCTGATCTCTTCAATCGAAGCAAGGCGCATATTACCAAGGGCAACACCTAAAACAGTTACAGCAACCAAGCCTGCTTCATGTTGCAAATGGTTTGCCATAACATATGAAGCAATCACCGATGTTAAAATAACAGGAACCTTTAAAAAGTCTGGCACAAAACCTTTGGTAAAAAGCCAACCCACAGCACGTGCTAAACCATATGACGCAAAGAGGACAATTAACGTGTTCCCAAAGAACAAAGATAAATTACCTGCAACAGACCCAGCTTCACGGAAAAGTGTAAAATATTCATAGGCTAAAACCGCAAACAAGGCCCCAATAGGGTCGTTCACAATCCCTTCCCATTTTAAAACAGAGCCCACGCGCGTATTTAACCTTGCCTGTTTTAAAAGTGGCATAATAACCGTGGGACCAGTAACAACCAGAATACCACCAATTAAAATAGATACAGGCCATGAAAGGCCTCCAATATAATGCGCCGCAAGTGCTGTTAAGAACCAAGAAAGTGGCGCACCCACAATCATACGCCTTACAGCACGTTTGGTTTCCTTTAACTCCTGAATTTTAAGCGACAAGCCGCCTTCAAAAAGAATAATTGCAATCGCAATCGAAATAAAAGGTTTAAAAAACTCATCAAACACAACCGTAGGCTCAAAAAAACCCGAAATTGGACCTATAAAAAGTCCCACAAAAAACATAAGAACAATGGCTGGGATTTTTAAGCGCCATGCAACCCATTGACTTGCAACCCCTAACACCATAATTAAACTTATGGCTGTAATTATATCCTGCATTTAAAATTGCCCTTTGTTATTTTGTTGCAGAATATGATGATAATAAAAACCTAAAAAGGCAAGAATAAAGAACAATAATTAGAAATCTTAAGACTGAACCAAGCGTGCAAAATCACTTACAAACTTTTCTGACTTTCCAGCCAAAAGCATATTCACATTCTTAGAAACTTCATAGCAAAGTTCATCAAATCCGTCTTTTTCAGATTTTAAAAAATCGCTTAAAACGTATGGAGACACCTGTTCCTTAGAACCTGGATGCCCAACCCCCAACCTTAAACGGTTAAAATTTGGCGTTCCAATTTTTTGTTGAATAGACTTTAAACCATTATGACCACCATTTCCACCGCCCAGCTTATAGCGCACCTTAAGAGGCGGCAAATCAAGCTCATCATGTATGACAATCATATTTTCTGGTTTAATTTTAAAGAAATTAAGTGCTAAAGAAACAGCATTACCGCTGTTATTCATATAAGTTAAAGGCTTTAGCAAAACAACTTTTTCACCCTCAATTTCACCTTTACAAACAAGACCCGAAAACTTTTCAGACCATGATGAAAAAGAAAAGCGGTGGGCAATTTCGTCCACCGCTTTAAAGCCTATATTGTGACGGTTGTTTTCATATTTCGCACCTGGGTTACCAAGGCCAACAATTAAAAACATCCGCGTAAGAGCCTTACTCTTCAGATTCTTCTTCAGATTCTGCAGAAGCTTCTTCGCCTTCACCACCTTCAACTTCTGACATTGTAGAAGTACGTGTAGCAAGCACTGAAGCAAGTGTAAAGTCACGACCTGTGATCGCTGGCTCAACACCGTCTGGAAGTTCAAGAGATGAGAACTTAACAGCTTCACCCACATCAAGACCTTCCATAGAAACGTAAAGAACTTGAGGGATAGAGTCCGCACGGCAAAGTAGTTCAACGTCTGTACGTGCAAGAGATGGAACACCACCGATTTTAGCACCAGGGCACTTATCAATGTCAACCATTTCAAGACCAACGATTGCTTTCACAACACGTTTAGGGTCGTAACGTAAGAAATCAACGTGCATAATTTTATCAGACACAGGGTCCATTTGAATTTCACGTGGTAGAACTTTTTCAGACTTACCGTCAACTTTGATTTCTTGAGCTTGTGTTAAGAAACCACCTTTTTGGATAGCCATTTGCAAGCTGTGACCAGTTACAGCAATTTTTTGTGGTTCTTTGTTTGAACCGTAGATCACCGCCGGTACGCAACCTTCATTACGTATGCGACGAGCGATCCCCTTACCGCCTTCTGCGCGTGCTTTAGCTTCCATAACATATACTTCAGACATGTTTAAACCTTTCATAAATTTACTTAAAGTATCGACCTCCAAGGGTGTCGTATACTTACGCTTGCGTGGAAATTAAGCAAAAAACATGGTAATGTCAATAAATTAAACAGCTTTATGCAAGTTTTTCTTGCAATGCACTTATCAATTTACCCTTAATAACGTCGGTATATGGAATAGGTTGCGTTTTCCCCCATATAGGCGCAGGCCAAGCTGCATCATCTTTAAACCTTGCAATGACATGTACGTGTAGCTGTGGAACCATATTCCCTAAAGTGGCAACATTCATTTTATCAGCTCCCGTAAGCGATTTTAAAACTTCACTCACTTGAACAATTTCAGACATCAACAATTGCTGATCTGTTTTTTTCAAATCCGTTAACTCCACAATATCGTTTTGAGCTGGTACTAAAATAAGCCATGGGTAAGCTGTATCGTTCATTAACAAAACCTTACAAAGCTGTAACTGACACACTTCAAATGTGTCTGCACGAAGACGTTTATGTAAATTAAACATCCAATATTCCTTTCAAATTTTTCAATAATGAATATAACGAATAATTTAATAACTGCATAGCGCATAAAAAAGACCTCACATATAAAATTTATGCAAGGCCTAATTTCTAGTTGAAATAAGTGTTATTGAGTCACTTCAGGATCTTTATAAACATCAATTGTACCATAACCACTCACATCCGTTGGAGCATAACAATATTCCGGCACATCTGAAATTTTAGACATTTCACCTACAATAGCACTAAGCATTGTACTTTCAGAACTCACACTTGCATACACACCACCCGTATATTCAGAGATACATGAAAGTTTAGAATTATTTGATAGGTCCATTACATTAATAACCAAACCATCATTCTTTTTCTTCAATGCTTTTGCCGTATCACACACAGCGCGCATAGCCGTTGTTGAGTTTTGACTCACACACGTTTCCTCGCCATCTGTTACCAGAACAATGTAACCTTCCGCATTCACAGACTCACTCTTAATTTTCATATTCTCTGTCGCAACAATCATGGAATCGACAAGTGGTGTAGAACCTGTTGCGTCAATCGCATCTACAGCTTTAAGCAAGTCATAACGATCTGCATTTAGGTAAAAACCATGGTTTTTAACATTTTGACAACCATTAAAGACTACTAAACCAAGTTCAACAAATGTTGGCGCTTTAACAATCGCTTCCTTCACCGCTTTTTTAGCAGCTGTAATTCTTGGTTCAGATTTAGCTGTATTCCAAATTGCGTTAAAGTCATTAACACATTGCTTATATGCCTGATATTGTTCATTACGACATTGTGAATAAACATCATAAACATTCACTTTCCATTCAGCATAAGCTTCATTATACGCATTAATCTCATCCTGCAATTCTATTCTAGCATCAGACTTACATTGATTATACTTTTGCATACATTGCGTTGCTTCATTTTTATTATAACAATCATTGTATTTTGAAAGCTTACGCTGGTAATCATCCCATTCTTTACCCGATGTAATATATTCATAACCATAAACATTATAAGGAATACCTTCACCATCAACCTTAGTTCCAATCACAACCTTTTTACGTGGAGCTGAAGGTTTAGACCCACAATATTGACAATATTTAGTTGTAGAATACTTACCACATTGTTTCTCAACTGGATGCGTCATGTAAAATGATGGATAATATTTACTGCCACAATATTTTTGATACCTAGTATAATAATGCTCGCAATCATTTGAAACTTTTGGTGGGTTATATGTTTCCTTCATTGAAGAGGAAGCATCAAAAATAAAGACCAGTTCTCGAGATTCGATCGGCTCCGTTGGACGCGGCACACAACCCCTTGTAACAGTTACACATTTTCCACGCCCATTATCCCATATTGAATAACTATCAGGATCAACTGGTGCGTCTTGTCTAGCGCAGTTTATAACCTCTTTTTGATTATTTTCTATAATTTCTAAACGACGAAACATTTCATCAACAGTTTCAGATGCTTCTGATACAGCTGTATCTAATTGGCGTTGCCTGTAGTTAAAATCTTGAGATGTCGTTTTAGCAATGGCACGTTGTTCAATTTCAGCCCAACCATTCGCACTTACAGACACAAAAACTATACTGAGTAATGTTAATAAATAACCCATCATACACCCCACAATCTACGGCGCTGTCGAAATAGCAGGTTGAATGAGATCAGACTTCTGTAAATCACTGCTTGAAGATGATGATAAATCCTGATCACACAATTCACAAGGGGCAGGCTTAACTTCCACACAACCTTTTAACGAACCCGCATACACTTTCGGTGGATTTTGAGCGGCGCAGGCATTAATAGCCTTATTTACTTTTTCTGCGGCCTCTAATCTATCCGCAACTATTTTTAATTTAGAATGCAAATCTCCAATAACAACATTCAATTCTTGAACCTTATCTTCCAAAGCGCCCACATAACTTTTTTCGCTTAAGTCATTATGAATGACAGCGGCTTGCTGAGCTTGAGCATTCGACACAGTAGCCAATGCCAATAAAACCCCTAAAACCATTGAATTTATATTTAAAACCATATTTGTACCCCACACCCTATGTAATAGAATTTAATAATTGTATATATACTTATAATGACAACTTCCAATAAAAAACTGACTTCAGCATTTAAAATACAAAAATTTACGCAAAAATTTTCTTTAAAGACACAGGGATTTGATCGATGATATCTTCCGCAATAAGCCCCATACCAATATCTATTCCTGTATCACCATGAACCCATACAGCTATTTGTGCCGCCTTAAAAGCTGGTACACCTTGCGCCATAAGACCTACAACCATACCCGCTAAAACATCACCTGTACCACCTGTTGCCAAGTATGGTGATGCATGCTTATTTAATATTAATTCACCTGTCGGTGAAGCAATAAGCGTTTCTGCACCTTTTAAAACAACAACACAACCTGCACGTTGAGCAGCAGCCATAACCATCTTTTCTCGTCCACCCTCTAAATCAGGGAACAGCCTGGTGAATTCACCTGCATGCGGCGTTATAACACAATTTTCATGTAGCACAGACAAAAGCTTAGAAGCATCTGCTTTAAAAACATTCAAACCGTCCGCATCAATTACCGCAGCTTTCTTTGGCCCCATTTCGAGTGTGTAAAGAATTTTCGACTTTAAATCAGAATCCAAACCACCGCCAGGCCCTAATAGAAAAGCGTTCTTACGCTCATCGACTAAATGCTCGGTAAACCGTTTACCTTCACCGAGACTGCTGACCATTGTACCAGGCCAATCTCTTGCAATGATAGGATATGCATTTGGTTCACACAAAACAGTGGCTAAACCCGCACCAATACGACGAGCTGCACGAGAAGCAAGCCTTGCTGCACCAATCATTTTACCTGCAACAATAACAACATGACCACGCATATATTTATGCGTTTCATTTGTTGGAATAGGAAAGGCGTCTTTCCACAGGCTCGGATTATTATCTATCAACATCACAATTCTTCTTTATTATTTTTTTAAGGTTTAATTATATAAATATAAAGTTAAAATACACAAACTTTAATTCATATTTTAGACACCCAATTTCTACAAACCTGCTTTAACAGCCTTACGCATAAACTCCATAAAAACCTTAATACGTGCTGTATGCTTCAAATCAGGGTGCGTTAAAATCCAAATATGATTTGGGTTAGGATCGGCCAACTCTTCCAACTCAATTAAACCATCGCCTTTTTTATATAAATACTTCGGTAACAACGCTACACCCATACCCTGCAAACAAAAGTTATATAGCCCCGAAAACTGATCACAAAGCAATACAACTTGGGAATCGGTCAATTTTTTCATTAAATTATCACGTACTTTAAACCCTGAAAAAAACTCATTCGGCATTAAAAACTCATAACCTTGGTAGTACCCAGCATTCCATTTAGGTTTTGACTTTAAATAGTCTTTATGTGCACACAAAACAAAATCAATTGGTGACAAGGCTCGCCCAATCATAGTGTCAGATCGACTATTCCCTGCAGAAATAACTACATCAGCCTCACGTCTGGCAAGATTTGCGTGTTTTTGAGTAATCTCTACATCCAGTTTAATATCTGGATAGTGCTGCTTAAAAGCCTTAAGATATTTAGGCAACCACGCAAAAGCTATGCTGGCTGTAGTTGAAACCTTAATCCGCCCACTTAAGCTAACATCTTGACCTGACATCCGTCTAACAACTGAATGTATGACATTCTCAATCCCTTCAATATCTTTAAAAATACCTTCCCCTACCTCGGTCAAAGTATAGCCTTGTTTATGGCGCGTAAATAATTTTACCTGCAACTTTTCCTCTAAAGCATTAATTCGACGAAATACTGTTGATTGATTCACTTTCATTACAGCACCAGCTGCTTTTAAAGAGCCCGTTCGAGCAACATTTAAAAAATAATGATAATCATCCCAATTTTGATCTTGCATTTTTGCAAACCTAGATTTTAAATTTTTCTATTTATAATGCATAATAGCATTGTTACAATATATTTTGGAGAAAATAGTTTTCAACGTGCAAGGCAATGCACCTAAAAACACGACAAACCAAATATAACAGAGAAAAAAGAAAGCCTTTTAACATGACTAAAAAAACATTTTCAGCTTTTGCTTTAACTGTTGCAGCAAGTACAATTGCACTAACAGCAAACGCAGACAACTTCAACGAACTACCTTCTGGCGAATATAGCCTTGATAAAACACACGCAAGTGTGACATGGCAAGTGTCGCACATGGGACTTTCAAATTACACAGCCCGCTTCACAGAAATTGACGCAAACGTTGATTTCAACCCAGAAAACATCGAAGAGAGCATTGTAACTGCTAAAATCAACCCAGCATCTATTCGTACAGACTACCCAAATGCAGATAAAAAAGACTTTGACAAAGAACTTGCAAATGGTAAAGCTTGGTTTAACGCTGAAGAGCACCCAAGCATTGATTTTAAATCAACTGAAATTAAAATGACTGGTGAAAACACTGCTGTGATGGTTGGTGACTTAACATTTCTTGGCGTTACTAAACCAGTAACATTAGATGTAACACTAAACAGTGCTATGCTAAGCCACCCAATGAAGCAAATCCCTGCTTTTGGCTTTTCAGCACGCGGCTCAATTATGAGATCTGACTTTGGCTTAAACACATACATTCCAAACGTTGGTGACAAAGTAGACCTGATTATTGAAACTGAATTTGTTAAAGGCAAATAGTTCAAACTTAAACATAAGATAAGAAAGTAAGCGCTATGAACAACCCGAAAAGATATAACTCAACAATCATTACCCTGCACTGGGTCATGGCGCTTGCGTTCTTTCTCATGTTAGGGAGTGGTATTACACTTGAATATATTGAATTAGAAAAAAGTTTTAAATTTGAGCTTTACCAATGGCACAAATCAGGAGGAATCCTTCTGCTTATAGCTATTATAGCGCGAATTTTTGTTAAAATAGTCAGTACAAACCCTAAACTTCCTGCAAGCTTTACAAAAATTGAAGTGACTGCAGCAAAGCTTGGCCACTATGCTTTATACCTTGCAATGATTGCCATGGTGGGTTCTGGGTGGCTTATGGTTTCTAGCAGTTCTTACGGCTTACCTACCATTGTATTTGGATGGTTTGAATGGCCACATATTCCAAACTTAACAGGAAATAAAGATTTAAACCAACTTTCAAAAATTGTTCACTTCTATGGGTTTATTACCTTCATCATACTTATTTTAGGTCACATTGGCGCAGTGGTTGCACACTACAAAAAAGAAAACATAAACCTTGTCAAGCGCATGTGGTGGAGCAAGTTCACCTTTGTCCTGGCAGCAGCTTTAACCATTGCAACACCTGCATTCAGCAACCCTTTGGAAATTGATAGCGTTAATAGTAAAGCTGAATTTTCAGGGACACATGCAGGTAATGTTTTTACAGGGCAATTTAATGAATGGAATGGCACAATTGACCTTGAAAATAAAATTGTAAAAGCAAGTTTTAAAACTAAGTCAGCAAGCACTGAAAACCCTATGTATGACGGTACATTACCAACACCTGATTGGTTTAATGCTCAAGAGTTTCCATTAGCAACTTTCGAATCAACCAACGTTGAAGAGTTATCAAACAATACATACCAAGTAACCGGCAACTTGACAATTAAAGACACTACAAAACCACTTTCATTTAATATGAACATTTCAGAGAAGTCCTCAAATTCATTAAAAGGTTCTCTTAAATTCACCATGAACCGTTTGGACTATAAAATTGGTACAAGCTCTGACCCCACAGGAGAATGGGTAAGCATTGACATTCCTGTCGAAGTGACATTTATTGCCCAATAAAAAAAGGCCTTGATGGCCTTTTTTTATTTCTTTTCGTTATAAACATGCACATCCCTTTGTGGATATGGAATACTAAACCCTGCTTTATCAAATTCAAGTTTTACTTTCTCATTTAAGTCAAACTTAAGAGGCCAGTAATCCTCGCGCTTCACCCAAGGGCGAACCACAAAGTTAATACTACTATCGCCCAATTCCATTAAAGCAACTACAGGCGCAGGTTCTTCAAGCACTCGGTCATCGGCTTTAACAATCTTTTCTAGAAGTTTCTTGACCTTACGAATATCATCGTCATAACTGCAACCATACACAAGGTCTACACGTCTGGTTGGCTTTGTTGTGTAGTTCACAATATTTTTAGAAATGATTGAAGCATTAGGAATGATAATTGTTTTATTGTCACCTGTTTTTAAAATTGTATTAAAAATATTAATTTCTTCAACCGTACCAGACTCTCCAGCAATTTCTACAAAATCACCATTTTTAAAGAAGCGGAATAAAATAATCATCACACCAGCTGCAAAGCTTGATAAAGAACCTTGTAGTGCCAAACCAATAGCCAAACCAGCGGCTGCAATAATAGCTGCCAATGAAGATGTTTCAATGCCAAGCTCACCGAGTGCAGCAATAATCACAAAAGTTAAAGCCAAGCCATATGCAATGTTTGCAATGAAACCCGAAACAGTTTTATCTACTTTAGATTTAATTAAACCTGAAAGCATAGCTTTTTTAAGAATTTTAACGATAAACTTACCCACAAAAAAGATAAGCAATGCAAAAATCACATTGATACTATACTCTGTTACATATTGTTCGATAATTGACATATCTAAGCTAAAATTTTCAAACATAAAACATCCCTTATTTTGAATTTACTTGTTGTTCCATTAAGTGCAATGCACTCACAACTTCTTCAGAAGCTTTTTCTAATTTTTCAATGCAATGGGCAATTGATGCATTGGGGCTTTCACTACGTAACTTAACAGCTTCACGTGCAGCATCATGAACACGTTTATGAGGTGCTTCCATCGCCTTAAAAGCATCAACATTTTTGTATAGCCCCATACCTTGCCCATAATACCATTTACCAAGACGGCAGACAGTATGATCACCCATATCTTTCTCTTCCAGGTTAATACGTCCCATTTCAAAATCAACCAACTTTTTCTTCCACAAAATATGATCAGCCTGCGCTAACACAATAACTTTATTTTTAATATCATATTCTGATAAAATGCTGCGCTGTGATTCAATAATGGATGTTAACTGATCAAGCAAGCTCATAATATCAAATGTTTGTTCGTTATTATGCTGTGCCGACTCAGAAACAGCTAAAATACTTTCTGAAATTTGCTGTGAAGCTATAGACTGCTCACTTGTAGAATATGCAATATTCTCCATCAAACCTTCAATCTCACGTGCAGACCCCATTAATTCATCGACCTTAGATCCACCGTCTACAACGCTCTGCTTTGAAAGCTCTAAGGAGCCTGCAACATTTTCAACCTGTCCATGCACTTCCTTAATTGTTTCAGAAATAAGAAGTGTTGCCTTTTGCGATTCAGTTGCAAGTTTACGCACCTCATCAGCCACAACTGCAAAACCACGACCGGCATCACCAGCGCGCGCTGCTTCAATAGAAGCATTTAAGGCAAGTAAATTTGTTTGATCACTAATACCGTCAATCGTCTGCAGAGCTAATTGAATTTTACCAGAGGCTACTTTTAAATGATCCATACTCTCAGAGGTTCTGTCCATCTGATCACTCACAGATGACATAATTGATAACGTTTCTTGTACTTCTTGTGCCACTTTTTGTGTTACACGAGAAGCTTCTGCCGCACTTGTTGCTATTCCCTGAACGGTAGATGCCATCTCTTCACTGGCAGATGCAGTTGTTGAAGAAAGCTCATTAATTTTATTAGAATTTTTGAAAATATCTGTCATCAAAATACCAACTTCAACAGACGACATAGATGCATCCACAACGCCACGCAACAAACCTTGCATCGAATTTCCACTTTGGGCTTTTGACGTTTTTGTAAATTTTGAAAACATCACCTCTAATACCTCTAAAATATATTTATATGTAAACTTAAGGTACAACTAAAACACAAAAGATTTTAAATAACCATAATTAGATATTAAAAAGCATATATTACCGTGAAAATATGCCACACACTTTAAGCATAACGTGCTATTATGTTACGCGTACAACAAACTTAAAAAGAACATGAAAAATTATATATTACTTTCCATTTTAGCTATCATATTAAATACATTAACAACGAATGCTTATGCCAATTCAACACATCAAAAAGCGCAAACATTTGAAGAAAAAATTCCAGCAGAAATAAAAGAAAAGCGTGAAAGATTTGTAACATTCACCTTTGAGAACGACCTTTTTGCTGGACAAGATGCGAATTATACCAATGGCGCCCTCATTACATACTTTGACACGAAATTCGAAGTACCTTGGCATGTAGAAAATACTTTAAATAATACACCTATATTTCAAGTCAATGACATGACATCTGTGATGTATTCGATTGGACACAACCTATATACACCTGCTGACATTACAACTAAAGTACCAGACCCGACCGACAGACCATACGCTGCTTTTTTGTATGGATCTATGCAGCTTTCCACAATTTCGGGTGACCATATTAACAACTTAGAGCTAACGGCTGGAATTGTTGGACCTTCAGCATTAGGGGAGCCAATTCAAGAAGAAGTTCATAGTTTAGTAGATACGCGTGACCCCGCAGGTTGGGATCATCAACTTAAAGATGAACCTGCACTCATGCTTGCCTACCAACGCATGTGGCCCGAAAAATATTCGCTCACCGTGGATGGGCATCACTTTAGACTAACACCCAACTGGGGCATAACACTGGGCAATATTTATACATATGCAGCACTTGGCACAACATTCCAATTTGTACCTGAAAAATACAAATGGCAATCCACACCACTTCGTGTCAAGCCTTCTATTCCTGGTAATGGCTATTTTCACATACCTGAAAATGCCTTTTCATGGTCCCTTTTTGGTGGATTTGAAGGACGTGCTGTTGCCCGTAATATATTCTTAGATGGTAACTCATACCAGGATAGCCCATCCGTACAGAAAAAAACTTTTGTAAGCGATGCAAATGCTGGTATTAACTTTACTTTTGGACGTATTCAAACTTCATTTACCATAAATTGGAGAAGCAAAGAATTTGACGGTGGTAAAACAGCAACATTCGGTGCCCTTTCTTTAGGATATAGACTTTAAAGTCCATTAAACGTTAACCATTAATTTTACTTAAAAAATTAACTGATACAATTATCAGTGTGCAAAAAAACATAAAATACTACTTTTTAAGTATATACATTTTGTAACAAACAAACTAAAAACACACCCATTAACCATAATTTAATAATGGGTATACCTTAAATAAAAGCAGGCCATAAAAATGAAAAAAAATTTTAAACAAGAAACTTTACGAAAAACACTTTTAACAAGCATTGTTCCATTCGTTATTTTAATGGCCATAAGCTTAATTTTCACATATCAAAATAAACTTAAAGCCGTTGATGATGCACTTGATATTTTAGCCAATGAAAAATCAGCGGCTGTAAACAATTATTTCGAAACAATTTTTCATCAAATTGAAACATCATCTCACGACCTTACAATCATTAATGCCATGAAAGGTTTTCGTGAAGCCTATAATAATTTATCGAATTCAGACACTATAAATTCTTATGATCAAAATCTGTTTAATAAGCGTTACAGTTACCAACTCAAAAACACAATTAATGCAACAAAAGATAACTTAGAATCATGGAAGTCAATTTCACCAACTGCGCGCCTCTTACAGTCAAAGTACATATTTGAAAACAAAGAACCTATTGGCGAAAAACATAACCTTACAACAACATATGACAACAGCGAATATGATAAATTACATACCCTTTATCACCCACTCATGCGAGAATTCTTAGAATCATTTGGGTATTACGATATATTTTTAGTTGAACCTCAAAATGGTAATGTTGTTTATTCTGTATTTAAAGAAGTGGATTATGCTACATCGTTATTTAACGGACCTTACAAAGGTACAAAATTTGCTGAAGCTGTAAAGCAAGTTATCAAAAGCCCCAAAACAGTCTTTCTAACCGACTTTGATATTTATGCACCTTCATATAATGCACAAGCAGCCTTTATTGCGGCACCCATCAAGGAAGAAAATAAACTTTTAGGGGTGTTGGTTTTCCAAATGCCAATCGATAAAATTAAAGATACCTTAAAGTTAGATGATAAATTCAAAACCTTTTTAAACAGTTATATTATAGACAAAAAAGGTGTTATCAAATCGGATATTCCATCTATGGATGTCAGCACTATTGGCATGAAAAGCAGTGCAAATAACATTGAAAATATTTTTTCTAATATTGATGAAGTTCATT
>NZGE01000030.1 GCA_002689455.1 Magnetococcales bacterium | reverse complement strand
TTTAAAAAGAGTTAGATTTAATTGTATTTTTTTAACCTTAAACTTTTATAAACTTATATTTTAATTAGTTTATACCCTTTCCGAATCTTACCCTTTACGGAGGTAAACTTATGTCTATCCTGAATTTAAAAGATAAGGATGGTAACCCTATTTGTGCTGCAACCATCATCGATGATGAACGTTCAAATAAGTCAAAGTCATCTGGCTCTGAAAAGCAATTCAAGGACATGTACAAAGAAACAACACGTCGTCAAGTGCGTAAACGCATTGATGAAGGAAGTATCCAAGATATTGTCGATTCTGACGGTATGGAAATTATTGCCGATATGCCTGATGAAGATATGACAGAATATCTGTTTCACCATGGTCAAGGCGGTAGCCGTGATATGGTACATCCTGGTAATGACCAGTTCAATAAAGGTGATAAAATTCAGCGTCCACCTAGTGGTGGTGGCGGTGGTTCTGGTGATGGTGACGCAAGTGATTCCGGCGAAGGCGAAGATGACTTTACTTTTGGTATTTCAAAAGAAGAGTACATGGAGCTTTTGTTTGAAGACCTTGAATTACCACGTCAAGACCACAGTAAAGTTGCTGAATCTTTGAATGAATGGAAACTGAAGCGTGCTGGTTTTTCAACGGCAGGTAACCCTGAACGACTGGATGTTTTTGAATCTAAAAAGAAAAACTTGGCTCGTAAAGTTGCAATGGGTGTTCGCACTAAGCAGCTGGTTTCCGACCTTACAAACCGCACCATTGATGCCTTGAATGTTAAATTAGGTTCCGAAGGTAACTTTGAAGAACTTAAATTAGCCGCTTCAATTGCATTGGGTGCTGTGGATACAGTGTTTAAGAAATTAGACCCTGCGATTACTGAAAAACGCCGTAGTGAAACAAACTATTTTGCACTTTGTGAAAGCATTGTTGAAGTTTGCCGTGAAGCACTTGAATCAAAAAGGTTAACCAAAGTTAAAGCGGAAGGTTTTGTTCAAAAACTTTCTGGTATGTTGGATGATTTGCGTTCAAAAATGCAATCTTCAAAAGCTTTAACGGTTATGGATGAATCGATTGATGGTCGCTTCAAAAACTTTGAAAAGCAACCTAAACCGGTTATTCAAGCTGCTATGTTTTGTTTGATGGATGTTTCAGGTTCAATGGACCAAGAAACAAAAGATAAAGCAAAACGTTTTTACGTTATGTTGTATCTATTTCTATCGTACATGTACGGCGATGGTAACAAAAGCAATGTTGAAATTGTTTTTATACGTCACCATACGCAAGCAGCAGAAGTAGATGAAGAGGAATTCTTCTACGGACGTGAAACTGGCGGTACCATTGTTTCAAGTGGCTTAAAGTTGATCAATGAAATTCAGCGTGAGCGCTTCCCTGCCGATTCTTGGAACATTTATGTTGCACAAGCATCCGATGGTGATAACTGGGCTGACGATTCGCCTCTTTGTGAGGATTTAGTTCGTCAAATGCTTAAGTCGTATGTACGCTATTTTGTGTATATTGAAATTACCGACAGACGGCAACAGTCTCTATGGCGGCATTATCAAAACCTTGTAAATGAAGATATAGGTATGTTCACAGACATTATTCGCAATGTAAGTGACATTTACCCAGTTTTCCGCAAGGCATTTGCCAAAGACATTGAATAACGAAACCAAAGAAAGAAAACAGTTATCTGTTTTCTTTCTTTTTTTGTTGCATTCTACTTCTAAGGTGTATACCATATGGGTACATTATAACTATGTAACTTTAACGTAACGTTTTCTTAGGAATTACGCTTTATGCGTTCCTAAAAAATTGTGTTCTTTAACATCCCCTTTACCCCCTTTTACAATGTTGTAAAAACTCTTCTCTTTATAAACAGGAGGCTATTATGAGCTTTAATTTTTCAGAAGAGAGTAAATCTGCCTTTAGTCAAAAAACCAGTCAAACTTTTATGTTTGACGAAATTATTGAACTGGCAGCGAAAGATAAAATGACCTACGCAAACGCCGCGGAACGTCTGCTGGATGCTATTGGTGAACCTGAGCGCGTGGATACTTCGAAAGACCCAGTTCTTTCTCGTATCTTCTCTAACCGTGTTATTAACCGCTATGCTACTTTTTCCGACTTTTTCGGAATGGAAGAAGCGATTGATAGCATTGTTAGCTTTGTAAAGCACTCGGCACAAGGCCTAGAAGAGAAAAAGCAAATCCTTTATCTCTTGGGTCCTGTGGGTTCAGCTAAGTCATCATTGGCTGAAAAAATCAAAGCGTTGATGCAGAAAAACCCGGTTTATGCCATTGAAGGTTCGCCCGTAAATGACCATTGGTTAGCACTGGTGAAGCTGGTTGAGGAAAAAAATCCTGAACTGGCAGAAAAGATTTATGACGCTGCACAGATTCCAAAATCTGTTCGTATGACGCGTTATCAAATCCCTTCTCCTTGGTTAACAAAACGTTTTAATGAATATGAAGGTGATCTTTCTAAATTCAAAGTGCGTATGTTTTATCCAAGCATTATGAATCAGGAAGCAATTGCAAAAACGGAACCTGGTGACGAAAACAACCAAGATATTTCATCTTTGGTTGGTAAAGTTGACATTCGCCAGCTTGAAGTTTATTCGCAAAACGACCCAGATGCCTATTCATACAGCGGTGCCTTGTGTAAAGGTAACCAAGGTGTGATGGAATTTGTGGAAATGTTTAAAGCGCCTATTAAGGTTCTTCACCCTCTGTTAACCGCTACTCAGGAAGGTAATTACAACCCAACTGAAGGTTTTGCAGCTATCCCGTTTGACGGTATTGTGCTGGCTCACTCGAATGAAAGCGAATGGAATTCATTCCGCGGCAATAAGAGTAACGAAGCATTCCTTGACCGGGTGTACATCGTTAAGGTTAAATATAACCTGCGCGTTTCTGAAGAAATTAAAATTTACCAGAAAATGATTGAAAGCAGTGAGCTTGCAGGCTCGCCAGTTGCTCCAAAAACTTTGGAGTATATGGCACAAATTGCAATGATGACCCGCCTACATGAACCTGGTAACTCTTCAATTTCTAGTAAAATGCGTGTATATGATGGTGAAAACCTGAAAGACGTTGACCCGCAAGCTAAAAGCTTCCAAGAATACCGTGATGAATCAGGTTCTGATGAGGGTATGGCTGGTCTGTCAACTCGTTTTGCATTTAAAACATTGTCGAAAGTTTTTAACTTTGACGACACAGAGGTGGCAGCTAACCCTGTTCACTTGTTTAATGTTTTAAGTAAACAGATTGAGAATGATGAGCTAGATCCGACACTGGCTGAAGACGCTAAAGAAGCTTTACATGGCTATGTAATTCCAAAATATGTAGAGTTTATTGGCAAGGAAATTCAGACCTGTTACTTGGAGTCGTATAGTGAGTATGGTCAAAACCTTTTTGACAATTACGTAACTTATGCCGACTTCTGGATTCAGGATCAAGAGTACCGTGACCCTGAAACAGGCCAGATGTTTGACCGTGAGGCGTTAAGCGCAGAACTGGAAAAGGTTGAAAAACCAGCTGGTATTTCAAATCCGAAGGATTTCCGTAACGAAGTTGTAAATTATTGTTTACGTGCACGTGCGAATAATAACGGTAAAAACCCTGAGTGGACAAGTTACCAAAAAATTCGTACTGTAATTGAAAAAACAATGTTTAAAAATACCGAAGATCTGCTGCCAGTCATTTCGTTTTCAACGAAAGGTTCTGGTGATGATCAGAAAAAACACGAAGCGTTTGTGGAACGTATGGTTAAAAAAGGCTATACGCATAAACAAGTACGTTTGCTGTGTGAATGGTATTTACGTCATCGTAAATCAAACTAAGTAACGAAATAAAAAAGCCCCTGAAAAGGGGCTTTTTTTTATTGTTTAAATTTAACGTGATTGCGATCCTAAATCTAGCGCAATAGTTTGATGAAACTCTTGTTCCAATTCAATTTCATCCACATTACCCAACGCCACACGTTCATTTTCAATTTCTGGTAAATCATCACCAATTGTTGGTTCTTTACGCTCTCTGCTTTCTTTAAGTAAAGTTATACTTTCTTCATCTTTTGTGAAGTTTTGCGGGTGTAGGCGGTTATCTAACCCTTGCGCAACTTCCATAAAGGATGCATTGCTGGCTTCAATAGATGTTGGGTTTTGTTCCAAGTAAGCTTCTTTTTCAACATTCGACATATCTGCTTTTAACAAATCATCGCTCATCCGAAGAGAACATACCATTTGCACGCCATCTTGCTCCATAGAGATCGTATGAATTTTTGGATGTTGTCCAGCTAGTACGGTGTTCATAGAAATCTCTTCTGGCCTGTGCATCGTTTCATTTAGCACAATTTCATGCGCATCATCAACCATTGGAGCTTCAGCTTTTTGAGTAACTTCGTCGAGTACATCCGCTTCTTTGTGTAAATATTCACCTGTATATTTGTGATATTCTTGTGAAATTTTTAATTGTAACTTTGTGATACTTTCATTTAAAGATCGTTTGAAACTGCTGAATAAACCTTCTTTTTGAAGAGGCTGTGCTGCAACTGCTGCTGCCATAGGTGCTTCAATGCCAATTTCATCAGAAGCTTCCTGTTCAACAGTCTTAACATTTTCCTGAGCATCATTTTTAGGTGAAGCTTCAGAAATGGGTGTTATATTATCAACTTCTGAAACTTTAGCTTCTTTTTCTGTATCATGGAATATTGCATAGGCTTTAACTCTTGGTTTCTCTGTTGCGACAGGTTCATCAGAAAGTTCTTTTTCAACTTTAGTTATATGTTCATACGTATATCCCAAATTATATTCTTCATGTGTTAAAAATTCCATGGCTTCAGGGGTTAACCCGTAAGGTGTTCCTGCAGCTAAGGCTTCTTTAAGCTCTGGTTGTATTGTTTTAGATTGCAAAACTTCTTCATGCATATTCACAAGTGTTTTAAAGTCATCTGCTGTTATTGTTTCTTTATGAGAAAAACCTTTTAAAATTTCTAAATTTTCTTCCTTGTTTACGTCATAAGAAGTGACTAAGTGCTTAAGTTTACTTACCATTTTTTCAGCTGCAATTGGTGAGATTTCAGAAATGGTTTGTTGAATCTGAGATTTTTGTTTCTGAATATGTGATTCTGCATTTTTGATGTCGTTTTTATATTCAGCAATGATTTCAGGGTCTTGCTCTTTAGCACGTACTTTTACGCCGAGAGCCTCAAAGTGTTTTATTTGGTCTTGTGTTCTTTTTTCACCTTGCATACCTTTAAGCTTATAAGCATGTAGTTTATCTGTTTGTTTATCAAGCTTAGAACGACTTTCCGAAAGCAGTTTTGATTTTTCGGATAAATTTTTTGATTCAATTTCAGCACCTTTAACATGCTTAGGTCTTTTACGTTCACGGTTTAACACTGTTGATCCTCCAGCTTTTTGAATGGATTGTAAATTTTCATATTCCATAATGTGGTATTTCCCTTTGCCACAATAAAAATAACATACATTTACTTATGGGGTTGTTTGAAAGTAATTTCAAGTGCGAGCTGACTTGTTAATCAATCAGGGTTTCTTCTTCGTCAAAACCTTCAGACTTGGACACATTAATAGTCACGGTTGCATTATCAAAACCTCCGCGTCCATCAGTAACTGTATAAATGAATTTATCTGGCCCTATAAACCCTGCTTTTGGGGTATATATAAATAGTCTATTTTGTCTATCGAAATAAATGTCACCAATTGTATTGCGGTCATCAATGTCTTTGATATACAGCTCATCACCATCTTCATCAATGTCATTTTCCAGAAGTTTTTCCTCTGTCATTGTTAAAGATCTTTTTTCAGGAGTTGGTGTAAAATCAAATTCGTCATCACCAGCTTCTGGGTCTGAATTGAAAAGTTTGTTAAAGTTTGTTGCCATTTGCCTCAAAAATTCAGGACGTTCCATTTTCATCATTTCAGCTGCACAATCGATGGTTTCACCAATATATGATGGCAAATTCCAACGACCATAATGTTTTTGCGGTGCACTAATTTCCTCACCGCTTGCTAACAACAACTTCTCCCTAGGTAGCTCGCGAATACATTCACGGTAAAGGTCTTCACTTTCGTGTGTAATTTCTGGGCGTAACAATAAATGGAACCCATGGTCAAGCACCATTTGGAACATTTCAACACTGCGCACAACAGGCACAACAATGGCTTGTGGTTTAATGCCTTCTTTACGCAGTTTATTCATTATTTTATAAACCTCAGAGTCTGCCTTTTTAGAAGAAATGAAAATAGGCATATTCTTTTCCACGGCAAGTTTAACTTGCGCTTCAAATAATTGTTTTTGAAGTTCTATGGTAAATGGTGAAAAGTGTAAATCTAGCGAAACCTCACCAATGGCAATGAATTTATTTTTTTTAATCAGTAACTTTTTAAGAATTTCCATATCAGGAAGTTTATTATTCTGGATGCTTTTAGGTGTAAAGGCCGTTGCACCGAAAATATGTGTTTCTTGCTGTAAAAGGTTTCTTAATTTTTTAATTGTTTTATCATCGGTTGCGCTTACACAAAGTAAGAGGATAGAATCTTTAGATGACTTTTTAAAATATTCTTCAGACATATTAATCGTGTCAATGGTATCAATTCTAAAGAATGAATCCGTTGTTAATGTTCGGGTAAGTGAAAGACCCTGCTCTTGATCTTTCAACAACTTATCCATCATTTCTAAAGCTTCAAAGTCAATATTGTCATCATACTCTTCATCATCATTGCCCATCAGCTGTGATGAAATAGGTTTAGAAAGGTTCTCTCTGCTAGTTTCACCTAATAGTTCATCTAGCGAAACATTGTTAAATTCTTCTTTTTCGTTATTTGAATCTAAATCATTTTTTTCAATGGTTGTCTCATTTTCTTGTGGGGCTTCAAGGTTTTGACGTAGCGAGCTTACTTCTTCTTGTGTAACAGTTGCTAAAGAATGTAAGCTTTCCATTTGATCTTTCAAACTATCAACTTCTTTACGCATGCTGTCATTTAAAGCTTCTGAAACACGGTCTCTGTTATCATTTGCTGTGGCAAAACCACCATCCATAGCACCTGGGTCTTTACTTCGTGAACTGCCTTTTTGTTGAATGCCAGCACCAAAAGAAGCTTTGCTTCCACTTTCTTCTTGTACTTCGGTCTGCATGTCGCCTTTTTTCACTTGTGCTTTGGCTACAACGTGCCCTGGCATACCACCAGCTTTTACTTTTGTGTGTGAAGTTTTGGTCATCACACTGCGAAGGTCTTTACCTTTGGCACCGCAGTTTGGACATTCTTTAGAAAAACCACCTTTTAAATGGCTGTTACAGGTAAAGAAACCACATTTAAGGCATTGAAAAAGCTTGTTAACAGGTGTTTTTAAACTACCAGGGAAACCACCACATTTGTGACAGCCTTGGGTATGATCACCAGAATAAGCTTTCATTGTCTTTAAATTACCTTTTTATTATTCTGAATGTAATGTTACTACGCCTGTTGCACCCACGCAAGTTAATGGGTGTGTTTCTTTTTCAAATTCTTCATTCATATATATATGTTCAATTTTGCAAATAACCAAGTGTGTGTTGGCATTTTTAATATCAATTGTGTCATAATATGTACAGTACAGTGCGACTGGGCAATCATGAATACGTGGTGGGAAACCATCTACATCATGCACCAAATCATCATCATTTAAAGTAAAGCTGCCACGTTCACCGCTTTTTAAAATATCATCTTTTTGATGTTCTGATGCAAGGTGTAAAACACCCTTTCCCTTTTCGTGTAACGCTTTATATGTTCCCTTTTGTTCTTGTCCTGGGCGCAAACCAAAGGCAATGGAAACAAGCGGTGGTTGGGTTGATAAAATATTGGTAAATGAATAAGGCGCAACTGAATACCCCTCTTCACCTTCTGTAAGCACCCAAAGTAATGGGCGTGGCAAAACAGCCCTTGTGAGGGCATCGTAGTTTTCAGAAGGATTTGTCTTTTCTAAACTTATTAACATAAGCTTATTTTACGAGCGTTTAGCCTTTGTAAACAAGTTAAAAAAGTTTGTGGTTGTTGCATCCGCCACTTCTTTTGGTGGCAACCCTTTAATTTCACTTAACTTTTCTAGGACATTTCTTGTGAAGGCCGGTTCGTTTCTTTTGCCTCTGTGTGGCACAGGTGCAAGATAAGGCGCGTCAGTTTCAACCAAAATCTTATCAAGAGGTGCCTTTTTAAAACTGTTTTGTAGCTCTTCTGTTTTTTTGAAAGTAATAATACCTGAAGCCGATAAATAAATGCCCTTTTCAATAGCATAATCTGCTAGTTTTGGGTTAGATGTAAAGCAATGGAACAGTAATTTCATTGGGCCTTTTTTAAGTGCTTCGTCCAAAATTTTAATGGTATCTTCTTCTGCTTCCCTTGTGTGAATAATCACAGGTAAGTCAAGTTGCCTTGCAGCTTCTAAATGAATTTTAAAGCTTTCAATTTGTCGTTCTTTGGGTGCGTTGTCATAGTAATAATCAAGGCCTGTTTCACCAATGGCAATAACACCTTCACGGCTTGCTTTTTCAAGAACTTCTTCAAGGGTTACAATATCATCTTCCACACTGTGTGGGTGAATACCATAAGAGCAGAAAAGTCTTTCATGTTTCATGGCAAGTGGCTGAATAATTTCAAAGTCAGCGTTTGTTGTGCTGATGGTTTGAATATATTTTACACCCACCTCTTCTGCACGTTTTAAAATATCCTCTAAGGGTTCGTTTCCAAACCTTTCATCGTCTAAATGGCAGTGAGAATCTACAATGGTAAGTTCATCAAGGTTGAGCATTAAGCTGCCTCCTCTGTTTGAATACGCATGAATACGCCAGAAGGTTTAGCAATTTCTGTTGTTTCTTCCATGCTAAAGAATTCGCCTTTTTCAAGGTTTTCGTAACTTGTCATTTGCCAATTTAATTGGCCTTCAAATTTTTCAGCAGACTCTGGCATAAATGGCTTAATAAGCGCTGTAATATATTTAAAGCTTTCCATTAGCACACGTAAAACAGTTTGCATGCGTACTTCATCGGTTTTTCGAAGTTGCCAAGGTTCCATTGCGTCCATGTATTGGTTGGCTGCATAAATAACCTGCCAAATACGTTCAAGTGCTTTATGGAACTGTAGCGTCTCCATTTCATTTCGAACATCACTTATAATCGTATCAAAGTGTTTAATATATTCATGGTCGGCATCGGTTAGTTCGTTTAATGCTGGCACATGCCCAATGTTTTTGGCCACCATAGAAAGCACACGCTGGAATAAGTTGCCCAAGCTGTTTGCCAGGTCACTGTTTATACGTTCAACAAGGCGATCCTTTGAAAAGTCACCATCGTTACCAAAAGAAATTTCACGTAAAATGAAATAGCGAATTTGGTCACAGCCGTATGTGTCTGTCACTTCTTTTGGGTCAATAACATTACCGAATGATTTTGACATCTTCTTACCTTCGGATGTCCACCAACCGTGAGCATAAACCATTTTAGGAAGTTCCACATTGGCAGCCATAAGCATGGCAGGCCAAATAATAGCGTGGAAACGCAAAATGTCTTTTCCGACTACATGGATAGCAGGCCAATATTTCATTTTTTCGCCGTTTGGCCAACCCAGTGCACTTAGGTAGTTTGTTAAAGCATCTACCCACACATACATAACATGCTTGTCGTCGCCAGGAACTGGAATACCCCAGTTAAATGTGGTGCGTGAAATGGAAACATCTTCTAAGCCGTTTTTTACAAATGAAATAACTTCATTACGGCGAGAGCTTGGCTGAATAAAGTTAGGGTTTTCTTCGTAAAGTTTTAGAAGCTTTTCTTCAAATGCGCTCATTTTAAAGAAATAGCTTTCTTCTTCTACCCATTCCACATCGTGGCCGCTGTCAGGGCTTTTACCGTCAATAAGCTGTTCTTCTGTGTAATAGGTTTCGTCACTTACACTGTACCAGCCAGCATATTTATCTTTGTAAATGTAACCGTTCGATTCTAATGTTTGCCACATTTTTGTTGCAATTTCTTTGTGACGTGTTTCAGTTGTTCGAATAAAATCGTCATTTGAAAGGTTCATAATAGGTGTGATTTCACGGAACTTTTCATTGATGCCGTCTAAGTAATCTTGTGTAGCTAAGCCTGCTTTTTCAGCACTTCGTTGTATTTTTAAGCCGTGCTCATCGGTGCCTGTTAAGAACATTGTGTCAAAACCGTCTAAGCGTTTAAAACGTGCCCAAACGTCGCAGGCTGTTGAAGTGTAAGCACTGCCAAGGTGTGGGTTGCCACTTGGGTAATAAATAGGTGTGGTGATGTAAGCGGTTTTGTTCATATTGTTTCTCATTTTATCAAAGTGTGTTTGTATTGCGTCGTTGCTTTAAAATTAAACCAGCCATGTGCGAAAATGATTAGATTATGAGAACCAGCGCATAGTGTATAACTAATACATGAGCACTGGAAGCGCAGTCATCTAATATTTGCAGCCGTGACTGTTTAAATAAAGTTTCAAGTAACTATATAACATCCATTAAGGCTGTTTCAAGCACCAGTTGCGGGCTTAAGTTGAAAATATCCATATCAGAGCGCTTTTTGTTTATTTTGGAATAAAGCGATGCCCATTTATAAGCATTTTCAGTATCATCTTTGGCTTTCAGTGCAATGCGTGACAGCAAAAGTTCAACACCCAAAGGTGCAAGCTTTTTAACTTGTAATTGTTCGGCAAGCTGAATGGCGTTTAGCTTGCTTGGATTTTTAAAGAAACCGTCAATCAGTTCAAAAACAAGTGTACCATTTTCCATCAGTCGCATTGCGTCACCCACAGACCCTTTGGAAATTTCAACCAATTCGTCAATTTGAATGGCTGAAAGTTCAGGTAGTTCCGTTTTAAGAATTTCTTCCACTTCATTTTCTTTCAGTGTGCTAACACGGAAATGGCGGCACCTTGAAATGATTGTCGGTAAAATTTTAGAAATATTATGCACAATTAAAACAATATGAACCCCTTCACCAGGTTCTTCCAGTGTTTTTAATAAAGCGTTTGCAGCATTTTTATTCATGGTGTCAGCATCGTCAATAATTACAATACGTTTACCATCAGAAGAAAGTGAAAGCTTTGAAAGGGTTGTTCTAATTTGTTCAACAGAAATGCTTTTTTTCTTTTCTTCCAATTCCACCATTAAAAAGTCGGGGCAAGCACTTGCTTCAATTTGTGGGTAAAGTTCATGGGACTCATTACAGCTTAAACCTTCTGGTGCAAACATAGCGCCTTCTTCTGGCCCACATAAAAGCCTGCGGCCAAACTGTTCAGCAATAAGCCTTTTGCCAATGCCCTTCGCACCTGACAAAATAAGCGCATGTGGCATGTTGCCACTTTCAAGTAAAGCATTTAAGTTTTTTTGAGTTTCTAAATGTCCAACTAAAGGCTTCATGCAGCGTGAATCCTTACACGTTTTTCAAGTTCTTTAATAATTTTAAAGTGAACATTTTCTGGGGTGTCGTTTGCGTCAACCATTAAACAACGACCTACATTTTTTGCAGCTATTTTTTTAAAGCCAGCACGTACTTTTTCATGGAAAGAAAGGTCAAGATTTTCAAAACGTGTTTCTTGATTTACTTGCCCTGATTCATGCACATTGGCTTTCGATCTTTGAATGCCAACTTTGGGGTCAATGTCTAAAATGATGGTTAAATCTGGCCAGTTTTCTCCAATAACCATGTCGTGTATTTTTTCAATATCATCATAAGGAACACCGCGTCCTTCCCCTTGGTAAACCGTGGTCGAGTCGGCAAAGCGGTCGCTAATAACCCAGTGGCCACTCTCAAGTGCTGGTAAAATAGTTTTGCGGATATGTTCACGGCGTGCAGCCGAGTAAAGTAAAAGCTCAGAAACACCGTCCCAATCATCATCTTCACCTTCAACAACAAGTGTTCGAATGGTTTCAGCTGAAGGGCAACCACCAGGTTCACGTGTTAGCAAAAATTTAATCTTTTGTGCGTGTAGCCATTTGGTGAGCAAGCGGATTTGTGTGCCTTTGCCAGCACCGTCACCGCCTTCAATTGAAATGAATAATGGTCGTGTCATCTATTAAAAGCCTATTCCATGTTTAATGTAAGACCAAGCCTTGCTACCAAGTCCTGCTTCTGCAACAGCATTGCCAGCCACAAGTGGTAGTTCAATTTTTTCGCCTGTTGTTGGGTGTGTTACAATAAATTTACCAACTTCTTGACCTTTTGTTATAGGTGCTGGAAGTGGTGCATTGTAAACAGCTTCGCCTTTAATGTCTTTTTTGTCTTTGTTGGCAACGTAAAGTTCTAAGCTTTCACCCACTGTTAAGGCAACGGTTTTGGCTTCACCCAACCATACAGGTGCGGCTTCAACTACTTGTTTACCTTTTTCAACAGCCGTTATCATGCTGTTGGTGCGGAAAGCATATGAAATACCTGTAAGTGTTTCATCTTCTCGTGCGCGTGAGCCATTTGTACCCATGACAGCGGAAACAATGCGCACACCATCTTTTTCGGCAGAAGCTACAAGGTGGTAACCGGCATCTTCAATGTGGCCTGTTTTAAGACCGTCAACGCCCATGTTTCGGCGCAATAAACCGTTGCGGTTTGGTTGTGAAATATCGCTGTATGTAAAGCGGTCAATACCAAAATATTTATAATATTGTGGGTAAGTGTTTAAAATTGCGCGCGCTAAAATTGTCATGTCTTTAGCTGTTGAAACTTGCTCAGGGTTTGGCCAGCCACTTGCGTTTTTAAAGGTTGTGTTCAACATGCCAATTTCAAGTGCTTTATCGTTCATCATCTGTGCGAACGCTTCTTCTGTGCCAGCTAAAAATTCTGAAGCAACGATGCAAGCATCATTGCCTGAAGAAACAAGAATGCCCTTAATCAGATCCTCGGTTTTTACTTTTTTACCAACCTCTAAAAACATTTTAGAACCACCTTTGCGCCATGCTTTTTCGCTGATTGGCATCATGGTGTCTAATGTAAGGTCGCCGCGTTCAAGTGCATCAAAAATCAAAAAAGCCGTCATCATTTTTGTTAAACTAGCTGGACCCATTTGCTTGTCGGCATTCTTTTCAAGAAGAACGGTACCTGTTTTGTTTTCAACAATGTAATAGCTTTCGGCATTTAAGTCGATTGCATGTGCAGATGTTGAAATGATTAGGCCAGATAAAAATGTATAAATTGCTTTTTTGAACACGGTATTTTCCTAAATTTTCGTCATTGTTTTAGATGTTATTAATCTACAACAATACGTGCCCCTGTCCAACCTTCTTGAGCGATTTTGCCTAAAATTTCATCAGCTTCATCAACAGAGCTTACCGGTCCAATGCGAACACGGTGTAATTGAGTAGTGCCGCGCACAAAGCTCATGAGTTTTACATTGGAATAAAACTTGGACACTTTTTGCTGTTGCCTGAATGCATTTTCCTTGTTTGAAAAGGCACCTGTTTGAATGTAATAGCTGTGTGAACCAATTTTAATTTCCTCATCTGCAGGGATGTTTTCATCATCTGCACGGTTCGTTATTGTGTTGCTGGTATTGCTTTTTTTGCTAATGCGATATGTGAAGCTATTTTTATTAACGGGTGCTGGTGCTGTTTCTTTTCCAGCCGTATTTGCAGCAGAAGCGAGTGTCGTTTCTGTGTAGCGCTTGCTTGGGTGGTTTGTAACATTGTTCTCATGCTTTGCATAGTCGGAGCGAACATTTAAAGTTGACCCATCAGTTGGTAAGGCTTCTAGTAAAACAGGAGATGTGCCTTTTTCGGCCATGCCCAAGGTGCTTGCAGCTGCGTAAGAAAGGTCAATAATACGCCCACGCAAAAATGGACCTCGGTCGTTAACACGCACAATGGTGGACAAACCATTTTCAATGTTTGTAACGCGCACATATGTTGGGATTGGCAGTGTTGGGTGTGCTGCTGTCATCGCATACATGTTATAGGTTTCGCCATTGGCTGTTTTTTTGCCGTGAAAGTCCTTGCCATACCAAGAGGCAATCCCTTTTCGGCGGTAACCTTCGCTTGATTTTAATGGGTAGTATGTTTTTCCTAAAATTTGGTATGGGTTACCTGTTTTACGTTTACCTGTAACAGCAGGTGCGTGATAAGGTGCTGGCTTACCAAGCGTTGTTGGTTTAATGGTTGGTGCAAACGTATGGTCAAGCATGCTACAGCTTGAAATAACAAATGCTGTAAGGGTTAATACACCAAACTTTTTCATATGTTAAAGTCTTTCTTTTCCAGCAATTTGGTCGGCCAAGGTCAGCACGCTAAACGCAAAGTAGCTTGAACGATTCCAACGCATAATAACATCAAAGTTATGGTAAACAAGGTAAGCACGTTTTGAAGGACCGTCTGGCATAAACAGCCTTGCCTCTGTTTCATCTGTTAAGTGTTTTTTGTTTTTAGATGTTTTGTGTGCCACACCCATTTTATACCATTCTTTAAGCTGTTTTGGTTCGCTTAAGCCTCGTTGTGAAAGTTCAATTTTGGGTAAGATTTTTGTAAGGGTAATGGCTTCGCCCCATGGCATATCATTTTTCCAACCGCTTTTTTTCAAGTAGTTTGAAGTGGAGGCAAATACATCGGCTTCTGTTTGCCAAATATCTTTGCGACCGTCACCATTTCCGTCGGCAGCATAGCTGTAAAAACTGGAAGGCATGAATTGGCATTGTCCCATTGCCCCAGCCCATGAACCTGTAAGATGTTCAAGGTCAATATGCCCATCGTGAACGATTTCAACGGCTTTAATAAGTTCGCTTCTAAAAAAGTCGCGGCGGTGCGATTCGTAAGCAAGAGTTGCTAAACTAGGAATAATTTTAAAATTACCAGGTAATTCACCGTAAGCGCTTTCAACACCCCAAAGGGCAAGCATCACTTCTTTGGGGAAATCATATTCTTTTTCAATGCGGTTTAGCTCAGCCGCATGTAGTTCTTTTTTCTTTTGGCCGTTTTGAATGCGAATATCGGAAGCAAGCCTGTTTAAATAACTTGAAAAAGTGTAAATAGATTCAGGTTGCGTTTTAAGTTTCTTGTGTACTTTTTTGTTCGGCGCTTCCACACCCACCATAGCTTTATTAAAAATTGAAACATCAATTTTTTTAGATTGTAATTCTGTGCGCACACCGTCTAAAAATGCGTCAAAGCTTTCAGCCAATGTAAGTGATGTACTGCCTAAAAGCATGCATGTTGAAAAAATACTAACCTTAAGAAACTTCATAAATATCTCGCTTTTCTTTTGCAAATTTAAGTTAAAATTATAGCAAAACGCGGATCGTTTATGAAGTTATATCATATTTCAAACAGCAACAGCGTGACAAGGATGACACGGTAATATAGTGTAGCAAATAAACCTATATAGATTGGTACTTTAAGGCATCTTCTGGCTTTAAACGCACTGTTAAGTGCCATGTTTCACCATCTAGTTCTTGCTTTAAAATTTGACCGTGACTGTGCAACCATGAAAGCTTTTTACCTTCGGCAGCATTCAAGGTTATTTCAAGGTCCTTTTCACCTTTTGAAAGCATTTCTTCAATGCGGTTTTTCAAGCGGTGAATGCCCTGCCCTGTTATGGCGCTAACCATCGTGCCTTCATTTAAAAAGGCTGGGTAACTGTCTTCCACCAAGTCGGCTTTATTTGCCACATGGATGACTGGGATTTTATCAGCGTTAATTTGTTTTAAAACTTCTTTTACATCGGCATTTTGGGCTTCAGCATCTTCGCTTGAAGCATCATGCACATGTAAAACAAGGTCGGAAAGTGTAACTTCTTCAAGTGTTGAAGAAAAGGCTTCCACAAGTTCGTGTGGCAGGTCGCTCACAAAACCAACGGTATCACTTAGTAAAATTTCACGTCCAGAATCAAGCTTAATATTACGAAGTAATGGGTCAAGTGTGGCAAACAGCATATCTTTTACAAAGGCATCTTTTGTTTCAACCTGACGGTCTTCTGTTACCAGTGCATTAAAAAGGGTTGACTTACCTGCGTTGGTGTAACCAACCAATGACACGACAGGTAGTGCATTTTTTTCACGCGCACGGCGTTGCAGGTCACGTTCTTTTTTAACGTCGGCCAAGTGTCTTTTAATTTGAACAATACGGTCGCTAATCATACGCTTATCAAGTTCAATCTGTCTTTCACCTGGGCCACCAGTTTTACCCATACCACCACGCTGGCGTTCTAAGTGGGTCCAAGCACGGACAAGACGACCAGAAAGGTAAGTTTGGTGGGCAAGCTCAACCTGAAGACGACCCGCTTTTGTTTGTGCCCTATCCGCAAAAATTTCTAAAATAAGGAGGGTACGGTCAATTACCTTGGCTTGCAAGGTTTCCTCTAGGTTTTTTTGTTGGCGAGGTGAAAGCTGAGTGTTCACAATTACAACATCAACACGTTCAGCACTGTCCAAAATTTCTTCAACTTCTTCCAGTTTACCCTTACCTATAAGTGTTTTTGGGTGAATGGTACGCAGGTTGATGATGTTTTTATAAATAACATTCAGCTTTAAAGCTTCGGTTAAATTGACAGCTTCATCAAGTTTAGCCTCGGCAGAGCGTAAGCTGCTGGAAGCGCCTTTATCTTCTAATTCTGGAAGTTCTACGTGCAGAACCACAGCACAAGGCTGCGGTTCGTGTGTTTCATAAACTGTTTGTTGGCTCATATATGCTTTTTAATATCTTAGTAGTTACCGCTGTCTTCAAAACCATGAAGGTCAAACACTTGGAAAGGTTCCATTGGCATAACTGTTGAAATACCGTGTTTGTAAACCAACTGAGTAATACCATCACGTGTTAAAGTCAAACAAAAGTTATCGTACCAAGTTAATTTACCTTGAAGCTTAACACCGTTTGTTAAAAATACAGTAACAGGTTGACGCGTTTTGCGTAAGTGGTTCAAAAAAGCGTCTTGCATATTTGGCTGTTGATTGTCTTTAGACATTTGTTATGTTCCGTTTTTCTTTTTTTATTTATATATTATCAGCAGCCACACAATATGACTACTATAAATTATATATGGTACAAACGTTCTTTTATTTCAATATGCAAAGTCTATAAAAAATCGACATTTATCATAACATTTATAAATATGCATACAATACCTTGAAATAAACGATGTATGACTATATATTTACAAGGACTTAAAACATATTCTTTTCACATAAGCACTTATTTTAATAAGGAAATTTATGAAAATACTTGTTCTGGGTGGGGGTGCTTCTGCACTTATGCTTGCCCAAGCTTTACTAAAAATGAACCACCAGCCTGCCATTTTAACATCTGAAGATGTTGCTGAAACGGATGAGATTCAAGAAGCGTTAGAAATTCTTGATGAAATGGCTGAAATGGAAGAGCGCCGATCGCAAAGGCTTATTTGTGGCCTTGGTCATGCCATTGCTATTCGAAATTTTCATGCTGATATAATGGATGATTGGCAAAAAATAACGAAAGAAGACTTTGTTCAAACCCTTCGTGATAAACCATATTACCACGGTGAATTGCGCAAGAAGCGACAAGGTTCAG
>NZGE01000029.1 GCA_002689455.1 Magnetococcales bacterium | reverse complement strand
CTTTAGATATTTTGCATGGTAAGCAATATGATCTTCAATGAAAGATGCAATAAAGTAATAACTATGGTCATAGCCTTCTTGCATTCTAAGCTGAACATCATGTCCATTTTTTTTAGCAACTTCAACCAAAGCCTTTGGTTTTAATTGCTCTTCCAAAAAGTCATCTTCTAAGCCTTGATCAATAAGAATTGAAACCTTTTCATTTTGAACCGACTCCAAAAGCTTTGAAGAATCCCAAGCTTCCCAATCCGCTTTATAAGAACCTAAATAAGTCGTAAAGGCCTTTTCACCCCAAGGTACATCACACGGCGCACAAATAGGCGAAAATGCCGAAACACTTTCATACATACCAAGATTTTTTAAATAACAAACCATAGCACCATGACCACCCATTGAATGACCACTAATACTTTTTCTAGTGGATACATTAAAATGCCCCTCAATAAGCGCTGGCAATTCTTTTGTAATGTAGTCATACATTTTGTAATGCGCAGACCATGGTAATTCTGTCGCATTCAAATAAAAACCAGCACCCTGCCCTAGGTCGTAAGCATCATCATTTGCAACATTTTCACCGCGTGGGCTTGTGTCTGGCGCAACCACCACCAAACCGTGTTCAGCCGCATATTTTTGCATACCAGACTTTGTAATGAAGTTTTGCTCAGTACATGTTAAACCTGATAACCAGTAAAGCGTGTGGCATTTTTCAGATTTTACTTTTTCTGGTAAGAAAACAGCAAATTTCATTTTACAGTTAAGCACTTCACTTTCATGTGACCAAACCTGCTGTTCACCACCAAAAACAATGTGTCTCTCAATGCAGTTCAAAGTAATTTCCTTCAATTTATTTTTCAAAATTAATAACTGTACGAATTGACTTACCTTCGTGCATTAAATCAAAAGCTTCATTAATACGTTCCAGTGGCATTGTATGCGTTACAAAAGGCTTGAGATCAATTTTACCATTCATCGAATCTTCAACCATACCCGGTAATTCAGAACGTCCTTTTACACCTCCGAAAGCACTACCTCGCCATACACGACCAGTTACAAGTTGGAATGGGCGCGTAGAAATTTCTTGGCCTGCACCTGCTACACCAATAATAACACTTTCACCCCAACCTTTGTGGCAACATTCTAAAGCTGAACGCATAACATTTACATTACCGATACATTCAAAGCTAAAATCAACACCACCATCCGTCATTTCAACAATTACTTCTTGAATTGGTTTATCAAAATCTTTTGGGTTGATGCAGTCTGTTGCACCCATTTGCTTTGCAAGGTCAAATTTAGACGGGTTTAAATCAATACCAATAATGCGACCCGCTTTTGCTTGTTTAGCACCTTGGATGGCTGCCAAACCAATACCACCTAAACCAAAAATAGCAACTGTATCGCCTTCTTGAACCTTAGCTGTTTTATGAACAGCACCAATACCAGTTGTAACACCACAACCTAGTAAGCATACATGTTCATGCGGCGCTTCAGGGTTAATTTTTGCCAATGAAATTTCAGCAACAACTGTGTATTCACTAAAAGTACTTGTACCCATGTAATGGTAAATTGGCTCACCATTGTATGAAAAACGTGTCGTGCCATCTGGCATTAAGCCTTTACCTTGGGTCTCACGAATTTTTTGACAGAGATTAGTTTTACCTGAAGTACAGAATTTACATTCTCCACATTCTGCAGTGTATAAAGGAATAACGTGGTCTCCTTCTTTAAGGCTTGTTACGCCTTCACCAACTTGAACAACAACACCAGCACCTTCGTGCCCTAAAACAGATGGGAAAATACCTTCAGGGTCATCACCACTTAATGTAAAGGCATCTGTGTGGCAAACACCTGTATGTGTAATTTTAACCAAAACCTCACCTTTTTTAGGCGGCTCCACATCAATTTCAACAATCTTCAAAGGTTCCCCTGGGCCAAAAGCAACTGCAGCACGTGACTTCATACATTCTCCTATTCGTTAAATATTTTTATTATTTTTAACGTATGTAACGTAGAGAATCAAACAGCAAAATAACCAACAAGCGAGGAAAAACCAAAAATATAAGACAAAACAACCAGAGATTGAATACTAAAAAAAAGACGTAAAGACTTAATATACAACAAAAAAGAACTGTCTATCACGCTTGTAACCAAAAAAGAAAAATCGCACCCAAGTGGAGGATTAGGCAAAAGTTTTGTAAAATTTGCATATGCATCATAAAAAAAGAACCTGCTTTAAAAGCAGGTTCTTTTTTCGCTATGTGTTTTTATGAATGATGATTTGATCAACACCCATTGAATATGCACGCATATCCAATTCCTTTTCAATTCCAACACCGTAAATGGCATGTGAGCCGTCTACACGCTTGTATTGGTCTGGCAACCTTTCCATTTGCTGTGCATGAAATTTACGGCTCTCTTCAAGCGTATATAAATCATGAGCTATAAATAAACCACCTTCAAAAACAAGCTGCATTGGTAAATAAAACTTTGTACCAAATTTAACAGTTTTACTTTTTGCAGGTTTACCACGACGCACTGAACGAATAACTCTGGTAAGAGTTTCTCCACAGGGCAGTGAATATTGGTTTTCATTTATAACAATATCACCATCAAACATATTACCATCTGTTAATAAACGGATGCGTTGTTGACGACCAGGCAGGGAATTTTTTGCAGGATTTTCACTCAGTTTTATACTTTCATACGAACCATCTGAAGTACCCCCATACTTTTGAACCATCTGAATATTTACAGGAGGTTCCGAAATAGTTGCACCTTCACGTGAACGCTCACCATTAAACAAAAAGTATTCACCAAACTGCCAGTTATCACCTTCAGCACCTTGATCTAACAATGACTTAACAGTCAATGCACTTAAACCGCCGCTTGGGGCAATTTTAACATCGGTTAAGCCTGCGTTATCTAAACGGCGTCTCATTTCTTTTGAGCAAATAGCTAAGTCACCACTGTCTTGGCGCAATGTGTAATTTTTAGGACGTAGTTCCAATAAAACAGTGATCGCATCTTCAAGGCCAGCTTCAAAGCTAATTGTATCAATCAACAAAGCGTAATTTTCAGGGTACACTTCAATAACACAGCGAAATGCAAACCGTTGCGCTTCACGCTGAGACTCTTCAGTAACTTCAATATCAGGGTTACGTTCAAAGTATTCTTGCATAAGAGATTGCATGGTGTAATGGTCAACAGTACCACCCCAAGGAATGTTAAACATTTGACCCGCTAGAACATTTGATGTACCAGAAAATCCAGCCAAATAAGCAGCACGTGCCGCCCACACACCATCAGTATCGTTTGCACGCCTAAAGGCTGCATCCAATTTTAAATGATGATCAGGCACAACAGTACAAACCCGAGCTGCTTTTGTTGCAACAGATGAACAGCGACGCAAATGGTTTGTAAAAACCGATTCGATCCATTTTACTTGCCATTTAGGGCCTTCCACCCGCATAACAGGTCCTGGAAAAAGAACCTCCCCATCACGAACGGCATATATACGCCCTTCAAACCGACGACCTTTCATTTGGTTAATCATTTCTTCGGGGATATTTTTTTCACGCATTGCTGTAATAACAGTTTCATCAATCACCCAATTCTCTAGGCGAGATAGAAGCTCCCATAAACCAGCAATAATCGTATATGTTTCTTTTTCAACATCTCCACGTAAAACTAAATTCGCCACATCCCAACGTTCAGGATCGCTCATAAAACGTAAAAAAAGTGGCGGCGTAGTAAAGTGGTAACCATCTGTCAACATAGCTGTGGACACTTGATAGGCAAAAGGGTTTGGCAGAAAACTTCTACTAGATTGTGTCATTAGAGACCTCATGTGTTAAACAGTTCGAAAAATTTACAAGAAATAAATAGATATGTGTTTCAGATTAATTCACCAAATGTATACAGCGAAGCGTGTTGATTCGCAACAAAAAAAACGCCCCTTACGGAGCGTTTATACTATCGATACAATTGATGTTTATGCATATAAGCTTCAACTTTAGCATCAACATTATCAAGGGCTTTACCCTGCTGAATAGATTTACGGATATCCGTTGAAGAACCTGAAAGCATGCCCGTATCTACAATACGAATATTCGGAAGGTCTGCAAAAGAACTATCTTCTAAATACAAAAACTGTGCATACTCTTGCATCATAGGGCAGGTATTTAACTTATGCGCTGAGCATTCACGCTTAACACCTACAACTGCGAAGTTATCTAAGATATCTTCCCAGTTATCCCATGTATGAAAATGCATAAAATTATCGCTTCCCATCAGCCAAATAAACTGATAAGTGGGATAAGATTTTTGCAATTCAGATAAGACCAAAAAAGTTTCAAAGGGTGGTTGTAATTTGCTTTCAAAGTCGGAAACTTTAAATTCATCTCCCAAACCTTCAAGGGCAAGTTTGCACATATTAAGCCGATGTTCATAATCAGCCATACCCTCCTTCGGTTTAAATGGATTTTGACCAGAAGGCAAAATCCATGCTTCGTCAACCAACTTCTCAGATTCATTTAAACGTTTAAACGTTCTTTGAAGGATTTGAACGTGTGAGGCATTAATAGGGTTAAAAGAACCACCATACAACAAAATTGTTTTATGTGCTTTCATAAGACTTTTTCCTTACCAGTAATGCAATGCCTGACTTTTCATGTGCATATTCCATTAGCAAAGCTGGAAATTGCATTTGACTTACAAGTTCATGCCCGTCGTAAGGTGATAACAATGGGCTAACACATGCACTTTCAGGCAATAAAACGCTATATGGCTTTGCTGGTAGTTGCTCGTCTGTTGCTTTTGCATCATTTTCAAAATAACGCTCAAGCTCGTCGGTTACCTTAAACGCAAACAAAATTGCATCGTGAATTTTATTGTCATATTTATCGTCAACACGAACAAGTTGAGAACAAACAAACTCTGCTTTTTCAACAAATACATGTTCGGGCACAATCCTTGTAAAGTCATCACCGATTTCTTCTACACATTCCCGATAAACTTCTAATAGCTTGTTCTGTACAGTACCAACAGGTTTTTGAACAAAGTCTTCACATTCAGCGAAACCGCCGTAGATACTATAACGCCCCGTTGGGCGACCTGTTGAATGTTCAAGGCGTTCAGAAAGGTAAACCTGAACGGTTCCGTCTTCCAGTTGTTTATAAAAAATAACACCACCACTGGGCGATGCTTGTTGATGTTTAGCCATAAAATTTTCCTAGTATAAAAGTTCATAAGGCGCTATACGCACCTTATGAATTATGAAATAAATTAAGCAGCTTGCGCTGCAGGAACGACAATGTAGCCCTGCTTATAACCATTGGTTAAAGGTAAGCGCCATTCACTTTTAATGAATGAACGTGACGTAACTTTAACACCAGGAGGCGCTTGACGGCGTTTAAATTCCGCACCATTAACAAGGTTAACAACGTCCACAATTGTTTGAGGTTTAAAACCCTCTTCAACAATTTCATGTACGCCGTGATTCTTTTCAATATAAGCTTCTAAAATGGGATCCAGAATCTCATATGGTGGAAGTTTATCACTGTCTTTTTGATCAGCACTCAATTCAGGTGATGGTGGTCTTGTAATAATCCTTTCCGGAATCATTTCAAATTTCGCCACTTTATTAATGTGATAACACATTTCAAATACCATGGTTTTTGGAATGTCTTTCAAGGGGTTAAAACCGCCATTCATATCACCATAAAGTGTACAAAATCCAACCGCCATTTCAGATTTATTGCCTGTAGAAAGAACCATTGCACCTGTTTCATTAGAAACTGCCATTAACAGTTTACCACGCTCACGCGATTGCAAGTTTTCAAGTGTAACACCTGTAACTGTAAACCCACCTTCATGTAAGGTTTCGATAGATGCATTAACATTGCGTTTAATTGACATAGACCGATAATCCACACCAAAATTTTTAGCAATCAGCTCTGCATCTTCGATACTTTCAGGGGATGTAAAGTCATAAGGCATCATAATTGCGGTTACATTTTCAGGCCCCAATGCCTCACATGCAACAGCAAGAACTGCAGCAGAATCCACTCCACCACTTAAACCCAGCACTGCTTTTTTAAACCCGTTTTTATGGAAGTAGTCTTTCGTTCCCATAACAATAGCTTTATACGCCGACTCAATTTCTGTAAGTGGTTTAGCATCACTATCACGGTGAAAATAACAACCGAATTGGTCACGGCGCAAACGTACAATAAACACTGACTCTTCAAAAGAAGGCTGAATGTTCGTTGCAACCTGGTCTTGATAATCCCATGTGAAAGAAGCTCCATCAAACACGATTTCATCTTGTCCACCAACTAAATTTAAATACAAAACTGGCAGCTCTGTATCGACAGTACGTTGGCGTACAACATCACAACGCAACTGATGTTTATTTAATTGAAATGGTGATGCATTCATAGCAAGAACAACTTCCGCGCCAGCTTGCTTAAGCTTTTTAGCTGTACGGGAATGCCAAACATCTTCACAAATGGCAACACCCAAATTAAAGCCTTTAAAATTCACATTTCCAGACCCACTGCCAGACACAAAGTAGCGCTTTTCATCAAACACTTCTTCATTTGGTAAATCAGTCTTATCGATGCAGCCTTGAATGCGTCCATTAAATGCAACATAAGCAGAATTATAAAGCTTACCATCAACAATGCGTGGTAAGCCAAAAACAATCGCCGTTTTGGCGTTTGTTTGCTTTGCAATTTCTTCTGCTTTTTTCATGGCGTCTTTAACAATATATTCACGCTTCAAAGCATCCTCTAAAGGGTAACCCACAAGTGATAACTCAGGTAAAACCAAGACATCCACTTTTTGATTAACCGCTTCAGTATATAAGTTTAAATGTTTTTGAGCATTCCCTTCAAGGTCGCCCACTGTAAAATTAACCTGTGCACCCATTACAATGAGTTCATCATATTTTTTATTTCTCATAGCAAATTCTCCTATTTAAGAGCTATGTAAAAAGGAAGTTATTAAATTGATGTGTTTCAGAAAAAAATACCAAATAACTTATACACAACACAAAATTTGTATGCAACTTTTAAATAAATAATTACACATAAAAAAACCACCTGTGTGGTGGTTTTTTCTTCGATTAAACTTTATTAAACCTTGCTATATACTCTTGAGTGTTCGTTACAATGAGGGTGCCATTTGCAACAGCATCTTTAAACACAGTGCGATCCATAACCGTACCATTTACATAGTCAGGTTCAGGGCAACGAGCTACAAGTTCCTCAATATTGGCAACACCACCTAAAAGGGCGGTATTCCAAATCCCTCGGCACAAATCTTCAATTAAGTCGACTGTAAAGCCACGTTCCAAATAACCAAGAATGGCGTCACGAACACAATAGTCAGTTGCATGTCCAAACAATACAACATCACGGTGACCTAAGTCATACAAACGCTTATAATAAGCGTCACGCTCTTCACCAAAAACATAGCGACCATTTTCATCAATGTTCGCCATATGAAATAAGCCCTGATAGACACGTCTTTCTTCAGCGTTCTTAAATTCAATTTGTTCAAATGGTACATTTACATTTGAATTGGGTGCCCACATATCAAATTTATTTTTCAAAAGCCAAAGTACATGGTCTGCCTGAATTGCTGATGTGTCTAAGAGATATTCATGCCCTTTAGTACCAAACCCCTGGTGAAATCCAAATGATAGCGCTTCGTCACTATGCTTATACTCACCTTCAAAGTGTGTATCATTCTTTAAAACAGCAACGGAAAATCTCACCTTTTGTAAAAAATAATGTGCCAATGAAACTGTTTCTTCAGCACCTATTACGTGCAATTCACCAGCTGGGTCAACAAAGTCACGCGAAAAATCAACAACATCTAATATTGGTTTTAATTTCACAATTTAATCTCCTTAAACGAGAGTGAAAGTTTATAAAAGAAAAGTAACACATAGATAAGTCCATTGAACCGTTTAACAATTACATGAAAACCGTATTATTTTCAAACATTAAATAAAAATTGTATGTCCTTTGTGTACAAAAATTACTTGTAAAGATTTTTTAGTGAACTTTTAATGCTTGGGTATGAAAAATGGAACCCACTTTTAATTAATTTATCAGGTTTAACTTCACAACTTTCGAGCAAAAGAGTTTTTCCCATTTCTCCCAAAAGTAATTTAACTGCAAAAGCAGGGAATGGAAACCAATAAGGACGTTTCAGTTGCTGGGCAATAGACTTTCCAAGCGTTTCATTCGTCACAGGTTCTGGGCTTACAACGTTTACAGCACCTGTTATTTTGATATTTTTTAAGATGTGTAATATAGCCAAGCAAACATCGTTAATATCAACCCAACTTACAACTTGAATACCATCACCAACAGGGCCACCACCAAACAGTTTAAATGGTAACGCCATTTTTGGTAAAGCACCTCCCTCACTCGATAAAACAACACCAAACCGCATGAAAGCAGTACGAAACCCTTTTTGAGATAAAGGCATAAATGCGGCTTCAATTTCACCACACACATCACATGTAAACCCTTTCCCAATTTTAGATTGCTCAGTACAAACCTCACGGGGGCGATGACCGTAATAACCAATTGCAGATGCAACCAATACATTTTTTATATTATATTTATCACAAATTTTAGCGGCTAAGTTCGCACACGCGTTTCTATTATGAATAATATATTCCTTTTGAGACTTACCCCACCGCTTACTTGCAATATTTTCGCCTGCAAGGTGAATAAAGGCATCCGCATTCTTAAGTTGCTCACTTTCTTGAAAAATGTCTTCATCTGGGCTCCAGCAAACATCAGCGCTTTCGCCTCGACCGACCATAATAATTTCCCATTCAGCAGGTGACAAGTACCTTTGAAGATGTTTTCCAACCAAACCATTTGCACCAGAAATTACAATTTTTTTCATGTATAAAACTTTATATTATTATAAAAAGAACAACAGTAAAACTTTATCAAAAACTCTAAAAAAAAGAACGTATTTTTATACAAACATATCAAACATTATTAATTTAACATTATTTGCATTCTCAAATTTTATGCGTTCCTCTCCATGAATTGCGGCGCCATCTCCTTTTTCAAGACGTATACCATTTACATCTACAGATCCATTTGCAACTTGAACCCAAACCTTATTCGATAACCTCGTTGGGTGTTCATAACATCCATGATTCAGATGACCGACATATACACAAACATCTTGATTAATTTTTACTGAACCTTCCTGACCATCTGACGATACAATTAAATGGAACCCTTCCCCTTGAGTTTTATCCGAAAAATTTTTTTGTTCATAACTTGGTTCAATATCAAGTTTTTTCGGAGTAAACCATATCTGAAATAATTTAACTGGGTTCGTCTTTGATGGATTAAACTCACTATGCGTCACACCTGTACCTGCACTCATACGCTGAACATCTCCAGATCTAATAATTGATCCATTACCCATGCTATCCTTATGTTCAAGCTCACCATTTAACACATATGTTACAATTTCCATATTGTCATGCGGGTGTGTACCAAAACCTTTTCCTTCAGCTATGTAATCATCATTAATAACACGTAAAAATCCAAAACCCATAAAACGTGGATCGTAATAATTTGCAAATGAAAAGCTATATTTTGTTTTAAGCCAACCATAATCCGCTTGTCCGCGCTCTTCAGATTTTCTAACTGCGATAGCCATGTTCACCTCATACATTTTATTACTTTATATATTATATATAGACTCAAACAAAAAAATAATAAACATAAAACTTG
>NZGE01000028.1 GCA_002689455.1 Magnetococcales bacterium | reverse complement strand
TTCGCTAAAGCTAATTAATTTATTTTTTTAATTATACTTTAATCTTTGTAACTAACTACGGATTACTGAAGCAATCTTAGTAGTAGTGACGGTTGCTGGTTAGCCTGAGCCAACATAGACACACCTGCCTGGATCAGAACCTGTTCAGAAGTGAACTTCGTGATTTCAGCAGAAACGTCAACGTCTAATAGCACAGATCGAGCAGCTTCACTGTTTTCAATTGTTACAGCTAAGTTGTTTTGAGCAAACTCAACACGGTTCTGAGCAGAACCAATACCCGCACGCGCTGTGTTAACAGCTTGTACCGCAGTATCAATCTCATCAGATGCTGTTGCAGCGTTGGCAGCAAGTGTTAGGTTAGAACCTGCACCACCACCAATTAATTGGCTAAAGCTACCTTGAGCAATTGTGATTGAGATAGAGTTGTTAGCATCTAATACAGAGTTACCTGAACCAACCTGGAAGCTGAATGAAGCAGCCGCAGAGGATGTACCCGCTTGCGCAGAAAATACAACGTTAGCGTTTGCCACACCATCAAGGTCAGCTAAAGCACCAATATCAGCACCAGCACCTATGTTGTTACCACCGTTAAAGTCATTGTTAATAGTAATAGACAAACCAATTTGTGCAAAGTCCAACTCACGTGTTGCACCCGCTTGAACAGGGTCATCACCAGCTGCGCCAAGGTTAATTGTTTGAGCAGCACCTTGAGTTACGTTGTTTACAGTAATGTTACCAGTACTGTCATCATAGAACACAGCAAAACTATCAGTGTTACCAACTTTTGCAGCATCAAATTCATAACCAACAAAACCTTGCTGAGTATCAATTTCAGATGTACCTGGAGCTGTGAAAGACGTTGTGTCAATTACCACAGTGTTAGAACCACCAAGCAAAGCTTGACCGTTAAATTCTGTTGTTGCGGCAATACGGTCAATCTCGTTACGAAGTAAACCGTACTCGTTGTCTAGGTAACCACGTTCAGTACCGGAAAGCTGACCAGACTGAGCAGTTGTCGCCAAAGATTTCATACGTGTTAAAATGTCAGAAACCTGAGAAAACGCACCATCGGCAATTTGCAGTAATGAAGAAGCCTGTTGCGCGTTCACCTGAGCGGCGCGAAGAGCAGAAACTTCCACACTTAAACCTGTACCTACTGCTAAAGAAGCAGCATCTTCTTTGGCTGTTGGTACACGAGAACCAGAAGACAGCTTAGATAAAGATGAAGCACTACGGTTAGACGCAGAGCTTAAGTTACGTTGCGAAATCATCGCTGAAACGTTTGTGTTAATTGTAATAGGCATATTATTATCTCCTACATGGATTATGTTAAACATAGTAGACTACTTGTCCACCTTATATATTATGGATGCTTTTGCACCCAAAGTCCACTTCTTTAAAACACTTTTTTAAAACTTATTCCTAAAATAGCGCATGCCAAAAGCAAACTCGTATTTATTATGCACATAAACAAAAGCTTCGTAAATGACAATTACTGACACTTTAAACCTTAAACAGCAAAACATGTTTAAAAATCAGACAAATAAACACATTATAAAGAAAGTTTATAAACAAATTAACAAACCAACCCTTGCTTTTTTACAACGCTTGCGGTTTTGAAATACCCTCATTCCAACACCCAACTTAAACTAACACTTCATATTTTAGGCACGATTCATGCTAGTATGAAAAGCGTACTAGTATAAAAACAAATTTCGGAAGTGAACTTTGGAACAATTTTTAACAATCTTGCGCCGTATGGGAGCTGCACGCATTGCCATGCTTGTGGTTGCCGTGGTGATGCTGATAGGCCTTATTTCAATGATTGCTGTGCGTGGAAACGCACCTGATTATGGCATTGTTTATGGCGGTTTAAACGAACAAGAACAAGCAAAAATTGCCCAAACACTGGACGCTTTAAATGTTGACTACCAAGTAAGATCAGGCGGTGTTTATGTTCCTAAAAACAGAATTCCAGAACTAAGGCTTAAAATTGCAGGTGAAGGCATTGTTGGTTCCAGCACCGCTGGTTATGAAATTTTTGACTCTCAATCATCCTTCGGCACAACATCTCTCGTTCAAAATATTAATGCACGCCGTGCGCTTGAAGGCGAACTTGCACGCACTATTAATTCACTTCCAAGCGTTGCATCAAGCCGTGTACACCTTGTTATGCCAAAGAAAAAACTATTCTCACGTGAACGTATTGAACCAACAGCTTCTGTTACTGTGAATATTGGTACTCGTATTTTGAATGACGAACAGGTTCAAAGCATCACGCACATGGTGGCAGCTTCCGTCCCTGGTTTAACACCTGACAATGTTACAATTATTGACAACCGAGGGAACATGCTTTCTTCTGGCAATAAATCACAAAGCAACCTTATGAACATGCAACAAAAAGTTCAAAGGCAAGTTGAAACAGAATATGAACACAGCATTAAACGTATGCTAGAAAAAGTGGTTGGTCCAAACAAAGCAAACGTTAAAGTAACCGCTGAATTAAACTTTGACAGCATTGAAGAAGAATCTGAAATTTTTGACCCTGAAAAGCAAGTTGTACGCAGTGAACAGCGCAGTGAAGATCGTATGAACGCAACGCAAACCCAGCCAAACCAAGCGGCAGGTGCGTCAGCAAACATCCCAGGTCAAGAAGTGGGCGGTGGTCAAGCAGGTAGCAATGAAGAACGCCAAAGCGCTGAAGAAACCATTAACTACGAAATCTCAAAAACAGTTCGCCGTCATGTTCACTCTGGCGGTGCTATTAAACAGTTAAGCGTTGCTGTACTTGTTGAAGGACACTACAGCAATGAAGACGGTATCCAAAAATATGTAGCATACGATGAAAATGATATCGCCAAGTTTGAAACACTTGTGAAAACAGCTATTGGTTACGATGAAGAACGTGGTGACCTTGTTGAAATTATTGACATGCCATTTGCTCAAATTGAAGAAGAAACAATTGAAGAACCTCTCTTTACAAAAGATGATTACTTCATGATTGCCGAATATGCACTTATTGCAATTGCAATCTTCTTGCTCATTTTCATGATTATCAAACCAATCTTAAAAGCAACACTGCCTAAAAACAATGAAGTTGGCTCTGCTATGTCAGGCGAAACTGCTGCCAGTGGCGCAGCTGCAACCGTTGGTGGCTCTGGTGCGCCAGCAATTAACATTCAAGGAATGGAAACAGCACCCGATGGCACACCTGTTAACTTACCTACAAACGAAATTGTGGATAGTGATAGTATGATTGATCTTGAAAGCGTTGAAGGTCAAGTTCGTGAATCATCCATTAAAAAGGTCGTTAAAATTATTACTGAAAACCCAGAAGAGAGTACAAATGTTATTCGAGGCTGGCTACAAGGGGGAGAAGAATAAATGGCTGAAGATAACGCTGTATCACGCAAACGTAATAGTAAAAGCCCTCGAGAGCAAGGTGCTCGTAATGCTGCAATTTTAATGCTTGCCGTTGGCGAAGAAAGTGCAACAACTATTTTTAGTGGCATGGATGACTTTGAAATTCGTGACATCTCTCGTGAAATGGCAAATTTAGGTAAAATTAGTAGTACTGAAGTTGAAAATGTTATCAACGAATTTACAGAGGCTGTTGGGTCTGGAAGCGCTGGCTTAATTGGTGGTTGGGGTGCAACAGAACGCTATCTTATGAGCTTCATGGACGAAGGTCGTGTGCGTGACCTTATGGATGAAATGCGTGGTCCAGCAGGTCGTACCATGTGGGAAAAACTTGCCAATGTCAGCGAAGATATTTTAGCCAACTACCTTAAAAACGAATACCCTCAAACAGTTGCTGTTATTGTAAGTCGTATTAAACCAGGCCATGCCGCACGTGTTCTTGCCGCACTACCTGAAGAACTGGCTTTAGAAGTTATTGAACGTATTCTGATTATGGATAACGTTTCCCGCGAGGTTATTGAAAGCGTAGAGGACTCCCTTAAAAATGAGTTCATGCGTAACCTTGCAGCGAAACAAAAGCGCGATAGTCACGAACTTATGGCTGAAATCTTCAACAACTTCGACCGATCGAACGAACAGAAGTTTATGGACTTACTTGACAAGCGCAGCCATGATGACGCCGAGCGTATTCGATCCCTTATGTTTACATTTGAAGACCTTAAGAAAACAGATGATAAGGGCATTCAAACAATCCTACGTGAAATTGAAAAAGATCAACTTCCAATTGCCCTTAAAGGCGCCGATGATGAGCTACTTGAAATGTTCTTACGCAATATGTCAGAACGTGCTTCTAAAATTCTGGAAGAGGATATGGATGCTATGGGACCTGTACGTGTTAAAGACGTTGATGAAGCACAAAATGCTATTGTTATGGTTGCAAAACGCCTTGCTGAGACTGGACAAATTGTATTAGCGGAAGAAGGTGGATCAGATGACTTCATCTAGGCCAACTTTAAGCGACCTTTTAAAGCAAAATGATTTTGCCGAACTTGCCGCTGAAAAAAAACGGCAAGACCTGTTAAAAGAAAAGGAAGCTGAAGAGCAAAAAATTAGAGAAGAGCAAGAGCGCAAGGAGCTTGAGCGCTTAGCGGCCATGCCTAAAATCACTGAAGAAGACCTTAAAAAAGCCGAAGAATCTGGTTATGAAAGAGGTTTTCAAGAAGGAAAAGAGCAAGCAACAACTGAGCAAAAAAACGAATTTGAGACGAATTTAAGCGAAATGCAACGCAAATTAGACAATTTGCCTGACTTATTGCAATTGGAAGTCGCATATATTCAAAAACAAAGCTTAGCATTCATCAATCACATTCTGCAAAAAGTTCTGCGCAACGCTACTGAAAGTCATAGCGAAGAAATTTTAACATTCATGTTAGAAGAAGCGCTTGCAAAAGCACCCAAAGCAGAACTTATTGTAAGGCTTTCTCCCGCAGACCGTTTTTACCTTCAAGAAAAAGGCTCAAAAGTCTTAAACCAAGAAAATGTTAAATTTAAAGAAGATGAAAACATATCCCGCGGTGGATGTACAGTCGAGTGGGACAATAGCGGTGTAGATGCAAGGCTTAGTAATGTGATAAATGAGCTAGATACATTTATCAAAGCCGCTTCAGACCATGTAACGCCAGATAAAATCACATTACAATACAAGGAAAACGAATTAAACGAAGCTGTGGACACTGTACCTGTAGAAACTAAGGAAAACAACGAAAAAGAATCAAACGTAAATATGCATGATGTAGACATGCAGACATCACAAAATAATGATGAAAACCCTAAACAAACTGAAAAAATAGCAGAAAAGGCGAAAGACAGAAGCGAAGATGTCACATCTATTGAAGAAAATAAAAACGAATAACAACCTTCAATCTTCCCATCTGAAATACATTATGGCATACTTAGTGCATATAATTGTCTAGATTGTAATAGGCAAAAAACAATTTTGAATAAATAAGAAGCTAATTTTATAGCTTTAAAAGAAAAGGCAACATATGAGCGAAAACAAAGAAACAGATGCTTTGGAGCTAAACGAACTAGAAGGTGAAACACCTGCTGGTGCCGCACCAGAACCGTCAAGCCCAGCAGAACCTGACGCTGGCCTTGAAGCTGTTTACGACATTCCCGTAAAAGTTTCTGCGGTACTTGGAACATGTGACCTACAAATCCACCAACTTCTAAAACTTGGCCGTGGTGCCGTGGTTGAACTTGACCGTAAGGTTGGTGAAGCTGTGGACATTCTCGTGAACGACCGTTTAGTTGCACGTGGTGAAGTTGTAATTGTGGAAGACAAACTTGGTATTACAATGACCGAGATTGTGAAATCACGATAACAGGTTTAAACTTTAAATAATAAAAATAGGAATATAAAAGTGGATATCGCAACCCTTCTTGGACTTTTGCTCGGTTTTGGTTTCGTAGCTGGTGGTATTGGTTCCAACATGGCAAGCTTTATTGACCCCCCTTCTATTCTTATTGTTGTGGGTGGTACATTTGCAATTACCACTGTTGGCTTCAAATTAGGTGATGTTATTAAGGCGCAAGGCCTGATGCTTAAAACCATTCTTTTTAAAATTCCAGAAGCAGACGAAGAAGCTAAAAAAATGATTGAACTGGCACAAAAAGCCCGTGCAAACGGTATTTTAGCCATTCAAGGTGATATTGACCAAATTCCAAATGAATTTTTAAAGCAAGCCTTTGGTTTAGCTGTTGATGGTACAAACCCTGAAGTTATTGAAATGATCATGAAATCAGACACAGCAAACATGCAAGCACGCCACATGAACAGCACACAAGTCTTGAAGAAAAGTGCCGAGGTTGCCCCTGCCATGGGCCTTGTAGGTACACTTATTGGTCTTGTAATTATGTTAGGCTCATTAGATGACCCAAGCGCTATTGGCCCTGCGATGGCCATTGCACTACTTACAACCATGTACGGTGCTATTATGGCCAACATGTTCTTTAACCCACTAGCAACAAAGCTTGAGCTTAACAGTTCACTTGAAGTGCAAATTCGTAAAATTTACACAGCGTCGGTTTTAAGTGTTGTAAGGCAGGAAAACCCACGCCAACTTGAGCTTGTGCTTAACACAATTCTTCCACCTAGCAAACGCATTAGCATGTTTGATTAAGAAAAGGTTTGGGGGAAAACATGGGAAAAGCAAATATTTTACTAATCGGCTCCTTGAAGGACGCAGCCTCATCACTTGCTAAAACAGCAGGTGACTTTGGCATTGGCACACTTCAAGCCGACTCGGTTGAAAGTGGCGTTAAAGTTTTATGCGATAAAAAAGTAGATATGGTTTTTTTGGACACAACGTTAGAACTTTCCACTTACTTTACAGCTTTAAACGAAAACAAAGTTACCGTTCCAACTGTTGTGGTAGGTGCTTCAACACCCGTTCAAAATGCTGTTAAAGCTATACGTTTAGGTGCTATTGAATATTTACCAACACCTTTAGAAGGTAGTTTAGCCAAAACACTTATTGAACGTGTAAAACCCAGCGAAGATACTTCAGGCCCCATTCATGGTGACCCTGCAACAGAACAACTTTTAACCATTGCTAAAAAATTTGCATCATCCAATGCAACTGTTTTACTACGCGGTGAAAGTGGTACAGGTAAGGAAGTTTATTCCAACTTTATTCACAATAACAGCCCACGTAAAGACAAACCGTTTATCAGCGTGAACTGTGCAGCTATTCCTGAAACATTGCTTGAAAGTGAGCTTTTCGGACATGAAAAAGGTGCTTTTTCTGGTGCTATCAATGCAAGGCAAGGTAAATTCCAACAGGCCGATGGCGGAACCCTTCTCCTTGACGAAATCAGTGAAATGGACATTGCACTACAAGCCAAGCTTTTACGTGCCATTCAAGAACGTGTCATTGACCCTGTGGGCTCTACAAAACCTGTCCCTGTGGATATTCGCCTCATTGCGACCACAAACCGTAACTTAGAAGACGAAGTTCGTGAAGGGAAGTTCCGTGAAGATTTATATTTCCGACTGAATGTGGTGATGCTGGACATCCCTGCCCTGCGTGAGCGACCTGGCGACATTATTCCACTCAGTCAGTTTTTCGCCGACATGTACGGCAAACAAAATGGCCTTGAAAACATAACCATCTCCAAAGAAGCCGAAGAAAAACTCATTGGTTGCTATTGGAAGGGCAACGTGCGTGAACTTGAAAACACCATTCACAGAACTGTTCTGATGATGGGTGATGAAAACATCATGCAACCTGATCATATTACCATCTCACCTATGAGCCAAAACATGGCATCAACCGTTTCAAATGCCCCAGTACGTACCGACGTTGAGCGTGCACGTGCTGCCGTAGGGGCCGCAGCGGGTGCTTATGCCAACACATCTGGTGGTTTTGAAGGCGGTATTAGCAAGGTTAGTCCAGCTGATATGGTGGGTAGAACCGTTTCAGACGTTGAAAAAGAACTTATTTTATCTACCCTAAACTACTGTAAAGGTAACCGCACCCACGCAGCTGGTATTTTGGGTATCTCCATTCGCACATTGCGCAACAAGCTTAAAGAATATAAAGAATCCCTTGAAGAAGGTGAGCTCAGCGCACAAAACGCTTAATAATGCCCAAGAAGTCACATAGGTCCTTTTATTTACTTAAAGCACCGCTGTATATGTCATTAATTTATTTTTAATACCCATCATAAGAATGTATGCTTGTTATTATAATGGCATACGTGTGTGTAAAAAATTGGGTATACAATGAAGTTTCAAAACTTATTTAGATTATTTCTAGTTTCAATGGCTCTTATGCCTAGCATTTCTAACGCTCAAAACTGGGCAAATATTGCTACAGTGGGCACATTAAACAACAATGAACTCTGTTACACAGACGGCACAGATATTATTTGTGATGCGGGCTTATTCGTAAACGGTACAGCCGCTTTAGAAGTTTCAGGAACGGTTTCCGCCACAGCGTTTGTGGGGGATGGCTCCCAGCTTACAGGTGTAACAGCGTCTTCTGTTACATTGGCTATTAATGACTTAACCGATGGTAAATATGATGGCTCAAGCCTATTTGTGGGTGCAGGTGCTGGTGCTGTGGATGACGGCTCTGCCAACAACAACGTTGGTGTTGGTCGTAATGCCTTAAGTTTGAACACAACAGGTTACAATAACAGTGCATTCGGTCGTGAAACGTTGTTTAAAAACGAAACAGGTATTAACAATACAGCGCTGGGCTCACAAGTTTTATACGAAAACCTTTCAGGTTCAAATAACGTGGGTATTGGTTTGAATGCAATGCTTAAAAACAGCACAGGTTCAAGAAACATTGCCATCGGTCGCCAAGCGTTAAACTACAACACTTCAGGTCATAGCAACGTGGCCGTGGGTGCTCAGGCTTCATTTGGTAGCCTTGGTTTATCAACAGGTTCTTATAACATTTCTATTGGTGAAGCTGCCAATATTGCCCTGCAAAGCGGTAATAACAACATTGCCATCGGTGCATCAACAAGTGTGCCAAGCGCAACAGGCAATAACCAACTTAACATTGGTAACACCATTTACGGTAACCTTGGCACTAACCATGTAGCCATTGGTAAATATGTAGACTCTAATTATGAACTGGATGTTTCAGGTACAATCCATGCCGATGTTGTTTCTGCCACTACTTTCGTGGGTGACGGCTCACAGCTTACAGGTTTAAGCAGTTTATGGACAGACGCAGGCGATTATATTACACGTGATGGTTTCCGTGTGTACGACCCAAGTGCGACAATTGATTTAAGTACATCTGAAGGAAATATGGCTTTCTATCACAAAGGTAAAGCTGCCTTCCGTGTAGGTAAACCATACACAGATTTAAGCTGGGATGATGCATCAATCGGTGGAGGTTCGGTAGCTTTCGGAACGGCAATTGCCTCGGGTTCAGGCTCATTTGCTTGGGGTGTGGCAACAGTTAATGGCCCAACAACAGCCTCTGGTGGTGGTGATCTTGCACTTGGTAGTGGTGCTCAAACAACAGGTACAAACCTTTGGAAAATGGCTATTGGTGTAAATGCTGAAGCTTCCGGTTCTCCGGGTAACACAGCCATTGGACCTCAATCACGTGCAACAGGTACAGGTGAATACTATGGGTCGTTTGCATTGGGTTCTTACGCGCGTGCCGAAGGTGGTAACCAAAACATGGCCGTAGGTCACTACGCTAAAGCGAACACAGGCTCTAACAACATTGCTGTCGGTAACAACGTTCAGGTTCAAGGTACTAAGTCCATGGCATTAGGTTATGGAATTCTGGTAACAGGTGACAACTCCGTTGGTATTGGTATGGGTGAAGCGGCTTCAGGCACAGATGTATCGGATAGTGACACCTTTGCCATTATGGGCGCAAGTGGTGGTGTTGGTATTGGTACGGTTTCCCCAAGCGCTGAACTGGAAGTTTCAGGTACAGTTTCAGCCACAGCCTTTGTGGGGGATGGTTCTGGGTTAACCAACTTACCATTTGATGCTTCCAGCATCGCCGCGGGTGACACAAGTGTTTCCGTTGTTGATGGTGGGACTGGTGAAATTCACCTAGATGCTGACGGTGTACGCACTGTAACGGTTGCAGAAGGGTCGGTTGATATTTCAGCAAGCGCTAAAATTGCAGGGACAGGCAGTGAAGTTTGTGGTGCATCTAGCGACCTTGGTAGAATGCGCTGGAACCCAGTGACACAGAAATTCCAAATCTGTCGACAATAATTATAACTGACAAGCTAATTTAAAAGTGCAAGGCAACTCCTTGCACTTTTTTTCGTAACCATATAATATTTAATAACTATTTCATTTTATCTTTTAATTAACGCCCTTTTATGCAGGGTCTAAAGCTCCACCGAGGTCAGCTTATGCTTTCCATCAACAAAACCCACAAAGCTATTTTGTTAAATACATTAAATGAACAAAATGCTGAAAACACAGCCAGAGCTTTCGCTATTGAAAACCCTTTTGGGGAAAACATCATTGTCACATGTGCCAGCCTTGTAAAGGCCAACCCCTACCCTGTTTTTAAATTTTGGAAAAGCCCTTATATTCAAACTGAGTTTTCCACTTTAAAGTATGGCCTGTTAACAACAACACCCATGGGGCATTACGGTGAACTTTTCAAAAGTGAACAAACAAATGACATTATTGATATCCAACAAAACATCAATTTAGCATTTTTTAGAGCCAGTGAACTAGCAGAAGATTTTCCAATTCTTAGTATTCAACACCATGAAGATGATTTATTATATGTTGAAATGCACGGACATACATGCCCTGAAAGCTACAAGTTACCCAAACAGCCATATGTAGTAACAGGTACATACATTCAAGACGATAACTGTGGTTACATTTTAAATGCATCCAAACATGTTTACAGTGGCATGCTGGGCGCACCTGTGTTAAACGCCAAGGGTAACGTTATTGCTGTTGTAAGCAAAGTCATTACCCATTTGCCTGAAAGTTATGTTCTTAAACAACTTTCAACAGGTCAAACAAAACGTTACTGCCTTGCTAAAACTTTAAAAGAAGAAACGGATGTTCACCCGTATAAGGTAAGTGCCTTATGCACCCCTGTAAGCGAAATTGTCCACTACATGAATAAATACTTATGTAAAGTGGATGAAAGCCTTCAATAAGAGGGCTTTTTTGTTATATTAACCACCGAATTGATTACCTTAGGTGCCTTTTAAATGAATACAATTATTATTTATGATGCTGAATACTGGTCTGACGAAGGTTGCCTTAAGCGCAACTGGCAAGGCCCAAACGATAAACCACCTTACCTCATTCAACTTAGCGCAACAAAAGTTGCCCTTGAACCTAACTTAAAAGAGCTTGAAACGCTTTCTGTTTATGTTTCACCTATTGATGTAAACGGTAACCCTATTCGGCTTACAAAATACTTTGAAAAGCTTACACATATCACTGAAAGTAAATTAAAACAAAATGCCATTCCTATTCCCGATGCCTTTAAACAAATGAAAGCTTTTTTTGGCAACCTTTTATGCTTTAGTTACGGCGGTGATGAAACAAAAATTAAAATAAGCGCTACCGACTGGCAACAACCTATGCCTATGGCAGAAGCAAACTGCCGTGATGTAAAAAATATTTTACGCCAAGGCGGCATGAGAGAGGAGGACATAAAAAGCAACAGCAGCGGTATGTTAGCACAATTCCATAACCTACCCTTTACCGGCCACGTGCATGACGCCAGTGACGATGTACAATCCATCATCACCACGCTCCGCCATTACTTAAAAGAAGGTAAACTAACCTTAAACGACTTCAATTAATTTAAAGGCTCTGAATTCAGAGCCTTTTTTATTGCATACATTTTCAAATTTATTTAGTATACAAACAACTTGTAACTTTACATTTCCGTTTACATTTCACTTTTTAAGGAGGTGCGCATGCAGCACCACTATAAAATATATGCTGACTTTAAAGAACAAGGCGTTACCCAAAGGCAAGGTACAGGTTTTTTTGTAAAGTCACCCATTACTGGTGAAATTTACTTTATAACCAATGCCCATGTTGCAAGTTGCAACGGCATAAAAGCGTACGGCTGTACAATTACTTATTTTCAAGGTGGCCACAACTACAAAGGAGGTGCTGCCGCTGAAGTGCTAGATTTTAAGGAAGATAGCGCTTACCATTCTTTTCAAAATGACAAAAACATTGCATTTCACACTGATATAGCAGTGCTTAAAATCACCCAAAAATACAGTGAAAATTTTGAAATACACCCCCTTGAGATTTCCAGAACTTATACAAACCAAGAAAAAGTGTCCATTTCGGGTTTTGCTGAGGGTATTTTAAAAACCATTAAAGGTGTGTTTTACTGCAATGATGAACAAGCTGCTGTTATTAGCCAGAACTTACTTAAAGGTGGGTCATCGGGTGCGCCTGTTTTAAACAGCAAAAACCAAGTTATTGCTTTGCACCACCGTGGGCCTGGCGCTAAATTTGATCATATAAATTTAGAGCTTATAGCCATACAAGGAAAAGACAATTTTACCCATTCATATACAGATGTTGATAAACCAGGAACTTTACCCGTTCAATCTATTTGTATGCCGGCTGGTAAAATTTTATCATTTTTAAAATCATCGCCACATATTCACTTTTAACGAAAGTAAAAAGCCCTCAAATGAGGGCTTTTTTTATTACATATCGGAGTAGTTTGGGCCACCACCACCTTCTGGAACAGTCCAGTTAATATTTTGTGTTGGGTCCTTAATATCGCATGCCTTACAGTGCAAACAATTTTGAGCATTAATTTGTAAAGTTGGGAAACCTTCTTCTGTCTTTACAATTTCGTATACACCTGCAGGGCAATACTTCGTTTCAGGTGAATCATAGTTATGATAATTCGTATCAATCGCAACAGATTCACTTTTTAGTTTAAGATGAATCGGCTGGTTTTCTTCGTGAAAAGTATTTGAAAGATAAACCGATGACAATCTATCGAAGCTAATTTCACCATCTGGCTTGGGATACTCAATAGGTTTAACTTTATTTATGCTTTTAAGCTGAACATGGTCCGCATGGTTTTTTAAGGTTTTAGAGGTTGATCCTAAATACGTTTCCTTAGCTGCATTCAACAAGCCACGCCATAAGCCTTTGTTAAACCCTGGGCGAATGTTGCGGACTTTATAAAGTTCCTTATAGGCCCATGATGATTTAAAGTTCACTTCATAAGCAACCACTTCACCGCCTGTGCCACCTGCTTTAAAATGTTCAAATAAGGCCTCAGCCGCAACCATGCCACTTTTCATGGCGGTGTGATTACCTTTAATTTTAGGGACATTTAATGTGCCCGCACTGTCACCAATTAATAAAGCACCTGGTGCTGTTAACTTTGGCATAGACTGTATACCACCTTCTACCAATGTACGTGCACCATAAGCAAGGCGTTTACCACCTTTTAAAAGTGGCTCAATAACATTATGGTGTTTAAACCTTTGCATTTCTTCAAAAGGTGAAAGGGTTGGGTTGCTATAGTCAAGCCCTACAACAAACCCCACAGCCACTTTATTGCCCGACAAGTGGTATACAAACGAACCACCGTACGTATCCGACTTCAAAGGCCACCCTATTGTATGCATAACAGAACCTTCTTTGTAAAGGTCACTGTTTACTTCCCAAATCTCTTTAATACCAAGCGCATAGGTTTGAGGGCTTTTACCTGCCATAAGATCAAATTTTTCAATAAGCGATTTTGAAAGTGAACCACGACAACCTTCAGCGAATACGGTTTGCTTTGCATGCAATTCCACACCTTCGGCGTAGCTTGGCCCTTTTTCACCATGTTTGGTAACACCCATGTCACCTGTTGCAACCCCTTTAACTGAACCATCATCGTGATATAAAATTTCAGCCGCTGCAAAGCCTGGGTAAATTTCAACACCCAAAGTTTCCGCTTGACCTGCCAACCACCTGCCCAGTTCACCAAGGCTAATAATGTAATTCCCATCATTATACATTTGTGGCGGTGTTGGTAATTTAAGGCTTTTTTTATCGTTTGCTAAGTATAAGAAAGCATCTTCTTTGGCTTTTGTTTTAAGCGGTGCGCCTAACTCTTGCCAGTTTGGAAGAAGTTCATCTAATGCTTTGGTTTCAAAAACAGCACCCGAAAGAAGGTGTGCCCCAACTTCAGCACCCTTTTCAACCACACAAACACTTATTTCATGGTTATTTTCTTGTGCCAATTGCTTTAATTTTATAGCACAGGAAAGCCCCGATGGCCCTGCACCCACAATCACCACATCAAATGCCATAAACTCACGTGTCATGCTTTGTTATCCCTTATGATAGTTTTTCAATTAATTCTGGTACCGCCTCAAAAAGGTCGGCCACTAAGCCATAAGTTGCCACTTCAAAAATAGGTGCATTTTCATCTTTGTTAATGGCCACAATCACTTTTGAATCTTTCATGCCTGCTAGGTGTTGCACCGCACCTGAAATTCCAACTGCAAAATACAATTCTGGTGCCACAACTTTACCTGTTTGCCCAACTTGGTAATCGTTTGGAACCCAGCCAACGTCTACAGCAGCACGTGAAGCACCAATAGCACCACCACCAAGTTTTTCAGCAAGCTGTTTTAGAAGTTCGAAGTTTTTAGCTTCTTTTAAGCCGCGCCCACCCGAAACAACAACACGGGCACTTGTAAGCTGTGGTTTTTCTGGGTCTGAAATTTTTGTAGATACAAATTCTGAACCTGCAAACCCTTGTGCTGCATTCCCTGCTTCAACAGATGATGCACCGTCCATTGGCATAGCATCAAACGCTGTTGGGCGTATTGTTAACACTTTAACACTGTCCAAGCTTTGTACAGTAGCAATGGCGTTGCCTGCATAAATGGGACGTTCAAATGTATCGGCTGAAAGAACCTTTGAAATATCACTTATCATTTGTACATCCAATAAAGCACTTAAACGTGGCAGTATATTTTTACCAAAAGTTGTTGCTGGCGCTAAAATATGTGTAAACCCACCCGCCATAGAGTGAACGAGTGTCGCAAAGTTTTCAGCCAATGCATGTTCATACAAAGTATCTGAAACATGAACAACCTTTGAAACCCCATTCATTTTTGAAGCCTGCTCTGCAACATTATTTGCATTGAAGCCTGCAACTAAAACAGTAATATCACCGCCAATTTCTTGCGCAGCTTTCACAACACTTAGCGTTGCTTTAGATATGTTTTTATGGTCGTGTTCTGCTAATACTAAAATATTCATGATGCCACCACCTTCGCTTCATTTTTTAATTTTTCTACAAGCTCATCAACCGATGATACTCTAATGCCTGATGCACGTTTTGCTGGTTCAGTTACCTTTAAAAGTTTTGTACGTGCTGTAATATCTACCCCAAGGTCATCAATGCTTTTCACATCAATTGGCTTTTGTTTAGCCTTCATAAGGTTGGGTAACGTGACGTTTCGTGGCTCATTTAAGCGTAAATCGGTGCTTATAATGCATGGTAAAGAAACTTTAAGCGTTTCTTCCCCGGCATCTACTTCTCGTTCAACAAGCACTGAATCGCCTTCCTTGAAAATTTTGGAAGCAAATGTAGCTTGTGGCCAACCCAAAAGAGCTGCCAACATTTGAGGTGTTTGGTTGTTATCGCCATCAATAGACTGTTTACCAAGCATTACAGCATCAGGTTTTTCTTCATCAATAATTTTTGCTAAAATTTTTGCAACTGAAAGCGGTTCAATAGGCTCATCTGTTTGAATATGAACTGAGCGATCTGCCCCCATAGCAAGGGATTTACGTAAAGATTCTTGAATAGATTGACCACCAATAGATACCGTCACAATTTCACTCACATCACCTTTTTCTTTCATTTTTACAGCTTCTTCAACTGCAATTTCACAAAAGGGGTTTATGGAATGTTTTAAACCAGCCAAGTCCACATTGGATTCATCTGATTTAATGCGAATGCGCACGTAAGGGTCAACTACATGCTTTAAAGCCACAAGAACTTTCATAAATAAGCACACTTTCTTTTTATTTTATAACCTTTTGATTATATTTCATGGATAGATGAAGTGCAAATCATTCAATGAATACCTATAATAAAGAAATAGACATTTTAAAAAGGGCTTACGACAAAAATGCATAAATTTTTAACTTTAACATCACCACATATATTTTTATTATTACTGCTGTATGTATTACCCAGCCAATATGCTCTATATGTTATGGTAACTCTTTATTTGCTTGGCATTTACTTAAACCACAAAAAAGATAAACAGCATCAAGAACAATTGAACTCTAAAGAAGCAAGCTTAAAATTTTCTGGAAATTGGTGGGAAGTTTTAGGAACTGAACGCAATGCATCGGTAAGTGAATGCGCCCGTGTGCGTAAACTTTTAACTAAAATTTACCACCCCGATGGTGGCCAAGCACCAAATGAAACACAAATGCGCCGTATTAATGAAGCCTTTGAAGCGCGTGCGGAACAACCCGAAACATCTGTGCCTTACGGACACTTTACGCATTAAGATATGTATAATTATAGTCAATTATGTATCTGTATCACTTGGCATATCCACAAGAATAGCTTCCACACCTGTTTTCGCTTCAAAAATAAGTTTATTGAATCGTTCACTTAACCCCACAGCGTCGCCAGCTTGAAGCGTTGTTAAGTTTTCTCCCCAAAAACCCTTATCCAGTTCCAGTTCACCTTTTAAAACTTCCACCCATAGCTTTCTGTTTTTACCTTTCGGATATACAAATTCAGAACCCATATCTTCACTTAAATAAAACACTTTCACATCGCTAGGTTGAAGTGACAAATGACCATGACTTATTAAAGTTGGCAATATGATAGATTTCAAACCTTCAAAAGCTGTGTAGGAAACATGCTGTACCACAGACTTTTTAGAAACCGTCGACTTAAAATACAGCACATAAACCTCTAAATCTTTATGCGAAATATCATTTATAATCGATACATCCATACCAAAATCGCCAGACTTTATAAGAACAACATCGTGCCGTTCATAGGCAAGTTTTTTTTGACCTTTCACATGCAATGTTAAGCGACCTTCACGCACAAAAATAACAACATCATGCCCTTTAATGGGGAAAAATCCTGTGTGTGTATTAGGTGAAAAAACATCCTGATTAAAGGCTAAAATATCACCATAACCAACGTGGTTTTCATCATAATAATTATAAAAAGAAAAGCTGTGCAAACTTTTGATTTGCCCACTTTGCCGAACGCTTACACCTTTGTTTTTCTTTTTTCGAATATACATAAGCTATATGTTAAAACAATAAACCATTAAAAAACAATACAAATTAAAACATTAACTTACAAACAGCAGAATAACAGAACCTGTACACAATACAAAAACAAGTGTTATGAATAATAGCTTTAATAAAAGCCATTGCGTTTCACGGTATGATGAAACTTCCTCCAACTTTTCCTTCACCACAGGAATATGATGAAATATAAAGTTAGAAAATAAAAACCCCAGAGGCACAGCTGGCATTAAACTGATTAGCAACTCAAAGGTCAGTTTTAATGAAGCTGAGCCAGTATTTACACCAAAAATCTCAAAATAACGAATTGAAACAAAGAAAAAGAAAGCAAAAATAAATTGTAAAAAGAAACCCAAAAACAACACAAGTTTCACCCAAAAACCAACAGGTACCTTCAATTCACCTTCGTGTTGTTCAGGCAAGGTCATGCTGAAAGAAGCCTGTTTTCTGGCATATTCTTATAAATAAAAGCTTTTAATTTTGCTGCGTATGGGTTTTCAAGTGCTTCATCCACATATGGCCAAATCACTGAAATTTTTGGAATAAACTCAACTTTCCCATCACGGTAAAACGAACGAGCAAAACGCCCTAAAATACCAATATTACGCAATAATCCAGCCATTTCAAAACTATCTTTAAATGCCTGAACATCTTTTATTTCAGCACATTTAACAAAATGGTTAAACAAACTATTGCGCACCTCTTTCGGGAATGGGAAGCGAGCATCATACAATAAACTTGCAAGGTCATAACTTAAAGGGCCAAACTTAGCGTCTTGAAAATCAAGAACAACCGGCTTGTTATTAAGTGGCATAAGGTTTGGGCTATGGAAATCCCAAAGCACTGTTCCCCACTTTACATTTGAAACTACATTATAAATTTCACTTAAAATCGCATCCAGCTCTTGATACTGCTCGGCTGTACTTTCTTGACCTGTAATAGCGGGTAAATAATCATCTAAGAAATACTGTCCGCGTAAATGCATCAAACCTTCGTCCACCTCTGGAATATCTGCCAAGGGTTTGGCCTTATAAAGCTTTACAAGGTCATTTACAGCTTCTTCATATAAATTCAGGTCAATATCTCTTGCTGAAAACATGTCATAAAAAGTGTCCTGCCCAAGGTCTTGCAATAAAACCTTTCCATTTAACTCACATACATTAAACACTTCAGGCACTGAAATATTAAGTTCTTTTAAGTAAGCGTGCACCTTCATAAACGGGCGAATAACACCTTCAATAGCACTTTGACCATCTTCTAAGGGGATATCTGTTGGAACATTCATTAGAACGTAGCTATCGCTTGGCGTATATACACGGTCGTACGTTCTAAAGGACATACCGTTTGTCATAGGCTCAACTTTAAATTCACATTTTAAAAATTGCTCTAGATAAGAATGATCTCGCAATGTAAAACCCCGCCATTTGTGCTACATATATTAACTAATATAGCATATATATGCATTTAAAAGCCAGTATTCAATTGACGTCACTCAACAAGCCCCTTTAAAATTAAGCTATGGAATTAGAAACATACAACTTCAAAGCAAAAAAAGAAGGACGCCATTTACTGGTTTTTGGGTCCGTTCATGGTAATGAGAAATGTGGCTCACAAGCTGCTTTTAAAATCATAAAGGAAATTGAGAACGGCACCATTAAGCTTACCTGTGGGCAGGTTACATTTGTACCAATCTGCAACCCAAAAGCTTATGCGAAAAATACAAGGTATATAGACAAAGACCTAAACAGAATCATTCAACCACACTTCAAACCAAAGCACTACGAAGAGCATGTTGCAAACCAACTTATTGAAGTGATTAATAGCTGTGATACCTTATTAGATATTCACTCAATGGGTGCAGATAGTTTACCCTGCATTTTTATGGATTACCTCACTCCCGAAAACATTGCTTTAATGAAGGTGATTGACGTGCCGCATGTTCTAGCCGCATGGGAAGAAGTTTACGAAAACAATATTGACTGCCAATCGACAGAACACTATGCCAACAAAGTAGGTAAGTCCGTTTTAACCCTTGAATGCGGGCAACATAATGACCCAAATGCGCCAACAGTTGCATACAACGCTATTTTCAATGCACTTACACACTTAGGCATTACAGAACACAAACCTAAAAAACTTAAATATAAGCAAGAATACTTTAAGTTTACACATATGTTCCGTAAAAAGGAGGGCTCATCCTTCTCGGAAAAATGGTTCCACATGCAACCACTTAACCAAGGAACCGTTATCGGCAAAGACCAAACCCAAACATACACCCTTGAAAAAGACGCGATTATGATTATGCCAGCACTCCACGCAAAAATTGGCTCTGAATGGTTCTATTTAGCTGAAAAAATTGATAGTTTTGAATAACACAACAATACGTTACCAAAAAAATTCAATTTCACTTAAAAAAAGGGTTGCCCTTCACTTCTGAAACGTGTATAAACCATCTCGTTCCACATGTTGTGGGTCCGTAGCTCAGATGGGAGAGCGCCTGCTTTGCACGCAGGAGGTCAGCGGTTCGATCCCGCTCGGATCCACCATTTATTTTAAAAACACAGCCTGCAGGCTGTTTTTTTATGCCCACACGCCAAAAACCCCGCCGTTCTGCGCCATTTCGACAACCACCCAAATTGTAGAAGTGGGTATATAATCCGATTTATCAGGGAATTTAGAGAATTTATGCCTTTTCTCTCAAAAGCCAATTTCGGCCACCCACTTACAGGGTAAAACACCACCTACAGAAACAAAAAAGCCCTTAAAGGGCCTTTGATATTTAATTTTTAAATCAGGTTAATTCGAAGACTTCTTTCTGCCTTTTCCAACATCTCGGGAACTTCGTACGCATCAGCTTACTGGCGTTAAGGTGCATCGGGCTTTGCCCTTTGAATATCATTGTAATTATTTCAGGGGCGAGGAATCTTAACTTCAGCAAATCCCCCAAATATGTTCTGTCCATATTCACCTTTTCAGCGAACTCTTTAATGGTGGAAAACTTGCTCTTTTGGAATTTTTCATTCAGCTGAAAGGCCTGCACTATCAACCGCACCATATTTTCATGGCGTTTGATGTCCACATCATTGTGCGAGACTTTATTTCCATTCAGCAATATACACTTGCGCCCTTCATAACTCTTAAACAGCATATCAATGCTCATTTCATGCAGGTTAGGTTCAAGAGATTTATCAAAATCTTTCTCTTGAATAATAGCTTTAACCTTCTCCTTATCAACAAAAATACTAAATTTCTTTTCATGTACCACAATTTTATCCACCGCCTTTTTAGCAATTATTTCTAAATTCTGTATGTATCGGTGTCTTATTTCTTCTTTTGTTAACCCTGCCAAATCTATCGACTTTATAAAATCGTTATCATTTTCCAATGCGAATAATATCGTTTCATGCAATGCCTTTGCGTTGACTCTATTTCTCGTTTCTTTATTGAGATAATAGTAATGCCTCCTTGCCTTTTTACTTGTATACGTCGTCACGTATACATTGCCTACCTCATCAAAAACTTTACCTTTTAAAAGATGTTCGTGAACAGCGTTCTTTTTACCCGCCTCGTTCAGCGTATTTTCTTTGAGTTGTTCTTGAACCTCTTCCCATAAACTCTTATCCAAAACACTTTCTTGTTCACCGTCAAAAACTTCGCCCTTATGCGACATTTTTCCGATATAAAGCACACTTGTTAAAATCGTTCGCAAACTGTGTTTGGTATAAGCATTACCTCGTTTATTGAGATAACCTTTCAAGGTAATGTGGTGCAAAACCTTCTCAACCGACTTTAATTCGAGATATTTTTTATAGATATATTCAACTTGCGCTACCTCAGCCTTATTCACTATTAGCTTACGGTTCACCACATCATAACCTAGTGGCACAGGGCCACCCATCCAAAGCCCTTTCTTTTTAGAAGCAGCGAATTTGTCTCGAATACGCTCTCCCGTTACTTCACGTTCAAATTGGGCAAAACTAAGTAGAATGTTCAGCGTCAATCGCCCCATAGAATTTGTTGTGTTGAAAGCTTGCGTCACACTGACAAACGTCACATCGTGCTTATCAAAAAGCTCTACCAGTTTGGCAAAATCGTGCAAACTTCTTGAAAGCCTATCAACCTTGTAGACAACAACTGTATTCACCTTTCCCGCTTCAATATCAGCAATAAGCGCTTCTAAAGCTGGACGTTTTAAATTACCTCCCGAATATCCACCATCATCATAACGTTGAGGCATAATCTGCCATCCTTCGTGGATTTGACTTTGAATATAAGCCTCCGCCGCCACACGCTGAGCGTCTAGGCTATTAAACTCCTGATCTAACCCTTCTTCCGATGATTTCCTTGTGTAGATCGCACAGCGAATAGCTTTATTCTTCTGGGTCATTTTTACGCCCTTTCTTCAAGCCAAAGAATACAGGACCAGACCATGTTGAGCCCGTAATGACTTTCGCCACTTTGGATAAACTTTTGTAGACCTCGCCTTTATATTCAAACCCGCCATCAACCACCGCCACCGTGTGCTTTACGCCATTCCAATTACGAACCAGTTGAACACCTTCACTGATGGTGACTTTAGGACTGATATTTTGCGACTTACCAACAACCAGCTTCTTAATCTGCTTTTTAAGTTCTTTAGATAACCCACCGTAGAGCTTACTTTGAATTTTATACGCAATCTCGTCAACAAGCTGGCTTTTACGATATGTACTCGGTGCTACATCATCAAAATACAGCTCAAACAAATCCCGAAGCTCGTTCGTCTCCAACTTTTCAAGACGCTCTAAGTCGTCTAGCAATTTCTGCCGTTTCTTTAAATCTTTCATACAATAAAACCTCCTTACCACAGCAGTAACGCTTGCTGTGGCAAGGAAGTCCAGTTGAAAGAACACTTTTATAGGCTACGCATAACCTTCTCAAGTGTTTCGTCGTCAGTTCGCCCCTCTTCTATCAGAACACGAATAACTTCCCATTTCAGTTTCTCACGTTCCTCGGCAATATTGCTCCAGAGACCCATAGCAACTTTAATCGCCTTCATGTCACCACGCGCAGCCTTTTCAACAATCTGTTTAACAATCAAACTAATTGCAGCTTCAGACTTCACTTCACCACCTTCTTTGTAAACAATGCACTTTTCCAGTTGATGACATACAATCGCATTAATATCTTCTTTACGAATTTGTAAGAGATCCTTTTTTGGGCGACCATTTGGGTTACCTGAAACACCTTTTTTAAACTGTGTTGATTTAGGTGGCTTCTTGTAACCGACTTTGTAGTTATCTTTACTCATCATCTTCACCCTCCACTTCACGTTTTTGCTCAAATGTTTCACCCGATTCAATATGCACAGCATTTTCACCTGTTAATTTTTGCCAGCGCTGAATAATCACATCGCAATAAACAGGATCTAGCTCAATACAACGTGCTACACGTCTCGTTTTCTCGCAGGCGATAAGCGTTGAACCTGAACCAGCAAAGGGATCAAGTACGATATGGTCTTTGCGTGTACAGTCCTTAATTGCATCCATAATAAGCGCAACAGGTTTAACAGTTGGGTGCATCTTGAGGTCGGATTGGTTCTTACCAAAACTGTTCACACCTTTATAGTCCCACACATTCGTGCGATAACGCCCGTATTTACCTAATTCAATATTATTAATATGCGGTTTATCGCCATGCTTAAACACAGCAACAAACTCATGCTTTGATCGGTAAAGTGTGCCCATACCGCCGTTATCCTTATTCCACACGCAAATGTTTTTCATTTCCGTGTAGCATGCTTCACCCGCTTGAATCAGGTCACCAATATGTCGCCAGTCCATACACACATAATGCAATGAACCGTCTTTGCTAAACTGAACAGACAAATTCATGAATTGAGCCAAGAATTGAATAAACTGTTCTTGCGTCATTTCACCGCTAGCCATAGCGAATTCTTTATGCTTCACCTTGCCGTTACCACAGACATGGCCATCAACTGGCACATTATACGGAGGATCCGTAAAAACAGCCTGCGCCTTATCTTTACCCATTAAAGATTCATAGGCATCTAACTTAGTAGAGTCTCCACAAATCAGCTTATGCTTGCCAAGTTGCCAAACATCACCCAACTGCGTAACAGGGTTAATAGGTTCATCAATATCCGACACATCATCAGCAGGGTCATTTTCATCAAAGGCACCATCGATAATGTTATCGATTTGAGCTGTTTCAAAACCTGTAATTTCAAGATCAAACTCAAGCTCCATAAAACTAAGCTCTTCTAGCTCAATTTTAAGTAAACCATTGTCGTAACCTGTGTTCATCGTCAGCTGGTTATCTGCCAAGCGATAAGCACGTACTTCAGCATCACTGAGATGATCCACCAAAATCACAGGCACTTGTTTAAGCTTAAGTACCTTTGCGCCTTCTAAACGGCCATGCCCTGCGATAATTTCCTTATTACTATTGACAATAATTGGATTGATAAAGCCAAATTGCTGAATGCTTGCGGCAATCTGCTGAACCTGCTTTTTAGGATGCTTTTTGGCGTTGTTTTGATAAGGGTTTAAATTTTCAGTAGGAATATACTGAATGTTTTTAGTTATTAATTGTTGTTGAGGCATATCTAACTTCCTTACTTTGTCGGGAAACCAGAGGTCTACAATAGGTTCGAGCTTCCCGAATTAATATAAAATACTAATTTCGTTAAAGCTTACGAACACCATGGACCGCACTCTTCGCATCCTCCAACCACATGGACTCTGCAACAAACTTAGGTTTCGTACTTACCAAGAACCATGCCCCAGTAAATAAAAAAGTCTAAACTTGCAACTAATGTACTTATTTTAATAAGGAATATCGAAGCTGACAAAACATTTTTTTGGAAAAAATAAAAAGTGTAGCAACAAAACCACACTTAACCGATTTTGGCCATAATCCAGCTATTAATGACATATTTTTCTAGAAATGACTTCACTTACAGCAAAGAATGCTTATACTTCAATGTGAGGCGCACACATGTGCCTTCGGGGCTTCAAAACCCTAACCAACAGCGGCAGTGGCATCTGCCGTAACCAAAACTGCCATCTCGACTAGGTCGGGGTGGCGGCGTTATACCATAGCCTCGGCAAAAGCGTCGCGGTCAGCTGTTGGTGACTTTTGAACACCCCGGCACCATTTTTTAAATTGGTGCCGTTTTTATTGAAAAATGAAAGGGCTATCAGATGATCACGCTACAAAGTTTTTTAAACTCACAAACAGATACCTTCCAAAATGCCAAAGTCAAACTTGTGAGACACAAAGACGCCCGTGTTGAATATCGCGACATGCTGAAAAATAGAGACACCCTTCTCAAATATCAAAGCCAACAGCCCTCCCATGTTTTTAAAGACTGCGATTACATTATATCCTTCATCGGTAATGAGCGTAATCGATCAACCCTCTTCGGGATATACAAAGTCAATGACGTTGAACAAAAAGACGGAATATTCCACTACGGCCTCAAGCAAGTTCCAGAACTGGAGCACCTAAACGATCGCATTGTCATCGATTGGGGTAAAGCTGGAAGGCAGTGGCATCAAGACTATAAAAACATCAAAGAAATCGTACAGATTTTAGAAGTAGGTTACATAGGAAACTTCACAGGATTACTAGATTTCACTCTTGAATATAACGAACTACACCGCCTTATACAAAACCCCGACGCTAACCGTGACTGGTATCACAACTTATCATCCGTCAATGGAATCTACCTTATCCTCGACCAAAAGACAGGCATGCAATATATTGGCTCAGCATCAGGCAACAAAGGCATCTGGGGACGATGGGAAAACTATGCCAAAAACGGACACGGCGGAAACACCGAGCTCAAAACATTATTAAACACAGACCCACACTATGCTCAAAATTTCCGCTACTCAATCTTACAAACACTCCCAAGCAACTACACACCTAAACAAGTCATCACCTACGAAAACCTCTACAAAGAAAAACTAGGCTCACGTGTGCATGGATTGAATGGGAATTAATCCTCCCCCAAAAGATACTTCTAACAAAAAAACAAAACACACCAAAGCTATTATTTTATATAAGAACCACTTTATATCTTACAATAAGACTACACGTAAGATACTGAAGATAATAGATATAAAAAATTTTCAATTGTACATATTTTATTTTTATACCAATATATCAGGGTAACACAAAAGGGGTGTTTTTATGTTTAATCCAAACTTGTACAAATGCTTAAATGCTGAGCAATTGGTCAAACTATTAAGGGAACTAGTTATTGCTGAAACGGCTACTTTTGGTGGTGATTTAGCAGGAATCTCAGTTACCCAATACATCACAATTCCAGATGGGGGTGAAGATGGTCTTGTTCAATGGGAACATGATTTGCCAAAAGGTATGGCAGACACATTCATACCGCATAAATTTACTTTATTTCAATGCAAAGCAAGCGATAAGACCAATTGGAAAAGCGAAGTTTTGGATGCTAAGGGTAACGTTAAAGCACGTGTAAAAGAAGTTCTTGAATCTGGTGGGTTCTACGTTGCGTTTACAACTAACCCTGCTATGGATGTGAAGCAAAATAGTGACAAAAGCGTTTCAGATATACTTCAGGGGTTAAAAGATGGTGGTCTTGATGCTAAATTATTGCAAAAAATTAAAGATGAAAACCGTGTAAAGTTTATTACCACAAATCAAATAGACACATGGACGCAAAAGTATCCATCCCTGTATTATCAGATAGCTCATATATTGGGTGCACCTAGCCAAATTCTTTTCACACCTTTTGACTTATGGCATCAAAAAATGCATTCGCTTGGCGATTTGACGTTAATCTATGACGACACAACACATCAAAGAAAAGCTAAGCAAGACCAAGTTGTCAATCTACTTGCAGAAGGTGGTGCAAGTATTCGAATTGAAGGGGATCCAGGGGTTGGAAAGTCTAGGTTTGTCTATGAAGTAATTAATAGTCAGGATGCTTTAAAAGTTCTTACTTTGTACTTTGACCGACCTAATATTGACGATTTAAGACGTTTTGTACATCAAGTAAATACATCCAAGAAAAGGGCGATTATTATTCTTGATAATACCGATTCTGATATACATAGAAGTATCGAACAAGAAGTTGCGACAAGTGAAGGTAGATTGTCTTTAGTATCAATAGGGTCATACAAGGAAGGTGTTAGATTTGAAAACCATATAGAGCTAAGTCCTGATAAAGATTTGGTGTACAAACTTCTTTTACAATTTAAATTCACAGAAAAAGAAGCAGAAGAATTATGTGATGAAATTGACGGATACCCGCTTATTGCAAGTTGGCTAAATAATGCGGAAACGGTTAACAAGATTAAGACCGGTGCAGGCTTTAAACATGATTTCCCCCAACGCCTACTAGAAGCAAGGTGTTCTGAAGAACATACAGCTGAACATAAAAAAGTAATGAAAGCCTTATCCTCTTTTTATGCTATAAATACTTCTGAAAAATCTAAACAATTAGATTGGATTTACCAAAATTTATTAAAAGGCATGCCATCAAGTTCTTTTGAAAAAATACTTGATGAACTCAAAAAAGTTGGAATTACAACTCAAGTCGGTGATTATTTGATGGTGAAGCCTAGACCAATATCACTATTTTTCTGCCAACTTTGGTGGGAAGATTATGCTAGAAACGTTGACATCATAAAAGAATATTTCACTGAATCTGATATGCCTGATGAATTAAGCGCATCAATGTGCAGGCAACTAGAAAAACTTGAATATTTTTCTAAAGGCAAAGAACTATTTGCAAAATTTTGTGGGGCAGGTTCCCCTTTTGTAAGAGCGGAGGTGTTATTCACGGATTGGGGTTCTAGGCTCTTCCGCTCTATTGCAAATATAGCCCCAGAAAGTGTCGCTGAAGTCTATCATAACGCACTTCATGAACTTACGTTAGATGAAGTTAAAAGTATTAACGGGTCTGTGCGTAGAAACATTGTATGGATGTTGGAAGAACTGTATTGGCATAAAGACACATTTAAACAATCTGTCGAAATGGGGTACTTGTTGGCTGAATGTGAAAATGAATCATGGAGTAACAATGCTACAGGGAATTTAATCGGCAAATTCTATTTACAACTTTCAGGTACCGTAACAAGTTTAATCGATAGAATTGAAATGATGAAGTCACTAATTGAAAATGCGCATACCGATGAACGAAAAGAAATTGTTATTTCTGTATTAGGTGCATGTCTCCATAATGGTACTTTTAGTAGATCTGGAACACGTCACGATTCTTCAGAAGATTACACCCCGTCTACATGGGAAGAAATTTTCACTTACTGGGACTTCGCATTAACCGAACTAAGTAAAATCATTGCGAAGGCAGATTCAGGCTCTAATTTACAAAAAAATGGTTTGGATGAGCTTTTTAGAAGGGTTCATAGCTTAATTTCAAGCAATTACCCTATAGATAACATCTACAAAACATTTGAATTTTTAGTTGATAAAGTTCCTAACGTTGTACCACAAATAAACCAAACTGTAAGAAATATTGGCAAACGTGATTTTAAAGAAGCTTATGACGCTTTAAGCAAGTTAATTAACAAGAAAACTTCATCGATAGAAGATGAAATCACCCTTCTAGTTAAAGAACCCCCTTTACATAACATGAAAAAAGTAAAAGGTGAATATGTAGACATTTCAACCTTAGAAGCTGAAGCCTTTGCTGAAAAGCTACATAAGCAAAACGAATCGCTAGAACCATACGCTAAACTGTTAATTTCAGGTGAACTAAGGCAAGGCTATTCATTTGCAAAGAAATATGCCTCTAAAACAACCGAAGATGAACTGAAACAATTGGTGAATGTGTTATTGGATTTATGTTCTTCTATGCCAGAAAATGACATAAACATCGATTTCTTAGGTGGATTAGTGTCGACAATGAGAAAGGACGGCATGGATGTTAATTACGTCTTGGACTTCTTCCAGCATACACGTAAAGAAATTTCAACCACATATACATTATTAGCCTTAATGCAGGAGGTTCGTAAGGATGACTTGATTAGGGTTTTTGACATGATTAAAGAATTAGACATGTCTTTGGATTACCTTGTGAATTACAGTTACGGAAGTAGATTAAAAGATTATGATTGCGACCATTTAATCGAACTATGTACAAGCATAATTGAAATAAAGCCCGAAAAAGTCGCATATGTTTTAAAATTCGCATCTTTTGCATTTGGAAAACGTGAAAGTGAAGCTATTGCATCCCTGTTAATTGATATGCTTTTCCACGAAGATATTTTGACAAGCTTGCATTCATGTAAACGTGATTTAAAAAGCCATATTTACACCACCACTTTGCAGAAGATTTTGGCTGAAAATAATGACCTAGAAACTAAAGTATCAAATTTATGCCAGTCATTAATTTTATTTGCGCTAGCCAAATCACCATCAACAGAAGGTATTGATTATGATTTTGACAAAAAGGATTTAGTGTCTGAAATTATAAACACACTATTTGAATCCCCTTACAAAGAAACGGTTTGGAATATAATTGCTGAAGCATGTTTAGATTTACAGAAAGATGAAGGTCCATACAATCACCTTTATTTTGTGTTAGGGCATAACATGGATGGACATCCTAGGTTTGGGTCTTTGTCAGATAAAATCCCTCAAGAAATACTTTTAAAATTCTTAGAACAAAAAGGTTTAGAAGCTGCTAAAATGTTAGCTTGGGCATTACCTGCAATTAAATTGAATGACGAAGGTGTATACGACTGGCACCCTGTTATATATGAAATGTTTATATGGTATGGAAATGATGACATTGTACAGCGACTTTTACAAAGTAATATGCATTCATTTTCATCAGTTGGAAGTAGAGCACCTTATTACGAAAGATACATTGCACCGTTGAAGAAACTTCTAAAGGCGAAAGATGGTGAAGTTGTAAAATGGGCAAAGCAACAAATTGTCTGGTTTAAAGAAGAAATTCAAAGGTCTGAAAAAGAAGATGCGCATCGCAAGGCTGGTATCAGTATATATTAATCCTGCGACCACCCTTAGAAAAATCACCCCGCATAAATTCTCGCCACTTCGCATAGGTGGTATTCTATCAATTCAACGAGTTTATTTATATAATATACAAACACAATTATCTCAAAAACATAGCATATTGAAAATGTTTAAAAATGTTCATTTAATAATCAAATTGACATAGGTCAAGGATGTGCCCACCCCTTATAAAATAAACTTTGTTTAATCATTCAAATAAAAAGGGGAAAGCATTATGCAGTCAATCACATCAGCAAAAAAAGAAGAGAAATCTCAAATTTCTAAAATATTTGACGGTACAAAAGTAAACTGCTCAGAAGCTGTTAATGAATATATTGAAAAATCTGATTGGCGCATTAAAGCAAACGCAAACGTTGGTTATTCAAACGCTGGTTTAATAAACAATTTAGCTGGTAAATTAATAGCAAACTACTGGCTTGATGAAGTCTATAGCCCCGAAGAAGGAAATGCACACAGAAATGCTGATATTCACATACACGACCTTGACTGCTTAACAGGGTACTGTGCTGGATGGTCATTAAAAAATTTATTAAACGAAGGCTTTAATGGTGTTAATGGCAGATGTAATTCTCGTCCCCCAAGACACTTCAGAGAAGCACTTGGCCAAATGAGCAATTTCTTAGGCATCCTTCAATCTGAATGGGCAGGAGCTCAGGCTTTCAGTTCTTTTGATACTTATTTAGCACCATATGTATTTTATGATAATCTTACTTTTAAAGAGGTTAAAAAAGCGATATTACAATTTGTGTACAATTTAAATGTGCCAGCACGTTGGGGGCAATCACCCTTTACAAATATTACTTTAGATATCACAGTGCCAGACGATCTAAAAAAACAATTCCCTACCTATGATAATTTACATTTCTTCAAAGACATTGAATGTGAAGAATTACTTAAACGTGCACAGCAACGCGACTTATCACTGACTTCATTAGAAGACCTTACTTTTGAACATTTTGCTCCTGAGATGGAAATGATTGCCATTGCATACTACGAAGTTATGACCGAGGGGGACTCTTCTAGCCAACCTTTCACCTTTCCAATTCCCACAGTAAATATTACAGAAGATTTTAATTGGGACAGTAAAGTAGCCAATGCCATTTTTGAAAACACTGCGAAAGTTGGGTCCTCATATTTTCAAAATTTTGTTGGCAGTCAATGGAAACTTGACGAAAGTGGTGAGCGTGTCAGAAACCCAGAAGCGTACTCACCTGGCGCTGTGAGGTCTATGTGCTGCCGATTACAACTCGATTTACGAGAGCTATTAAAGCGAGGTAATGGCTTGTTTGGCTCTGCTGAAATGACGGGCTCCTTAGGCGTTGTAACCATTAACATGGCCCGACTTGGGTATCTATTTAAAGGAGACATTCAAGGACTTTACCAAGAACTTGACAGGTTACTAGATATAGCAAAATCAACCTTAGAAAAGAAACGAAACTTCGTGGATACAATGTACAAACGTGGCCTTTATCCATACACAGCAAGGTATTTACCATTTTTACGTAACCACTTCTCCACAATTGGAGTAAACGGCATGAATGAAATGTTACGAAATTTCACAGACGACAAAATGGATATCACTTCAAAAAAAGGACAAAATATATGCCTTAACATTTTAGATCATATTCGAGAAAAAATGACTGTATACCAACAAGAAACTGGGAATTTATACAATTTAGAGGCAACACCTGCGGAAGGCACAACATATAGGTTTGCCAAAGAAGACAAAAAACGATTCCCCGATATATTACAAGCAGGTATGGATGAAAACATTTACTATACAAATTCATCTCAAATTCCTGTTGGACACACAGAAGACCCATTTGAAGCACTTGAGCTGCAAAACCAGCTTCAATGTAAATATACCGGTGGCACAGTGTTGCACTTATATATGGGTGAAAAAATATCTTCCCCAGAGGCTTGTAAAAAATTTGTACGTAAAGTTCTGGAAAACTACCAAATGCCGTATATCACTGTCACGCCAGTGTTTTCTACATGCTCCACACACGGGTATTTAAATGGTGAACATAAGGAGTGTCCAACATGCGGAGAAGAAACAAATGTATGGACAAGGGTTATGGGCTACCTAAGACCTGTTAACAGTTTTAACATTGGTAAAAAAGGCGAGCATCAAGAAAGACAGCATTTCCAAGAAAAATGGGTTGAATCAGAAAACTTATTAAAGAATATCGATCAATGAAAATATTGATCGACACGGTAGAGCGTGTTTCTAACCATCTCCCTGAAGAAGCACCTCTACCTATATATGACTTAACACCTTTTACAATGTTAGACTACCCAGATCATACAGCCTGTATCATTTGGTTTGCAGGATGCAATATGCGTTGTGATTACTGCCACAACCCACAAATTGTTAAAGGTAAAGGTCTCTATAGTGAAGAATGGCTTTTAAATTTTTTAAAGTCTCGACGTGGGCTACTTGACGCTGTTGTTTTCTCAGGAGGAGAAGCATCAC
>NZGE01000027.1 GCA_002689455.1 Magnetococcales bacterium | reverse complement strand
TATATTATTCTATATTTCTTATAAAACCGTACTAGATAGTTTTATTTATTTTAACTGACATTTTATTGTCTAGTAAACATTTTCATTTGTTAAAAAGTGGTAGTTCACTTTTTTCAGCAAGCATTTCTGATATTAATCTTGCCTTACCAGTATCCATTTTTTCCATAATCTTTGCAGTGCTTTTACGTGACATACGCTTAAATACATCAAAAACAATTTTATTGTCCATACGGTTCATAACACTTGCCGCAGACTCTGCCTTCATTTCTTCATAAATTTTTGCAAGTTCTTTTAACTCACCTTCCTCTTTATCAGACAAATTAGCCAACAATTGCTCTAATTGTGATTTCAATATTTCCATAGAACTGGTTTTTTCGGAAAGTCTTTTTTCTGCCAAATCAACCAAACGTTCGCGTAATTCCAGTGCTTTTTCACGTCTATCCAAGATCACACGTCGTTTCTCAAGCTCTTGCAACACCTGAACTTCCGTTGCTGTAAATTGCCTATGTTCAAATGTCAATTGTACTTCATCGGGTGTTTCTTTGATATCAACATCATCTTGTGCATTTGCAAAAGAGTGATGCATTGTTAGAAACAAAACCGCTAAAAAGAAAATTTTATACACTTACAAACGCCCTTCCAAAGCCTTAATCAAGTCACGCTCTGCATCTGTATTTCCAGAACTAGACACAACCTGTTCACCATAAGCCATAGCACCCATCCGAGGGTTTATCATTTTCTTTGGCTTTTCCTCAACCTGAACACGTTCTTGCATTTTAGGAACATCAGAGATAAGACCCATCAACAAATCTCTTTCCAATTTTTTCTCAATTTCAACATCTGACAAACCCTGTTGCACAGCAGACTTATCCTCAGAACTTTTTTGAACTGTTTTTTGCAAAGGTTTCTCTATTACTGGACTTTGCTGTTTTTTACCCAAAAGAAGTTCTTTTTCGTTTGATTTAATTTCGCCTTCAACATTTCTTAAGTACCCTTCAGATTGGTCAAAGGCAGCATCCATACGTTTAAGAAGCTTTTCAGCTTTAGCCAGCATAAAGTCTAAATCTTGCACTGTTTGACCGGCTTTAAAAACTTCTTTATCAAGCTTTGGCCCTTCTTCCCGAACCACTCGTGAAAACTCAAACAGACCACGATTAGCTTTACGTAAACTTTCAGACAATTCTTCACTTAAAATATGCATATTTTTTTCCGATGATCGAAGCTGATGTAACCGAAAATGCAACCACAAAACAAGCGCACCAACAACAGCCAGCATAATAATAACCATAACATCTAAAATATGCGCTGAAAGCTCTAACACTTACTTATTCTCCAACTCTTCATTATTTACATCATTGATATTTTTAGTAACTTTAATAGCCTTAAAATCATCTAACTTACCAAGCTGACCCTCAAGTTTCTTTTCATCTCCACAGTACAAACTCACAGCCTGCCCAGGCTTTGTATGCAATCGAATCGTATCACCTAAACGCCACTTTAAAACATCTTTCAATGAAAACGTTTCCTCATCCAACACTGCTTTTAATGGAACATATGTATAGAAAAGCTCCTGAGCCAAGTGACTTTCCCAAATATTATCTTGACCGAATTTCTCACCCATAAACTGTTGCAAAAGCTGTTCACGAATCGGTTCCAATGTACCGTATGGGATACAAAATTGAATAATACCGTCACGTTCTTCAAGGTTTACACGAATCGTCACAAGAATTGCTGCGTTACCATCACGCGTAATATTCGCAAACCTCGGGTTAACCTCCATACGTTCCGCTGTAAACTGAACAGGCGCAACTGGCGCAAATGCTTCACTTAAATCATTTAAAACAACATCTGATAAATTATCCATAATGCGACGTTCAATTGTTGTAAAGTTTCGTCCCTCAATACGTGCAGGGCGTGCTTTACGACCACCCAAAAGAATATCTACAACCGCATAAATGAGTCGGCTTTCATAAATCATCAAAATATAATCATCAAGGCCAATGGCATTCACAACAACAATACCAGCGGGTAAAGGGATTGATGATAAAAAATCACCAAAACGAACAGTGGTTAAACTATCCACTGTAATATCAACGTTATCAGCCGTAAAATGACGAAGCGATGTTGACAAATAACGTTCAAACTTATCGAAAAGAACATCCAGCATCGGCAAGCGCTCGTAATTCACCACACTTGTATCTAAAAGCGCACGAATCCCAACCCCACCATGATCATCCCCTGAATCAACACCAAGCAAAGAATCAATCTCATCTTGATCAAGAATCCTTTCAGGCAAAGCCCCATCTGCCAAATCGCTAGCACCCTGTTCATTGCCATCAGCATCACCTGACTCATCGGCCGCCATATCTTGCCATTGGGCAAGAAGCTCTTCTTCGGACAATTCTTTTTCTTCTTCGGACATTCTCAACAATTCCTTTTACATTTACCTAAATACATAAGGCAAAACCTAATATGATAGACCTTTTAATAGGATAGCACATTTAGAACAGCTAAAGCAATAAAGGCAACCATAAATACAACACCAAAAAAGCCACAAAATATTGTGGCTTTTCAGTGGTTTATATAAAGATAGCTATTGAACTAAAATTTCTTTAAACAGAACATTACTTATTTGCAACGGTGCAGCCGCTTGGTTTGCACGCATCAATAAATCTTCTTTTAATCTGTAAATACCAGATGACCCATTCAAATCTTCAACACGTAGCTGTCTTAGATACAGTTGAAAATCATCTACAATTCGAGGCATCATATATTCAAGCTGTGTCAAGTCTTGCTCGGTTTTGACTTCAAGATTAACCTTAAGCTTTAAATACCTTGTCGCACTACCACCCGAAGCCAAGTTTACCAAAATTTCAGGTACTTCATAGAAGTACGCTGAAGGCTTTGGAGGTATAGGCTTACCATTCTCGTCAAGCTCTGGACCTTTTTCTACAGTTGCTTCAGCATCTGCTGGGGCAGTATCATCATCTCCTCCAATAAAAAGAAATGCACCTACACCCGCACCACCAATCAATATCACAGAAAGTAAAATAATAATTAAAAGCTTCGAACCACCTTTTTTGGCACCCTCTTCACCTTCAGCGCCTTCTTGTTGTTCCAATTCTTCTTCAGCCATTTAAATAAAACTCCTTTAACATTAAAAATACATTCTGTTTCATACCGTTACTTAAGAATGCAAAAACCTCTTACAAAGAGAAACTTCATAAGAGGATTATACTGAAAAATTTAAAAGACTCAAGCAATGGCTGACTTAGAAACGACCTGTTCAGAATTTTCTTTAGAATCATGAGTTGCATTTTCAGCGCTACTTTGCCCCTGAACAGCAACATCACCAGATGCTATTTTTTTCCACGAAGCATTTAACTCGCGAAGTTTTGCAATAACATCATCCACAGCTTCAACATCATTCTTCATATCAACTTCAATCAATCGACGTAACATGTAACCATATATTCTGAAAAGATTTACAGCAACCTCACCACCATTTTCCATGTCCAATGTATCTTGAAGGTAAAATATAATATCACTCGCACGTTTGTTTGAATTAAACCGTTCTTGAATATTTTTCTCTTCAATCGCGCGCTTTGCCTGCAATAAAAACTTAATAGCACCATCATACAACAGCACAACACGCTCTGCAGGTGTTGCATTTAATATCTGTTGTTCTTTATAGTGCTGTGCCGCATTTTTATTCATTTAAAGTCCTCGTTTCATAATCTAGTTACTACTATCTCCGCTCATCGCAGCAATTTGCTGTGACAAACTTTCTTTCAGTGAATTCAGCTGAAACATAGCCGTTTCCATTGCAATAAACCTTGCCTCAAGATTTTTACGCTGAAGTTCTAACCTTGTATCAATCTTCGTAATATCATCTTGGTAATCTTCATTTTGTGTAAGAAGGTTTGTTTTTAATGTATCCGCATCCCCACCTGTTTTAGAAAAATCATTAAAGAAGTTATACAGTCTATCTGCAACACCGCGGGTAAAGGTTACCTCTATATCATCCACCTGACCCAAACTAGCATCGCCATTAAAGAACAATTTCAAACCATCCGCTGGTGAATCAGATAATATTGTTAAGTTTTTACCACTTACAGCAACAGTATTATTACCAACACCACCATTACCAGTTCCAGCAGATGTCACAAAGTTTGCATCTAATACATTACCACTTGCATCTGTTCCTGAAATGTTTAAGTAATATGGTTCAGCTATATTAGAACCATCAACAGAATAGGTTGTGTTTGCACCAACAGATATAACACTCAAACGAGAATCTGATGTTGAATAATCAAAACTAAACAAACGTTTAACATCGTTTAAATTATTCAATAATGCTTCATCCAGTGTAGAGTCATCAACTGACAGGCTATAGTCATCTTCAATACCGATACCAATCTGACCCAAACTTGAATAACCGTCTTCCAAGCCTGGCACAATAGAACTCACCACTTGAGAAAGTCGTGCTTCGATAGATCTTAAAGTTGAATCAAAAGCTAAAACACCAAACTCCGCTTCACCACCGTCCTCACGAACAACCTCTGCCTGCTGATCTTCAATAAAAGCTTTAAGTTCATTGTATGCATTCACAAAATCCACAAGACCTGTTTTGATACTGTTCAGATCACTTTCAATATCTACAACAATTTCTGTACCTTCTTCAGCTTTGTAAAGGTCTAGGGTTACGCCTGTAAATACATCGCTGATCGTGTTACTTTCACGCTCAATATCCACACCCAGGTTATCCACCCGAATAATTGAGTTTTGAGCCGTTTGAATTTCATTTTTCGCTGTATCAGCCCCTGTCGAAGTTAAACCAAAACTATTGTGAACAGCTTGTGTACCACCAAAAGTAATTGTATTTGATAAACCTGTTTCTTCACTTGTTAAAACAAGATAACTTTCAGTTGCACTCACCGTAATAACTGAGGCATTCACATTTGTAGCGCTAGCACCCGAGTTTACAGCGTTAATTTTATCTCGTAAGTCTAGAAGTGTATCAGTGGAATTCAGGGTAATTGTACGACCATTAATATCAAAATCACCCGTGGTATAACCTTGAGAAACAAGCGTATCCGTTGTTGACGTAAAAGCATCACTTCGAATTTGTTGAGCCTTAGCCAATTGAACAACTTCAACTGTGTGCGAACCTGCAATAGCCTCATCTGTGGCATTCACAGATAAAATTGAATCGGCAGATGATGCAATATGGCCTGGTGCTGCAGTATCGGAAACTCTTGCATTGGTAAACGCCAATTTATTATCAAAAATATCATCTACAAATATACTATTCGCACCACGCAAAACATCTAAGCTAGAAGCAAATGTTTTTGTTAAGGTTTGCAATTGATCAATTGCAGAAACACGTTCATCATTCAGCGCAATCTTATCTTCAATGGTGTTAACCTGAATACGACGAGCTGCAATAATAGAATCCACAATTTCTTGTGAATTAATACCTGATGACACACCAGAGAAACGGACATTACCGCTACTGGTCTTGGTTGTATTATCAAAACTAAAGTCCATACCTGTACTCTCCTTTATGGCAAGCTTACCTAGCTCTCCATGTTACTTATGTAGGCCAGCATTAATTTTTCTTTCAAAAAACTCACACACGACCATCTACAATAATACCACGTTCTTTTCTGTTTTGCGAATACAGCTTTAGCATATCTGTACCCGCATAACTATTCACAAGCTTACCTGTATTCTTATCTTTCACATGCCCTTGAGCATCCAAAACATCTGTCATTTCCATTTCAACATAAAGGTCATCACCATTTAAAATATCATTCATATAATGGCGCGCCTCATGCAAAGCTCTTTCTGTTTCATCTAACAGGTCAAAGTTTTCTCTTAAATTCGGAACCGACCATTTTTCACGGCTTGACGAGATAACTTTTGAGGCGTTATTTAAACCTTGTAACTTATTAGACCCAGTCGACTGACTTGTATCCGCAGCTTTAGAACCTGCCTTTTCAAGCTGTGACTGATCAATAACTAACGGTTTTCTCATAGCAACCCCTTACAAGAAAAAGTTCTTAAGCACCACGAATTAAGTCAAGCAAGATACTTGGCGTTTGGTTCGAACGGTTTAACATATCCGTTCCCGCTTGAAGCAATACCTGATTCGCTGTTACCGTTGTAATTTCCGCTGCAATATCAGCATCTAATAGCGCTGAACGTGAACTTTCTGTATTTTCAATAGACACTTGAATATTACGAGAAGCCACTTCCATGCGGTTAATACTTGCACCTAAATTCGAGCGAGCCGTTGCAATAACATTTAACGCATTTTCAATAGCTGTTGTAGAGCTTGCGGCTGCACCCACAGTCAAAACATCCGAAGTCGACAAACCTAATTGACTTAAATTAATAACAGGTAAGTTTACAGAAACTCTATCTTCCGCAGCCGTCGTCCTACCAATTTGGAACTCATAATTACTAGCAGAAACACTGCCACCTAAAACAACATCAAATTCTTCACCTGCACCTGCATGGACAATATCGGTCGTGTCGTCAAAGTCACTGTTTAAAGTAATTTGAACACCTAATTGCTGGAAGTTATATTCGTTCAATCGACCAACCGTTGGTGATTGAACCGAAATACTCTGAGACTCAGACGTCGTTTGATTTGTGATAGTTAAAATATTCGCAGCAGAACTGTAATCCACTTGAAAAACTGAAGTTGGGTCCACAAAGTCTTGAAACTCAAAACCTACAAAACCATTTGCAGTGTCTACATTGGCACCCACACTATTTAAATCAATAGAGTTCACACCACCTAATAAAACAACACCGTTAAACTTCGTTGTTGCGGCAATACGGTCAATTTCAGATTTTAAAGCCTGATACTCTTCATCCATATAAGCACGCTCAACAGCTGTACTTTGACCTGACTGACTTTGAACTGATAAAACATTCATACGATCTAGAATCTCCGTCATCTGTGACAGAGCACCATCTGCAATCTGCATCAAAGAAATACCCGATGAAGCGTTAATTGAAGCCGCTCTTAAAGAAGCAGAGTCTACCGACAAACCAGAACCTACCGCAAGGGATGCAGGGTCCTCTTTTGCGTTAAACACGCGCTGACCCGATGAAATTTTGGAAATAGAACGTTGCGCATCACTACTTGCTGTTTGCAAATTTCGTTGAGCGATAGCAGACGCAGAATTACTTACAATTGAAATGGGCATGTTATATCTCCTTTTTCATACATAAAATCAGTTACGAATATTTATTGCATAAACCATGCCAAACCACACATCCTTACAATATATAATTCTACTTCAATTATTGACATTGCATACAATTAATCCTATAAAAACATTAGCAATAAACACCTATTCTTTTTTCCTTTATTCTTATGGAGATTTTATGTCATTGCACATTCTCTTTTTAGAAGACACCCCCATGATGGTCGAATTTGTAGGCACTGCACTTAAAGAAGCCGGATTTACATACGATCACTTCCCTAACCCGAACCAAGCCGTACACGCTTTATTAGAAAAACCTAAACACTACGACGCTGTTGTATCTGATTGGGAAATGCCACCTATGTGCGACGGTTTAACTTTCCTAATGGATATTCGCTACGGTGGAAATGAAGACATCATCCCCAAAGACATGCCGTTCATTATGTGCACAGGCTGGGATTGCGATCAACACAAAGAAGACGCCATAGAAGCAGGTGCAAACTTTTACCAAGTTAAAAGCTTGGGCGAAAGCTTACAACCTATGATTAATTACCTCAACACGTTAATAAGGAATTAAAAATGCCTACACCTAAACATATTCTGCTTTTAGAAGACGTACCTCAAATCGCCCGATTTGTGGGTCAAATTTTGAACGATGCAGGCTTTAGCTATGACTGGTATCAAAACCCATGCATTGCTTTTGAAAAGCTTGAAGAAACTCCTGTACTCTATGATGCTATCGTATGCGATTGGAACATGCCACCCACATGCAACCGTTTAAGCATGGATGGTGACCGTGTTTTACACAAAGTACGTAGAGGGCGGTTAACAAAGTGTGGCATCCCTCAGGACATACCATTTGTTATGTGCAGTGCATTTGATGATGAAGAACACATAAAAAAAGCTCTAAAATGGGGTGCAAATTTATATCAAATCAAAAACCCCACAACACCACTTTCAGAAATGGTAAACTACCTCCAATCACTTCCCTAACGAACATAAAAAAGCCCGCATCATGCGGGCTTTTCTTTACTTAGTGACTTGCGCCTGTTTTTGATGAAGATTCATCATGCGTAGCAAACGCTTCATCCCATGTACCTTGCGTGGAAGCTTTAGAGTACTCCGTTGCACGGTTTTCAAAGAAGTTTGTATGCTCAACAGCGTTCAACATCTCATCCAACCAAGGCAGTGGGTTTTTACCAACATTGTAAATTGGCTCAAGTGTTAATTCACGCAAGCGAATGTCTGCAATGTAACGAATGTATTGTTTCACTTCGTCAGAAGTTAAACCTTCAATACCACCTTGTTCAAAAGCAAGGTCAATAAAGTTATCTTCTAAGCCAACAATTGTTTTACACTCTTCAACCAAGCGGTTTTTAAGTTCATCTGTCCAAATTTCTGGGTTTTCGTGGATAAATGTACGGAACAGCTTAATCATCGCTTCACAGTGAAGAGATTCATCACGCACGGACCATGTTACAATTTGCCCCATACCCTTCATTTTGTTGAAACGTGGGAAGTTTAACAAAATAGCGAAAGAAGCAAACAACTGCAAACCTTCCGTAAAGGCGGAGAATACAGCAAGCGTAATGGCGATTTCTTCTTTTGTTGTACATTCAAATGAATGTAAGTAGTCGTACTTATCTTTCATTTCAGCGTATTTCAAGAATGCTTCATATTCCACTTCTGGCATACCAATGGTATCAAGAAGATGAGAGTAAGCTGCAACGTGAATTGTTTCCATGTTTGAAAACGCACCCAACATCATTTGAATTTCTGTTGGCCCAAACACACGCATGTATTTATTCACATAACACCCGTTCACCTCAATATCACTTTGAGTGAAGAAACGGAAAATCTGTGTAAGAAGGTTACGTTCTGAATCAGAAATTTTGTGGTTCCAATCCTTCACATCGTCAGCCATTGGAACTTCTTCAGGTAGCCAGTGAACCTGCTGTTGCATAAGCCAGTAGTCATAAGCCCATGGGTAACGAAATGGCTTGTAAACAGGGTTTGCTTCTAATACACCGTGGATACGTCCAAGGTCTAATTTCTTTTGGTTCAAGTCAATTACTGACATGCGATGCACTCCTCGTATTTATCTTGTTCATTAGCTGTAACATTCATTGCAGCTTCACGTTTTGCGTCTGTCATAGAAACTACCTGCGCACGACGAATAGACTTCGAACGGCAGTAGTAAAGACTTTTCACACCTTTTTCCCATGCTGTAAAGTGCAACATGTGAAGGTCGCGCTTGTGAATTGTTGCAGGTACAAACAGGTTCACTGATTGAGCCTGACAAATAAACTCGGCACGGTCAGCAGCATGTTCAATAATCCAACGCTGATCCATTTCAAACGCAGTTTTGAAAATGTCTTTTTCTTCGTCTGTTAAGAAATCAAGGTGCATAACAGAACCTTCATTTGTTGTGATAGATGACCATGTATCCGCATCGTCATAACCTTTTTCAGCTAGAAGCTTTTTAAGGTATTTGTTACGCACGTTAAATGAGCCATCCAATGTTTTTTGTGTAAATGAATTCCCAGAGAATGGTTCGATACCTGGTGAAGCATTACCGCAGTAAATTGAGCTAGAGGCGTTTGGCGCAATAGCCAACTTGTTAGAAAAACGTTCCTTAACAAGTGCTTCAGCAGCATCAGGGCACGGGCCACGTTCTTCAGCCAATTTAACAGAAGCCGCATCTGCCTGATCACGCAAGTGCTTAAACATTCTCTTGTTCCAAGACTTCGCCATTGCCGATTCAAATGGAATCATTTTTTGTTGCAGGAATGAATGGAAGCCCATGGCACCCAATCCAACACTACGTTCACGTAAGGCAGCGTAACGTGCATTTTTCATATCTTCTGGTGCACGGTCAATAAAGTCTTGTAGAATATTATCAAGGAAGCGCATCAAGTCTTCAATAAAGTATTCATTATCTTTCCATTCATCGTAGTTTTCTAGGTTCACAGATGATAGGCAACAAACAGCTGTACGCATGCGACCGTGCTGGTCAATACCTGTTGGGAGTGTAATTTCACTACATAGGTTCGACATTTTAACAGTTAGGTTTTGGTCCTTATGGTATGAAGGAATTGCACGGTTTACTGTGTCAATATTCAAAATGTAAGGCTCACCCGTTTCAACACGTGCTGTTAAAATACGGATCCAGATATCACGTGCGCTTACTTTTTTCACAATCTGACCTGTCGCAGGAGACTTTAGCGCCCACTCATCATCACGGCGAACAGCTTCCATAAAGTCATCTGTCACAACAACACCGTGGTGAAGGTATTGTGCTTTACGGTTAGGGTCACCGCCTGAAGCTTTACGCATTTCAATAAATTCTTCAATTTCAGGGTGTGAAACATCAAGGTAGCAGGCAGCAGCACCACGACGTTGAGAACCCTGAGAGATAGCCATCGTTAAAGAGTCTTGTACACGCAAGAAAGGAATAATACCTGACGTTTTACCAACACGACCAACTTTCTCACCAATAGAACGAACATTACCCCAGTATGTACCAATCCCACCACCTTTAGCAGCCAACCACACATTCTCCATCCATGTGTTTGTGATACCGTCTAAAGAGTCTTCAACTTCATTTAAAAAACAAGAAATAGGTAAACCACGTTTCGCACCACCATTAACAAGCACTGGTGTTGAAGGCGCAAACCAAAGTTGGCTCATATAATCGTATAGACGTTGAGCGTGCGCTTCGTCATCGGCATAAGCACAAGATACACGTGCAAAAGCTTCTTGAATAGTTTCATCTGGTAACAAATAACGATCCTGTAGAGTGGATTTACCAAAAGGTGTTATTTTGTCATCGCGAGAGTGGTCGATTTTAATGTCGTACATGCTGTGCTACCTTTTCTTTTTTACTTGCCATTAACCAACTGATTTCAAGGAATATTCAACCAATTAGCTAACCTATATATTGTATCTAATACAGACAAAGGTACTATATATAGAATACGTGCGCCAGTGTTTTTTACCCACCTTTGCCTAAATTTTAAGCAGGTAAATAACTTTAAATATGAATAAAAACAATCACTTAGAACCTTTACCTATAAGATTCAAGGTTTTTGAAGAGCCGTTTTTAAACAAACCCTGTGTGCCATTTATGTATAACCAAAAAAATCACACTGGAAAAGACAAAAATTACCCCTAAAATGGTACACAAAAAAAATGATATTTCCACGTTGACACTATATCCTGTGATGCATTTTTCAAGCTTTCAAAAGCGCAATTTTTAAAAACTGTTTTATTTTCAACATTGTAAAAATTTAAACACAAACGCTTTGACACAATATATAGATGATAAGGCGCTATCACCACACTATATACATGACTATTTTTTGTGCAATTATGTAAAATTAAATTCACATAACAGCAAAACATGCACAAAAAAGAAGCCCTCAAAAGAGGGCTTCTTTTTTCATATTTTAAATTTATACAATTGTACCGTCTAGAGACATACCTACACCCACCTCAATACCTATAAACACATCGCTTTGAAGTGTTGAGCGATAAACTTGGAATGTGGAGTCTGTTACACCATCACCATTGGTATCTACAACGTTAATCTGCGCTGTTACTTCAAACATGCCATCCGTATTAACGTTATCGCCGTTGTTACCCTGAATGTACAATGTATCAACCGTTGTATCTTTAATTTCCAACACATCCGCCAAACCTAAAGTAATTTCAGTTGCGCTACCACTCATATCTATCATTTCAAAACCAACTTCATTTGCAGGTTCTGTTGTAAAATCAACAGTTGACTGGCCAGATAAATCCAGCGTATCAAAACCGCCAACACCACCATCAATCATTGCATCGTTAGAATCCCACACAAGCGTATCATTCCCTTCACCTCCATATAATTCGTCAACGCCAGTACCGCCATCTAAATAGTCATTACCTTCACCACCGTATAAAATGTCATTACCAGCATCTCCGCGAAGCGTATCATCCCCTAGATAACCGTTCAATGTATCATTTCCAGCCTGACCATATATTGTTTCATCTCCAACAGAACCTGTTATAGAATCATTACCACTACCACCATACAGTCTAAAATCACCTACAAGATTAATTTCACTCAAATCAATAACATCATCATTTGAGATACCGCGAATAGAGCCAAAACCAGTTTGAGTACTTCGAACCTCTTCAATTGAAGATGTTGAATCAAAAACACCATCCACATACATAACCTTTGATCCACCTGAATGGAAAACGATCGAGTCATATCCATCACCACCATTGAAAGTATCAATACCATCTTCTACATAAGCGCCACCCAATAAGAAAATATCGTCACCACGCCCACCTACAAGGTAGTCATTTCCAGCGCCACCAAAAATAACATCATTGCCGTTATTACCAAAAATTTGATCGTTACCTGAACCTGATGACAGGTACTCATTCCCAGCTGTACCTTCAAGGCGGTCTTCACCTGCACCTGCAACTTGTGAGTTTGCATCTAATGTTGCACCTGCTTCATTTACATAAAGCTTAAACTCTTGCGTTACAGATGAGCCTGTACTATTTGAAACATGAACTTGTATATCATACTCACCAAAGTCACTGTTACTTGTTAAAATAACAACCTTACTTGTTGATGCGTCATATCGGACAAATGAAGGTGCAGGGTTACCCAATAAATCTGTAAATGTTACCGTTTCAGTACCTGTAACATTTGCAAAGGCATCAGAAAGATTAAACGTTTGTTCGAAACGTTCCACCGCATGAATTGGCTCAGAAAAGAATACTGAATTCACATCTAAAGCGTCGGTTGAACCAAGTACAGTTACTTGCGCTGTACGCTGAACAACATTATCACCGTCATTAACTGAGAAAGTAAATTCAACAATTTCACTTTCGCCATCATTTAAATACTGGAAGCTTTCACCCGGTTCAAATATAAATGTACCATCACCATTTAGAGTGACTGTACCATTTTCAGGAGGTGATACCATTGTGTAGGTCAGCTCTGTAAGCGCATTATCCACATCGCTCACACCCAAGCTAAACACTTGAGTACCATCATCCTCGCCCATCACAGCTGATACACTGTTAATCACAGGCGCATCGTTTTGACCTTCAATGGTAATTTGAATCGTTTGCGGTGCAGATGTATCTTTCCCATCTGTTGCGACATATGTAAACTGAACAACTTTTGTTTCACCCGCTTGCAATTCATCAAGCCCAGCACCTACATGGAATGTAAATGTATCGTTTACATTATCAATTGTTACATAACCATCTGAATCCAGCGGTGGGTTTTGAATAAGGTAAACAACATCATCACCTTCAAAGTCCACACTTGTAAGTGCATGCGTTACAGATGCATCATTTTCAAGCATTGTTGTTTGGATACTTTCAATAATAGGTGCATCATTTGAACCTTGAACTGTAAAGGTTGCCACATTTTGAACTGTTTCAACACCATCTGAAACCGTATACACAACATTAAATACTGCACTTTCGCCATCATCTAAGCTTTGAAGCGCACTGTTTGTTGAAACGTTTGCATTTAAGCCATTTACAGTAATATTCAATTCTTCAGGTACATCCACAAATGTAACTGCTAATGCATCTGCATCTACATCACTTGCTGGAATAACAAACGACGTACTTAACGCATCTTCTGTTGTGTTAACTGTAATTTCAGAAGCGACCGGTGCATCATTTTCACCTGCAACAACAATATTAACATATAAAGTTGTGCTTGCACCGTGGCTGTCACGTACAACAACAGGAACATTCATAATGTAATTATCGCCTGCCCCTAAGTTATCAAATTCACCATTTGGTCTAAATTCAATCAAACCGTTCCCAAGGTCAACCAATTGACCTTTAGATGGTTGGTTTACAGAGTATGTTAAACTTTCAGCCGTATCATCAACATCAACATCGTCCATGTAAGCTGTAATATCGAATTGAACAGCTGACTGTTCTTCTGTTGCATTCACTTCAACACTTTGAACAACTGGAGCATCATTTGTACCCACAACAGTAACTGTTACCACAGCATCACTTGTCGCATCGCCATCATTGGCACGGTATGTAAATGTTATATCTAAAGTTTCACCTTCAGCCATGCTGTTTAAGCTTGGTGCTGGGTAAAATGTGAACTGGCCACCATTTACAACAACCGTACCTTCTGTTTCAGGGTCTGGCGCCGTTACAAGTGCATAAGTCAACGTGTCATTCGCATCTACATCTGTTGCATCAAACTGACCAATAACATAGTTATCTTCAGTTGTGTTTACAATAACATTTGAAGCAACCGGCGCATCATTCGTACCTGTTACAATAATTGTAACAGTTTCTGTAACTGTATTGCCCTGTTCATCTACAACCTCATATTCAAATGTAATTTCTTGAGACTCACCATCATCTAAAGCATCTAACTCTGGTGAAGGTTCAAATGTAAATGTACCGTCACCATTATCTACCAATGTACCTTCAGTTTCTGGGTTTGGAGGATTTGGAACTGAAATAGTCACCTCACCATCAGGGTCATTTACAGCACCACCAAGGTCAATAATAATATCTTCGCCATCATCTGTTGTTTCTTCAACAATTTCTTCAGCAACAACTTCATCATCTACACCATTAATAACAAATTGAAGGTTGGCGGTTGATGTTTCGTCACCGTCAGTCACTTCATATGCAACTTCAAGCACAAGTTGCTCGTCTGCAGCTAGGTAATTATATGCATTCGGATCAGTTGCTGGTGTGAAACTAAAAGTTCCATCTCCATTATCGGTTACTGTACCTTCTGTTTCTGCATTTAGTTGGCTCATCAGTGAAACAGTTAATGGTTCAACATCCACATCTGAAACATTAAAACTACCCTCGACACTTACTACTTCGTCTTCATTGAAACTAAACACAGAATCACGTGCTATAGGTGCATCATTCACCCCTGCCACGGTAATAACAGCATCAGCAACTGAAGAATTACCTGCTAAATCTGTAATTTGGTATGTAAAGCGTACTTCACGCACTTCACCGCTATCCAAATCTTGGAAAGCATTACCAACATTAAATGTAAATGTGCCATCGTTATTGTTTACGACAGACCCTTCATCAACTGTACTTGCTAATGTATAAAATAGTTCAGCACCATCAGTGTTTAAAACAGATGCATCAAGCACAACAGGCGCACCATCTTCCACAGCAGTGGCTGTAATGGCCTGTGCTTCTGGTGCATCATAAACAGGGTTTACAGTCACCTGTACAGTTGCTGCGCTTTCACCGCCGTTACCGTCAGAAACAGTATATGTAAACGTATCATCACCATTAAAGTTCGCAGCAGGTGTATATGTTACCTCACCTGTTTCTTCATTAAATTCAACCACACCACCGTTTGATGAAACCGCATCCACAGATGTCACTGTTAACGTATCACCATCAGCGTCGCTATCATTCAACAACAGATCATCAACAGATACGCTCACAGCCGAATCTTCATCTGTTACAATAACATCATCAGCTGCAACAGGCGCTTCATTTTCAGGCTCAGGATCAACAACAACCGTACCTTCTGTTACCTGTACATGCACAGAGGCTGTGCTTTCATACCCATGTTCATCTGTAATAGTGTACGTAAAGGTGTCATCACCCGTAAAGCCATCAGCCGATGTGTATGTCACCTCACCTGTTTCCGAATTTAGTTCAACCACACCACCATTTTCAGATTCAGCTGAAACAGATATAATGTTCAATGCATCGCCATCAATATCATAATCATTCTCAAGAAGCGTCGCTGCATCAAATGTTAATGGCTCGCCTTCCTCAACTGTAAATTCACCTGCTGTATGCACTTCAATGTATCTTAAAACAAAGTTTGAGTTTGAACTTGATGTTGGAGAATAACCTTCCAAAACAACTTGATCAAAGCTTACATCAATATCAAAGAAATTGGTTTCACGTTGACCGTCACCATCTACGTTGTTCATATCGCTTATAATTTCACCATCAACAACAAGAACACCATTTTTGTAAGCCTTGTAAGAAACACGAGCATCCGGTTTACTACCTGCATCAAAGTTTCCATACAAACTATCAAGACCAATACGTGCACCAGAGTTTGGCGTTTCAAAACTAACCACCATAGTTTCGCCAAAGTCTACCTCGTCCGAATTACCTTTTACACCTAAACCATCATCTGAATGGTCAAATGTAATATCAGTCAACTGATCTTGATTTTTAAATCCTTCAACTTTACCAACAACACCATCTTTGTTAAATGTTACTGAACCATCTTCTGCAACAACGCCCCAGTCTGATAATTCACCATTACCTTCTTTTGTACCTAGCAGCACTGTTTCTTGAACACCATCATCTACAGCCACAGGTGCTGTGTTTGCCTCAACATGCACATGTACAGTAGCTGTACTTTCACCGCCGTTATTATCTGTAATTGTATATGTAAATGTGTCTGCGCCTGTAAATCCTTCTGCAGCAATATAAGTCACTTCGCCTGTTTCAGCATTAAACTCTACAGAGCCACCATTTTCAGATTCAGCAGAAACCGCTGTAATATTCAAAACATCGCCGTCTAAATCATAATCATTGGCAAGCAGTGTAGCCACATCAAGTTCTAGAGCTTCACCTTCTTCTACAGGGAATCCAACTGTTGTATTTACTTCCACATAACGCAACACAAAGTTTGAATTTGATGTTGACGTTGGTGAAACTGTTTCTAAAACCAAACTGTCAAAGCTTCCTTCCACATCAAAGAAGTTGGTTTCACGGTGTCCATCACCATCAACATTACCTTCGTCATTAATAACTTCACCTTCAGCAACAAGCACACCATTTTTGTATGCCTTGTAAGAAACACGAGCGTCAGGTTTACTGCCTTCATTAAAGTTGTTATATAAACTATCTAAACCAACACGTGCACCAGAAACTGCACCATCAAAATTCAAAACAAGTGATTCGTTCAAATCAACTTCGTTTGATGCACCGTCTGAAACACCTAAACCAAAGTCGTAACGTCCACCACCAGGTCCACCAACGCTATAGTCTACCTCACCAGTTTCACCATCACGTGTTACCGCTTGAATTGTACCTGTCACACCGTTTTTATTAAAATTTACAGAACCATCTTCATTAACTGTACCCCAGTCTTCCATTGAGCCTGCAGACTCTTTAGAACCCAAGACTGTAGATTGTTCTAAACCGTCATCAACAGCAACAGGGTCATAAGATGTACCTGTACCAGCTTCAACACCTGCAACAGAACCATTAAATGGACCCATATTCACTTCAACAACTAAATCGTCAAAGTCTTTATCACCCAAACCTTTAAGGTCTTCAAAGGAGATTTTTACCGATGAACCATCTTCGCTTACTTCAATAACCGCATGTTCTTTTCCATCAAGGCTAAAACCTACATTGTTGGTATGATAAACATCACCCTTTAAAGCTGTTACTTCACCGTTTGTATCTACATAAACAAGATTAGGTGCTGAACCATCAAAAATTGAAGCCGCATCACCTTCACCATTCACAAACTTTAACTCACCTTCTTCAAGGTCAATATTTTTAAACTGTTTATTTAGATTGTAACCATTCGCAACCATAAAGAATTCAACATGAGATCCATCGGCAACATCAATCGCTGAAGTTGAATAGTCGTTAATTAAGTCACCACCACTGTTCAGTGCCGATGCGTTGTCAAAATTCACATTTACATCAGTAATGTTACCTTCAGCGTCAATAACATAATAGCCAACCGTATTTTTATAGCCCGCTTCTTCGCTTACAAATTTCATTTCAAACTGTTCAGGTTCAGGTGCACCCATGACACGATCACCAACAGATAACCCATGCTGAACCCAAATTTGTTCACCTTTATAACCTTCAAATACAGCATAGTTAATACCATTTTCAGTTACATCATCTAATTGTTGTTTTGCGTCAAACGCTTCAACACTGTCGCCAACGTCACCTCTAATTTTAACCACGTCACTGTCAGAAAGTTTACGTGCTTCTTCCAACGTAATGGAAACAGAGTCATCTCCTGCACCATCTGTCATTTCAATATTTTCAAATCGGCGCACTTGTTGAGTATCAATATCAACATCACCATCAATAACAAGTGTGTCATCACCTTTACCAGCGTCAATAATGTCATCTTCAGCGTCATATTTAATAATATCGTCGCCGTCACCGCTTGAAATTCTATCGGCGCCAATACCACCATCTAAAACGTCATTACCTTTACCAGTAAAGATAAGGTCTTCGCCTGCACCTGTTGAAATTGAATTATCACCATGGTTAGAAATAACGAAGTCACGGCCACCACCACTGTTAAATACATCGTTACCTTCACCTAAATTAGCATATGAGCCCGCATATTCACCAATTAGATTAATCGTATCATTTCCATCGCCTGCATTAATGTGGAAAAATGTAATGCCTTGATCACCACTTAATGTGATGTTGTCATTACCCGCGCCTGAAAAAATATTAAACTGGTTGGACCAACCAGAACCATTTGTATAAGCATCTACAGAAATATTATCATCGCCACCGCCTGTACGAATGTTACCGCGTTTTGCGCCTGTTACTTCAACGTTTGAATTTTCATTACCATCCAAACGTACATCTGTGTGCACGAAATTATCAATTTTAACGTCAGCTGAATCTTTAGAGGAAACTTGAACATTTTTTACACTGTTCCATGCAGAGTCGAGGGAGATGTTCAAATAATCCTCACCCACATCGGCAGAAACTTGAGCGTTTGAGGGAACACCTTTTACATTAATGTCAGAAGCTGACAAGTTCTGATCATCGCCTTTGCCCACATTATGGCCGTTTTTAGAGTTAATGCTGGTTTGATTATCCGTAGCATTACTTAATTTAACGTCAACCTGATTTGGTTTTTTAGCCATTTGATCCCCCTAGATCATAAATTTTATTATTTACCCCCAATGCAAATACAACGGTGAAGAAGCATTCACAAAAACTTATGCACCTCCCCAAAAGAGGTAAAACTATTTTACTGACATTTTATAGGCATACCAAAAAAACAAATAACATTTCAAATCAAAAACATACATTCTGCAATCCCATGTGCAATAAATGCATCACATACACATTCAATTGAAAAATATATAAAAGCGAAAAAGGCGTCCGCGACGACGCCTTTTTCTGTGAGTATCGGAAAATTTCGCTAAAGCTAATTAATTTATTTTTTT
>NZGE01000026.1 GCA_002689455.1 Magnetococcales bacterium | reverse complement strand
CTTTTTTATTCTTTAATAAATAGACTAAGCTTCATGATAAGTTTTCGTATAACTTTTTATAAGAACCCATCATATCTTTAAAGTCGTGCTCTTTTTTAACAAACGGCCTTGCATATAAAGCCTTGCCTTGCCTAAAGTTTGGGTCTGAAATCAGCTTCTCAACAGCACCTTTCGCCAAGGCATTGTTTGGGTAAAGCACCACCCCTGTTTTGTTACCGTTAGTTAGTGACAAAGCACTGCTTGAAGCATCAAGCACCACAGGCAAACCACAACTTTGAGCTTCAAGAACGGTTGTTTGACGCTTTTCAACCCCACCCAACAACATAAACACATCGCAAGCACGCAAATAATCCTCAGGGTTTTGCACTGCATCACGAATGGTGACATAAGGCTCAATCGCTGTGCGTCGCATTTCTTCTTTTAGCTTTTCAAAATAAGCAACGTCTTTTACTTTACCTAAGAAAATAACATGTAAAAAATCACCCAAAGGCATGCATAGCTTTAGTGTTTCAAGCTGTTTATTTGCAGGTTCAATATCTGCCATACAACAAACAATGGTTGACCCTTCAGGTAAATCAAGTTCGCGCCTGATTGGGCGCTTTGAAAGCACAGGCTTAAAGCGGTCCGTATCCACACCCTCTTTAATTAATGAAATATTGTCAAAATGCAGGATATTCGCTTTTTCCAACATCCCTTGAGAGCTTACAATAATTTGTGCCATTTCATCTAAGTGTTTTACATATTTTTTGCGCATGTAAAAAGGCAGCTTAGGTAAATCAAACCCCTCATCATTTAAAGCCGTTGCAAGGCATGGCGTTTTATAACGCTGACAAACATAACTGAGCGGCAACACCTGGCGGCCTAGCCCCATAAAGTGAACATGACTAATATTATCATCACCCTTTAAAGCCTTGCGCAGTGCAACAACCATATCACCCCCTAAAAGGTCTGGCCATTTGGTTTCAGGGCTATGAAAAACTTCAATATCTTTATGAATACCTACAAGAATGCTATCACTTGGTACATTGGTTAGAATGGAAACGCCAAAACCCTGTGCCAGAAGCGCCAAGGCTAGCTGACCCGTATATTGAAGAGACTTGCCATCTTCCTCTTGTAAACAAACTAATAATACGTGGGATACACTCATAATTTAAACTAATAAAACACTCTCATTAAAATTACAATAAATACATTACCTTGAATGCGGTTTTAATGGAACATGTTCCAAAAGAACCCATTTTTTCATACACATCACACCATCTGGCGTCATAGATTGATAAAATGAATAATCAAACTTTAACATATCGCCTTTTTGGAAGTTTTCATTCATCTTATTGCGATATTTATTCTTTTTAAAAGGCACAACCACTTCAAGTCGGCACTGTTCGTCTGCCGCATCCTTCCAATCATCATAAAGGGCAACAACCTTCCCTTCTAAGGATTGACAGTTTTCATAATTCAGATCGAAATTGTTTTCGACAATATCTTCATATTTTAAAACACCTAAATGAATTTTGTTAAAGTAAACATCTTCAACAACACCTAAAATACGGCACTCCGAATAAGAAGAGGCAAAAGAATTTTGCCCCCAAAGCATAGCACTGAAAAACAGCAAAAACTTATACATTAGTCTAAATTCTCACTGTGTGAAATTTTACCGCGCATCCAACTTGTAAAACCTGGTGATAGTGGTTTAAAGAAATCTGCAAAAGCAATTAATTGACTGCGCAAACTTGGGTTTTCATGGTCATTCACAACCATACCTTCAATGTTCGCACCAGATTCACGCAATTGCTTAATTGCATGTGAAACTTTTTCTTTTGGCGTTCTGTTCGCCATCATCACCAAAACACTTCGCCTTGCAGCTGCTGACAATGTAATAGGGTCAACATTATAGCGGTTTAATGACCCCACAGGTGTTGTATCCACTACAATGTGTTCAAATTCTTTTTCAAGCGTTTCAAAGAAAGTCCCTGCATGGTTAATATCTTTTAAGAATTGAACACTCGCACTGTCTAGTGGTGCTGGCATGAAAAACATTTTATCATCACCGGCAACTGGGTAAATCAAGTCGCCAAAACCATCTTTAAAATTACGTCCTGCCAAGTTCCAAGCAGAGCGGTCTGGCGAAAGCCTATTTGAAAGGTCAGTGTTGCGCATATTTAAGTCAATTAAAAGCGTTTTACGGCCACCTTCTGCACTTCTTTGCGCCATAAGATGTGCCAACAAAGTTGTTCCTTCACCGCCTGTTGCAGCTGTTACAACCATGCTGCCTTTCAAGGTGGAAAGCGCCCCACGGTGAATACGGCTTACTTCTGTGTAAGATGTTGGCTGAATGGTTGCGGTACCCATAGCACCTGTTGCACTGCTTTTTCTGCTTTTCTTTGCAACTGAAACCGTTACTTCTAAATCATCTTTTTTATCTGTCATGTTTTCACCCTTATAAAACTTTGGATTGGGTTGTAATAATTAGCCTACCGCCTTCACTTTCCACATGCCCAAGGTTAGGCACATGCCCTAAAATTTTAAGACCTAAAGCATCGTAAATATCACTGTCTTTTTTCAGCGTGCTGTCTGTTAATTTTTTATACATTACAAGCACCAAGGCAAGAACAAGTGCAGCTTGAAGTGCAACAAACAAAATTTGCATATGGTATGTCATATCACGCTTTGTAGAAAGTGAAAGCGCTGGGTCCACAATCCACATAATAGCGTTTGGTTCATTGTGGAATTGACCACCCATTAAAGAACGTGACTGTAGAAGAAGGTCTTCATACTCGCTTTGCGCAAGGTCTTTTTGTGCAATTGCTTTTTGCACATTAAATTCAACACCAACCAATTCCTTTAGCAAAGCCTCGCGGGACTTACCTGTTGTATTTGCCAACTTAGCCTGCATAATACTTAAGCGTTCATTCGCTTTCTTTTCTTGTTCACTATATAGTTGCACTTGGTTTCCAAGTGAAGCCAACAAGTCACCCACACGCACACGTTCTGGCGCTAAAATCTCATCAATAAAGTTACCTACAAGAATTTCAAGAACATTTTCAGCCTTTTCAGGGGTTTCACCTTTGTAATTAATGCGAACCATATCGTCGCTTAAAATGGTCATACGGACACGGTTGGTAAAATCACGCAACACATTGCTTTTTTCTTCAGTTGGCAACAATTCAAAACCAACAACAGCACCTGTACTTAAAATAGTATCACGAATAACCGACTCACTTTTTAAACGTCTTTCTAAAATAAGACTATTACTTGGGTCGGAAATATTCATTAAAACTGGAGAACTTGCTTTCGTGCGGTCAACGCTAATGGTTGTTGTTGCTTCATAAAGCGGGTTATATGCTAAGCTCACACTTAATACCATTAAAGGTAATAAAATGATTGGCAACAACACTTGGTACCTGTAGTTCCAAATTTGCACTAAGAAGATCGCTATTTTCAGCATTTCACTCCAATTTCATTATTTTTATTGCAATATTCTTAAATAGAATTATACCTATTTTATGTTAAAGTTTAAAAGCGAATGCAAAAATTAGTAAGCATTTTTTAAATTTAAAGAAAAAATACAATCAAATAAAGGGTACCTTCTGTGTCAAATTTGCGTGACAGACATGCTAAAATCTTAGCAACCATCGGACCAGCATCATCATCTCCTGAAATGTTAGAAAAACTTTTTAATGCAGGTGCAGACGCTTTCCGGCTTAATTTTTCACACGGGGACTATGAAATACACAAGAATAACATTAAAAACATTCGTGCTTTAGAAGAAAAAGTTGGCCGCCCTATTACAATTCTACAGGACTTACAAGGCCCCAAGATTCGCTTAGGTGAATTTGCAGAAGGCGCCAAACATGAATTGGCAGTAGGTGACTTCTTCGTGATTGACGATGAAAAAGCACAAGGCGACAAAAACCGCTGCCAACTGCCACACCCTGAAATTCTAGACATCCTTGAAAAAGGTGACAAAGTTTACATTAATGACGGTATTGTTCGTATGCAAGTGGTTGAAAAGCACGGCCGTAAAGTGACATGTGAAGTTTTTGAAGGTGGCACAATCTCAAGCCGTAAGGGTGTTAACCTACCAGGTGTCGACCTACCTATTTCAGCCCTAACACAAAAAGACTGGGATGATTTAGCCTTCGGCCTTGAAAATGATGTAGACTGGGTTGCGGTTTCATTTGTGCAAAAAGAGCAAGACATTTTAGACGTTAAAGAAAAAGTAAACGGCAAAGCGGCTGTACTTGCTAAAATTGAAATGCCAAATGCTGTTAAACGTATTGAAGCAATTATTGAAGCATCCGACGCTATTATGGTTGCCCGCGGTGACCTTGGTGTGGAATGCCCTATTGAAGATGTCCCTTCTATTCAAAAGAAAATTATTCGCAAATGCCGTAAAGCAGGTAAACCTGTTATTGTAGCCACTCAAATGCTTGAAAGCATGATTGAAAATGCATCACCAACACGTGCGGAAGTTTCAGACGTTGCAAACGCAACATTTGAAGGCGCTGACGCTTTGATGTTAAGCGCTGAAAGCGCTGCTGGTAAATACCCTGAAAAGGCAGTTCAAACCATGCATAATGTTATTTCACGTGTTGAAAAATCAAGCGCATGGCACGACCTGATTCACGCACGTGAAATCCCAACAATGCCAAACACAGGGGACGCTATTACCCATGCAGCCGCCGAAACAGCATACGCCTTAAAAGCGAATGTTATTGTAACATTCACTGAATATGGCTCAACGGCGCTTCGTATGTCACGTCAGCGCCCAAGACGCCCTATTTTAGCGGTAACACCGCACATGAAAACAGCACGTCGCATTAACCTTGCCTGGGGGTTAAACTGCCTTATTAAGCCAAACCCAACAAGCCAAGAAAGCTTGAGTGACCTTGCAATCAGCGCCGTTAAAGATGCACAACTTGAAGACAGTAAAGAACCTATCGTTTTAACCGCTGGCTTACCTTTCGGTGTTGCAGGCACAACCAACATGATACGTGTTATTCATACAACAGAAGACTAACATCTAAAATGTAAGGCATTTTGTAAATGCCTTACATTAACTGTATGATAAAAATAAAAAAACTAAAGGGCAACACATGGCTAAAATTGGTAAAGGCAATATTATTGCACTTAGCATTACAGTTTTAATGTTAATTCTGATGACCATTGCAGGCATCATGACGGAGCCTTTGCGCTCAAAAGAAACCTCTGAAGCCATTGAGATTGCTGAAAATGCCCTTATCAACAAGCAAACTGTTTTTGTAGGCTATGCCGACGTAACACGCTTAAATTACCTATACAATGAATTTGTAAAAAGCGAACTGCCCGATGAAAGAAGCAACACGCCTGAAGCCCACAACCTTTTTGCATTCCTTCAAAAGGTTGACAATGAGGGCTTACCTCTTTTAAAGCAAGCCGAAGAGCTTCTACTTGTTGCAAATGCAAAAGAAAACTTAAATTCAAACACTGAAAAAGATACTCAAAAAGAAGCCATTGAAACCATTCTTGTGATTACAGGTCAATTTAATGTGGAGCAAACCATTAAAGCCTTTGAAAAACACATGCTGGCTTTCCCACTTACAGAAAATGCAGCTGTTTATCGCATTACTCCGGCTCAAAACATTGAAACATGTGCCCAAGGGGAACCGTTTGACATGTATGTTGATAAAGAAAGTATCATCATCACCCCTGAAGGTGCTTTAAAGGGCACGTTAAAAACGTTAGCTCAAAACAAAGCACAGCCTAAAGACATTTTAAACTGGAAAGCATACCGTGAAGGTAAGCTTATGGCCCTTGCTATTTTAAACCCAAACCGTGCAATTGAAAATGTTACAAACCCATTTGCCAACATGTTTATACGTGGCAAAAAAGAAGAAATTGAATCATTCAAAAAAGCTTTTGCAAGCGTTGATTTAAGCATCATATCACAATCCCTTTCTACAAACTTACAAGTTTGGACTACCGCAGAAAACGCACAAAAAAACCATGAAAAATTATCTGCCAGCATTGAAGGCGTAAAGGCGTTTATCCCTGAAGAACCTGCTGAAATGGCAGACTACAAAAATATGCTGAACAACTTACAATCATCTGTAAATGGCAACCTATGGGAATTCAATTTATCATTAGGTGAAAGTGAACTAAACAGCCTTAAAGAACTTCCTAAAAATTTAGGGAAAATTATGATGAGTTCAATGTCTGGCATGAAAAGCAATACAGATGATGAAAACAGCAATTCAAACCCTGATGTTTTGGTTGATGAAAGCAACATTACTATATACCAGAACAATGTAGACATTGATAAACTGAACACAGCCATATTAGATGTTTTCAGTAACAAAAAAGGCTTTAAAGTAGGACCGTTTATGATTTCCCCTTCGGTTGAGCCTTTCTTCTCATTCGGTCAGAAAAAAGAACCAACCGATGACCTTGAACGCATTTATGTTCAAATTGAAAGTGGTATTATTCCGAACATGAATATTTCGATGCATGGTGATTCTGAAAACCCACGTGTTCAACTGTTCATTCAAAAAGTTGCAGACCACTCAGGACAAAACATTTTAAACATTGAAACTTGTGGGCCAAACCGTACAGCCAAAGCTGTGGAACTGACAGCAATGCCGCGCATATCCTATGAAGGAAATGAACAAAAAAGGCACACAACCGTTTCAGGCAAACGCGAACTTAAACTTTTAAAAGGGCACACTCAAAAACAAGCCAAAACGGTTGAAGGTTACATTCAGCTGCGTATCCCAAGCATGATTAAAACAGTGGATATCCCAGCCAAAGAAGGTGAAACTTATAGCTTTAAAGGTACTAATTTTACAATTACTAAATCATCATATGGTGAGCTGGGTTACACCATTGAAGGACAAAAAGACCTTGTATTAGACGTTATGCCTTTAAACAAAGATAAAAAGGTTATTGAAGCCAACAGCAAGTCATCTTCAGGGAACAATATAACGCAGTACCCAAGTGGCACACCTGTTTTTGCAAGGCTTATTCTAGCTTCGCAAGAACAAGAACGTACATTCTCGTTTAAAGCGCCTGTAAAGCAATTAGAAGAATAAATAAACCTTCATAAAAAGGGCAAAAACATGATTTATATTTGGGTGGTTATTGGCATTCTTTTTTCACTGATGATAAAGGACCTGCACTGGGTAACGGGCGGCGTGTTAGCAGGGCTTATATACAGCGTTTTTCGGATGCAAGAAAGCCTTCAAAACGCACATCGTAAAATTCGTGAATTGCAAAAATACGTAAACTTTACCCCTGTTAAAAAACAAAAAGAAAAGCCAACAGCAGCGCCACAAAAAACAGCTATCACAGCCGAAGAAACACTTAACAAAGCCCTTAAAATTAACCCAATCCATACCCAAGAAATGAAGGTGAAGGCTTCACCCCACCAGCCAAAAGAACAACAAAGCGAACATCACAACAGCAGTTTTGATATGTTGTTTAACTTCTTTAAAGGTGACAAAGGCATTGTGCGCTTAGGTGCTGTATTATTGCTTATTGGTATTTCATTCCTAATGAAAACAATCACACCTTTATTCACCCTAACACCTGCTATGAAATGTGCAGGTATCGCACTTGCTGGCTTTGCTTTTTTAGGTTTAGGTTACTGGCTTAAAGGCAAACAAAAAAACTATGCCTTAACTTTAACAGGCATTGGCTTAGCCATTTTACTATTAAACACGTACAGTGCTTATTTTTACTTTGAACTGATTGGTTACCAAGTTGCCATTTTAAGCACGCTTATTGTTGGCGCCTTTGGCTTACACCTCTCCCTTAAAAATGACTCTCTGCCCCTAGCTGTATTGGCATTAGGTGGTGGGTTTATCGCTCCGATTCTTTCAGGCGTTGCTGTGCATGTTTCGCACAACCTTATTTTTGCTTACTACTTACTTTTAAACTTGGTTATTTTAGGCACAGCTTATGTAAAATCATGGCGTTTACTTAACATTTTAGGTTTTATAAGCACATTTGTTTTATGGCCGCAGTGGTATGCCCCTGAAAACATGACTGCTATGCAGGCTATGCTTTTAACTTTTTTCCTCATTTACTTAGCAATCACAATTTTATACGCACAAAAAGAGATAAAGCATAACGACGGCTATGTTGATAGTATCATTACATTTGCTTTACCCTTTGCCGTTATGGGCTTTGAATATGAAACACTAAAAGGTGTAGAGTTCGGCTATGCATTCGCCACAGGGTTTATTGCCCTGCTTTATGCTTTAACAGCTCTTCTTTTAAAACCACTGCAAAATTTAAAGACCATGAAAAGGTCTGTCATAGCGCTTTCTGGTATTTTCGCAACCTTTACCATTCCACTTGTTTTCGACCCACAAGAAACAAGCACACTTTGGGCATTAGAAGGTGCCGTTGCCATTTGGTTAGGGTTACGACAAAATAGCGCCTTCACAAAGTATTCAGGCTTTGTTTTGCAAGGCATTGCTGGTTACATGATGCTTGGTACATTGTTTAAATATACAATGCCATTTAAAGGTGAAATGCCACTTACCATGGCTGTTTTAAATATCGACTTTTTCAGTTTGATGGTTCTGTCACTTGCAGGGCTTTTCACATCATACCTTTACCGTGAAAAACATGTTTATTCATTTCAAAACCTAAGCATGGCCACTTGGGGTTTTGGTTGGCTTTACTTAAGTATCGTACGTGAAATTGAACTGTACGTTACACCAGAACAACTCCAAACCAACATTCTTATTTTAACAGTAACCCTATTTGTTGCGGCACTTCAGTGGGCAAGCAACCGCTTAAAATGGCAGGCTGGCAGTTTACCTAGCCTTCTTTACATGCCATTTTTAGCTGTATGTGGTTTAACTGTTTTAAGAATGTATAACATCCACCCGATGGAAGGTTTTGGTTTAATTTCATGGATGTCTGCTTTTGGTGCTTTCTTGTACATTTTAAAAGCACGCCAAGGTGAAAACTTAAACATTACAAACACACTTGGTTTTATTGGTTTCTTATCGCTCTTTTGTTTTGAATATGCCCTATTCATAAACCATCATTTAGGCTTTAATTTTACTTGGATGCTTTCATTGTGGCTTTTATTTTTCGGTGGTTCTTTACTGCTGGTTCATACGAAGTTATTGGGCAAAAACTGGCCGTTTACAGTTTATCAAAGCGCTTACCAAAATTATGTGTTACCTGTGCTTTCCATTTTAACCTTTGGGCTTGTTTTGAGAACCATTTCCATAAACGGCAATGACATGGCAGAGTTTTATATTCCCTTTTTAAACCCGCTAGAGATCACCAGCATACTATGTCTATTCGCAATTTATAAACGCATTGGCAATCCAAGCCATATACTTAAAGGTTATTACACAACACTCATCAGCTTACTGGGTGCACTTGGCTTTATATTCTTAAATAGTATATTAGCCAGAAGCCTGCATTTGTATGTTGATGTACCATATAGATGGTACACCCTCTTCAATCACGGTGCATTTTTGGCAGGGACATCTATTCTATGGACGGTTATTGCCCTTACGCTTATTTTATGTGGCTCGCGCATATTGCACAGAAGCATGTGGTTAACAGGCGCGACACTTATTGGTGTGGTTGTGCTTAAGCTGTTCTTTATAGACATGTCAAATGTGGATATGTTGGCCAAAACAATCTCCTTCATGGCCGTTGGTTTACTTCTTATTGGTGTGGGTTACTTCTCCCCTATTCCGCCAGCGAAGAAATAAACCATGAAAAAGGTTATCATAGCGCTTGTTATATTCTGCGTAACAATTAACGCTCATGCGAAAGAAGGCGTTGTTTTACTGCATGGCATTGCCCGTTCTGCAAGTAATATGGAAAAATTTGAAACCACACTTGAAGAACGTGGCTACAATGTTTTAAACATCAACTACCCTTCCACAAGCCAACCAATTGAGAAAATTCGCCAAACAATTGACGCTAACATTCAAAACTTCACCAAACAAAACAGTAAAACCCATTTTGTAACGCATTCCATGGGTGGTTTAGTAGCAAGGGCTTATTTAAATAATAATAAACTCAACAACCTTGGCCGAGTTGTTATGCTTTCGCCACCAAACCAAGGCAGTGAAGTTGCCGACTTTTTAAAGAACAACTTCCTATACAAAAAAATTTATGGACCCGCAGGGCAACAGCTTACAACCGACCAAACCGCTTTACACCATATTCTGGGAAATATTTATTATGAATTAGGCATTATTGCAGGCACTTGGTCTATCGACCCTGTTTCATCCTTTATTATTCCAGGCGACGATGATGGCAAAGTTTCAACCGAACGCATGAAAGTGGACGGCATGAAAGCATTTATAGAAACCCCTACCACACATACTTTTATGATGAAAGACGACAAGGTCATAAACCTTACTATTCGCTTTATTGAACAAGGGCACTTTTAATTACAACTTACACTGAAAGCCGCCAGAACCGTCTTCTTGAACAGAAAAGTCAACCCAATACACAAAACCAAAAGGCAAAGCCTCTGCTTTACATTTTAAAATTATAATATCGTCAACATCCAACAATTCTAATGTGTAAATAGGCATTACCTTCAACACATTTATATTTTCTTGAGTTTGATTACCTGGAAGAATATTTTTAGACTCATAAACAACTTCATGGCTATTACTAACTTTAACTTTTGCGAAAGATTTAGATGTATTATTATTAAATCTCAAAACAATTTTTTGTTCATCATACTGAAAAAGAAATGCTGGAACTAGTACAAAAAAAGCATACAAAGCAACACCCAATAAAGAAAACACAACAAGCATAAATTTAGTAAGCTTCATTAACTAGAACCCTTAATAATAAAATTTGTAATTTATTATATCACAGCGAACACGCTGGCGTGGCTTTAATTAACTTTCCTAAAGCCTTAAGTACTTTAGGCTTTGTTAATTTAAATTTCACAAAAAGAGAATAAGATAAAGAATTTTCACATGTATAAACATACGTGAAAAATACGAAGCTCGTTATATTATAGTGAAATTTAATTTGGAGCGGGATAGGGGAATCGAACCCCTCTAGCTAGCTTGGAAGGCTAGAGCATTACCACTATGCTAATCCCGCAATTGTGTGAACGCTTTATATTTACCACGCCCTTCACCCCCTTTCAAGCAAAACTATAAGCAAAATACACATTCTGCTAAAAATTTAAACATTCATGCACTTTGCGACATAAAAAAGGCCAGCAAATGCTGGCCTTTTAGTTTCGATATAAAATTAGCAGGCCGTATAAACGTCACCCTGTCCCCAACCAAGGTTATTACCAGCATACTCCACAATACCCGCTTGGGTGTAAAACGTGCGATTAACTTTATTTTGCACAACCAAATTCACACACTCTTCAAGTTCGTGTGACATCAACTCCGCTTCAATCACGCCATGAACCAACAAACGGCCCTTAGGCAACTTTTGTGCATCTTCAATGTTTTGAATATTCATTATGAATAGTCCTCATATAAAATAAAACGGGAAAAAGATTGATACAAACGATCAGATGCACTGTATACACATTAAAAGCATTGTCAAGCTTGTAATGTGAAACGTACAATCACATAATGAAATTGTTCAAACTTTATTCCCTTTTTCATACAACCCTTTTCAGGAGGCCTTATGGCTAAAAAGAAAAACAAGCGTCGCAGTGCAAAAGCGCTGGAACGTCGCAAACAAAAACGCATCAAAGATGCAGTTGAGGGCAACACGCCCCACCGCAACATGGCCCATGTTGACCCTGAGTTCATGAAACAGGCTGGTGTTCACGGTGAACGTGAAAAGGACGAAAAGTCCAACCGCCGTAAAGCTAAATCAAAACTTCAAAACGATATTAAAAAAGGTGACTACCATGGGTAGCCACCTCTTTTTTTATTTAAGTAATAAACTTATAGGTATTTTACATGGCTTGAAATAGCGCTTACATCCATACCACCTTTAACTTTTTGCACCGACTCATCTTCTAAGTTCACCGCTTTACCCGTGTGCTTTAAAATAGCCGCTTCAATATTTTCATTTGTTAGATCACCTTCAAGTGACAGTGGCCCACCTGGCAAATAAATTGTGCCGTTGTTAAAGTCCACCGCGAAAGCAATCACTCCTGGTACAAGGAAGAACAAAAGACCAACCGCATTTAAGGCAGCAATACTTGTGTCAATTTGCCCATCAATCTGCCCTTTGCGTTCTGGGTGTAAAATTGTGCCACATGCCGCTGTTTGCAAAACAACACCTGCCATCAAGGAAAGTGTCACTGTCTTTTTTAAATTTAACTTCATAAAATGCGTTCTCCAGTGTTTTTTATTAAATCTCGTAAAATTAACTGTAACATACTTTATTCAAAGTTTCCATTTTGGCAACCAAAAGACACATTTCATAATATTGACAAATTGCACACAAAATAATATTATTTTGCCAATATTTATCTCAAACTTTTCCCAAATTCATAAATTAAGAACCAAACGGCATTTATTTCGCATTTTTGCGTCATCAATTCGCATGATATGCCTTTTATTTCGCCCATTTAACTGACACATACCGAGGCTTTAAATATGAAAAAGTCAAATATTCAAGTTTTTAAAGAAATTGAAAAAAAACGCCCACGCGCCTTAAACACCCTTACAAACCGAGCCATAAAAGGTGACGGTGAAGCAGCTTTTCATTTGGCTTTTGTTTATTTTAAAAACCTTATAGAAGAACCTGCAACCCATGGTGTAAAATGGCTAAAGACCGCTGCTAGCCTTAACAATCCAGAAGCTTTATTCACCCTTGGGGTTTTGTATTTAAATGGTTATTTCATTCAAAAAAACATTGAAAAAGGTAACCAACTTATAACACTTGCAAGCCATGCAGGCTGTTTAAGTGCCCAAGCTTATATTGCAACGGAGTACCTGCAAAACACACAATTCAACCATGAAGAATTGAGCAAAAAACTTACCGAAATATCCACTCAAAACGGCACAGGTCAAGGTTTATATAACCTTGCATATTGTGCGTTAAACGGTATTTTTGAGTCTGCAAACAAAGAAAAAGCCATTGAACTCTTTCACAAAGCGTCCGAGCAAAATTTTATTCCTGCATATTTTGCGCTTGCCACGCTTTACTTTGAAAAGAACTCTCCTCACCGCAACTTTGAAAAAGCATTTAATTGCATGCTAAAAGCGGCAGAAATGGGGCACATAAAAGCCTGCGACAAAGTTGCTTCTTGCTATTATGGTGGTATTCACACAGAACAAAACCTAGAGCTAGCATATGTTTTTTGGACTTTATCTCACTCAGAGCTTCCACCTTATCTTCAAGAATGGGTGGATCAAAGCGGGGATGGTTACAAAGCTGAACTCAATAAAAAGGTTCAAACATTGCAAATAAAATTTTCCAAATTGTTTGTCGAAAAATTACACTCTCTGCCTGAATAGCAGGGAGTTTTTTTGTTTCTATTCCAAGCATAATCTGCTACTTTCACCCTATGCAATACATCATTGAAAACACAGATATTCCGTACACTATTCGCCACAGTTCCAAGGCGAAGCATGCTCGTATTATTTTGAAGATGGGGCATTACGAAGTTGTATTACCTAAAGGATTAGAGGAAACATACGCACACCAATTTGCGCAACGAAAAAAGGCTTGGATGCAAGCAAATTTCATTCAAACCATCCAACAAGCTGAACCTTTCACACCAAGAAAACCTTTTCCTAAGTCAAAGGAAGAAATGAATGAAATTAAAAGGTTACTTAAAAAAGAAATATTATCCTTTATTTCAAAGTATCATGAAACACTGGGCCGACCTAACCAACTTAAACTCAAATTCATGACATCTCGTTGGGGTAGTTTAACACATAAAAAAACAATGAATATCAACATAGCACTGGCATTTGCACCTGCTGAAGTTCTTGAATATGTTGTTGTACATGAACTTTGCCATCTCACACACATGAATCATTCACGCCATTTTTGGAATCTTGTGGCAAATTCCACACCAAACTACAAAAATTCTGAACTATGGCTAAAAAAATATGGAACCACCTTATTAATGCAAATGCATGATATATAACAAAAAAAACTAAACCCTTCTAAAAATCCCATAGAAAAAAGATGATTTGTCAGTTTAAATTTAATGTAAATCACCATATATTAGTAAGGGAAACATTATGTTTAATAAACTTTAGAGTGTGGGTGAAAACAATTCATGAAACTATATATTCAAAAAGCTTTATGCTTTGTAGTTATTTTAACTACTGCAATGATAACTGTGTTAACTGTGCAGGCACAAGAACGTGCTGTTGACTTTAACACTGATTCAATTGACGATGCGACGCTTGCTAAATACAAAAAAATTATTAACGATAAGAAATCTGACCTCGTTACAATTGCTAATACTGTTGGTGATATTCGTGACTGTCATAATCAGAAGCTTATTTACACTTCATCTGGCTGCGTTAATCCTGTTACACCTGAAAGTGACCCTTCCCGTAAAGCTCAAGCTGCATCATCTGCGCCTGTTTCCACATGCCCTACTGGATATGCACACAACTGGAATGGTACCAGCTGGACATGTAAAGAAATTCGTAAAACGGTAAATTCAGGTGTTCCTTCTGATACTGGTACATGGCAACTAGTATCAGGCGAAAGTTGTTGGGATCACTTCATGCGTAAATGTAAAAGCTCTGATGACACCTGCCCGACACCAGGAAACCCTTTGGGTGTTGCTTGCTCCTCACAACCTTTCTGTCGCTATGCAGAAGAAGGTGCAAATAACTTTATGGAAGCTGTGTGTAATTAAGAAAGATTTTAAAACATGAAAAACTTATTTTTAGCTTTTACTTTAATGGTTACGAATTTAATTCCCTCCCTTGTGTTTGCGCAAGAGTTTTCATCCGCTGGAACTCAAATTAACACTTTAAGACAAATTAAAGAACAAATTGAAAACTTGGATACAAGCATTCAAACCTTACAAACATATGTGGACAATGTTGTTGCCTGCGGTGACGAAACCCCACCTAAACATTATAATGGAACTGCCTGTGTGACCATTAATGAACGGGACCCGAATATTGAAACACACGGCACGAAAGCACTAAGCGCGGGCTCATGCTCTGCAAGCAATGAGGCACAACAATTTAATGGCTCTTCTTGGGGTTGTAAAACTTTCAACTAAGGACAATTTAGAATAAGGGCAAAAGGTACAAATTCATGTTTAAAAATAAAATTTTATCAACATTTTACGTGGCAGCTATTTGCCTACTCACAATTACGAATACGTATGCTCAAGAATATACCGTATCCGGTCAAGGATCAACCAATCCATTAGATGTTCAAACCCGTGGTTTGAATGAACTCATTGAAAAGGTTGATGAAGAAATTAAGGATGTAACAAATTGTGGCGG
>NZGE01000025.1 GCA_002689455.1 Magnetococcales bacterium | reverse complement strand
TTTTTTAATATAAATCATACAATTAAACTTAGTTTGATTGTGGTTATTTAAAAATCTGTTGGATTTTACTGTATTTCATGTAAAAGAAGTTGTAAGATGCAAAAGATAAAGTGACAACAAAAATAAATAAGTAGCTTATGTTAGAAGAATATTTTCCAGTCCTTATATTTTTAATTATAGGAACAGGTATCTCACTGCTGTTAACGGCAGTTCCCTTTATTGTAGCCGAGAAGAAACCAGATGATGAGAAGCTTTCACCGTACGAGTGTGGTTTTGAAGCATTTGATAGTGCGCGTAAACGCTTTGATGTACGTTTTTATTTGGTTGCGATTTTGTTTATTATTTTTGACTTGGAAGTTGCATTCCTTTTCCCTTGGGCAATGGCCTTTGGTGACATTGGATTGTTTGGATTTTGGTCTATGATGGTTTTCCTAACAGTTTTAACGGTAGGTTTTATTTATGAGTGGAAAAAAGGAGCGTTAGAATGGGAGTAATCACCAAAGTAACCCCTGAGGCTCTTGTGTCTGAAGGCGAAAGTGCTTTGCAAGATGGAATGCGTGACAAAGGTTACGTTTTAACGACAGTTGATGATGTGGTGAACTGGGCACGTGCAGGCTCAATTTGGCCTATGACATTTGGTTTGGCTTGTTGTGCTGTTGAAATGATGCACTCAGCTGCAAGCCGTTATGATATGGAGCGTTTTGGTACGCTTTTCCGCCCATCACCAAGACAAAGTGACTTGATGATTGTTGCTGGTACTTTGACCAATAAAATGGCTCCAGCTTTGCGTAAGGTTTACGATCAAATGCCTGAACCGCGATATGTAATTTCAATGGGTTCATGTGCTAATGGTGGTGGCTATTATCACCACTCGTATTCAGTTGTGCGTGGCTGTGATCGTATTATTCCAGTAGATGTGTATGTTCCGGGTTGTCCACCAACAGCTGAAGCTGTTATTTATGGTGTTCTTCAGTTACAGAAAAAAATTAAAAGAACGCCTGTGTTTAAGCGTCAGGCTATCGAAAAACCGCAGTACGCATACAAAGATGGTGAAAAAGCACCTTATACAAACCGTGAAAAACACGTGGGGGAAGTGTAAATGACGCATATTGATAAATTGCACGATTCTTCAAAGCTTCTTCGTGTGGAAGAGGCGGTTGTTAATAAATTTAAAGATTCGATTACACACTCTGCATATGTAAATCGTGAACTTACAATGGTTGTGCGTAAAAAGGACCTTTTAAAGGTACTTAAATACTTGCGTGATGATCGCCGTTTTATGTTCAAATGCTTAATGGACATTTGCGGGGTGGATTGGTTAGGTAAACGTGATGAACGTTTTGATGTTGTTTACCACCTTTTAAGTGTTCATAAAAACATGCGTATTCGTATTAAAGTTTCTGTGGCAGAGGACGAGGCTGTTCCGTCTGCTTTTGAACTTTTTGACGCTGCAAATTGGTTTGAACGTGAAGCGTATGACATGTTCGGTATTTCATTTGAAAATCACCCTGATTTACGCCGTATTTTGTGTGACTATGGGTTTGATGGGTACCCACTTCGCAAGGATTTTCCACTTGTTGGTAAAGTGGAGGCTTACTACGATAATGATCTAAAACGTGTGGCATATAAAGAAGTTGATATGCCACAGGAGTTTCGCCGTTTTGATGAACAGTCACCATGGGAAGCTATGACTGGCAACGCAACGCTTGCAGATAACCCGAACACTTTCAGTGAAGAGGAGTTTAAATAATGGTAACACAAACAGTTACAAAGGAAATGGAGTTTGGTGAAAACTTTACATTGAACTTTGGTCCTCAGCACCCTTCAGCACACGGCGTTTTGCGTTTGGTTCTTGAGCTTGATGGTGAGGTGGTTGAACGTGCCGATCCTCACATTGGTTTACTGCACCGTGGTACAGAAAAACTTCTTGAAAATAAAACATATATTCAAGGTCTTCCATATTTCGACCGTTTGGACTATGTATCTATGATGTGTCAAGAGCATGTTTACTGCATGGCAATTGAAAAATTACTTAAAGTTGAAGTGCCAGAACGTGGCAGTTACATTCGTGTGATGTTTAGTGAAATCACGCGTTTAATGAACCATTTACTTTGGCTTGGTACACACGCACTCGATGTGGGTGCTATGTCTGTATTTCTATATGCCTTCCGTGACCGTGAAGTTTGTTTCGACTTTTACGAAGCTGTTTCAGGCGCACGCATGCACGCAAACTATTTCCGTCCTGGTGGCGTCGCAAAAGACCTTCCTGAAGGTTTAACGAAAACAATTAAAGAATTTACGGATGCGATGAAAGGTCGTTTGGACGAATACGAAGGTTTGCTCAGTGAAAACCGTATTTGGAAACAACGTACAGTGGGTATTGGTATTGCAACAGCAGAACGTGCAATGAGTCACGGTTTTTCTGGTCCAATGTTACGTGGTTCAGGTATTGCTTGGGATATTCGTAAAGCAGAGCCATATGAAGTTTACGATAAAGTGAAGTTTGATGTGCCAATTGGTAAAAATGGTGATTCTTATGACCGTTATTTGGTTCGCATGGAAGAAATGCGTCAATCTATTCGCATTATCGAGCAATGCATTGAACAAATGCCAGAAGGTCCTGTTAAGGTTCAAAACTTTAAAATTTCACCACCAAAACGTGATGATATGAAGTCTTCAATGGAAGCTCTTATTCACCATTTTAAATACTTCACAGAAGGTTTCCACGTACCAAAAGGTGAAGTTTACGCTGCTGTGGAAGCACCAAAAGGTGAAATGGGTGTCTACCTTATTAGTGAAGGTGGTTCAAAACCATACCGTGTGAAGGTTCGCGCACCAGGTTTTGCACACCTACAAGGTTTTGAGATGATGACAAAAGGACATATGCTGGCCGACGTTACAACTGTTATCGGAACACAAGATATTGTATTCGGGGAGATTGATAGATAAATGGCTACTGTTAAAGCTACAACAAAAGTGAAAATTGTTTCTCCAGATCTGCCACATAAGGCAGAAGACTCTGGTTTAGAATTTTCAAAGGAAACGGAAGCGAAAATTAAACGCATCTTAAAGCGTTATCCTGAAGATAAGGCTCAGTCTGCACTTATTCCTGTTTTGAAACTGGCACAAGATGAATTCGGCGGCTGGCTTTCAACAGGTGCTATGCAGCTAACCGCAGAAAGGCTAGAGCTTCCATATATTCGTGTTTACGAAGTGGCAACTTTTTACACAATGTTTAATTTAAAGCCTGTTGGTAAATATCACGTACAAGTTTGCACAAACTGCTCATGCATGATTCGTGGGTCTGACACAATTATTGAGGCTGTTAAAGAGTTTACAGGCATCAATACGAACGGTGGCATGTCCGACGATAGTTTATTTACGCTTACAGAAGTTGAGTGTTTAGGGGCTTGTGTTGATGCACCAATGATGCAAATTAATAACGGTTATCACACAAAGCTAGACAAAGAAAAAACATTGCAGATTTTAGATGCTTTGAAAAAAGGTGATGCTGTTGAAACAGCAACGCCAACAACACCAATGAAGGATAGTTACTAATGGCTGGAACAAAACTTTCCATTGATGATAAAATCTTCAAAAACTTAGATGGTTCAGGCGACTGGAGCATTAAAGGTTATGAAAAACGTGGTGGTTACAAAGGGCTTAAAAAGCTTTTGAAAACAGACCCTGATAAGCACATTGCACAACTTAAAGAAAGTGCATTGCGTGGTCGTGGTGGTGCTGGTTTCCCTACAGGTATGAAATGGTCATTTATGCCAAAGCCTGATGGTGTACGTCCTAACTATCTTGTGTGTAATGCCGATGAAGGTGAGCCAGGTACATGTAAAGACCGTGACATTTTACGTTACGACCCGCACACACTGGTTGAAGGTATGATTGTGGGCTGTTACTGCTTAGGCGCAAAAACTGGTTACATTTATGTACGTGGTGAATATTATGATGAATCTTCTCGATTGAACCAAGCCATTGAAGAAGCATATAAAGCTGGTTACCTTGGTAAAGATATCATGGGAACAGGCGTCGATGTAGATATTCATGTGCATTTAGGTGCAGGTGCATATATTTGCGGTGAAGAGACAGCTTTGCTTGAGTCATTAGAAGGTAAAAAGGGTCAACCACGTGTGAAGCCTCCATTCCCAGCAGGGTTTGGTTTATACGGTTGCCCAACAACAATTAACAACGTTGAAACCATTGCACAGGTTCCACCTATCCTGAAAAAAGGAAATGAATGGTGGACACAGTTTGGTCGTCCAAACAACCATGGAACAAAAATTTTCTCAATTTCAGGTGCTGTAAACTTACCTTGTAACGTTGAGGCTCCAATGTCCATAACACTCAAAGAGCTTATCGAAGAGCATGCTGGTGGTGTCATTGGCGGTTGGGATAATTTACTAGCTGTCATTCCAGGTGGCTCTTCAACACCAATGTTAAGTGCAGCTGATTGCGAAACTGCCGTGATGGATTTTGATGGTTTACGTGAATTTGGTACAGGGCTTGGTACAGCTGCTGTTATTGTGATGAATAAAGACACAGACTTGCTACGTGTGATGACCCGTATTAGTGCATTTTATAAACACGAAAGTTGTGGTCAATGCACACCTTGTCGTGAAGGTGTGGGTTGGGTATTCCGCTTGATGGATCGACTTAGTAAGGGTGAGGGTACGTTAGAAGAACTTGACCAACTTTATGATGTGACGAAAAAAATTGAAGGTAAAACAATTTGTGCCTTCGCCGATGGTGCTATGTGGCCAGTACAAGGAACTTTAAAGCACTTCCGTCACTTATTTGAAGAAAAAATTAAAGAAAATACAAAAAAGAGCGCATAAAAGATGAGCGAAGTTAAAACCATTACTTTAACCATTGACGGCAAGCAAACAACTGTTCCTCTTGGCAGTTCAATTATGGATGCTGCAAAGTCACTGGATATTGAAATTCCACATTTTTGTTTCCATAAACGTTTAAGTGTTGCAGGTAACTGCCGCATGTGTTTGGTACAAGTGGAAGGTGGCCCACCAAAGCCAACGGCATCTTGCTGTTTTCCAGCAGGTGACGGTATGGTTGTGCACACTCAAAGTGACATGGTTAAAGAAGCCCGTAAAGGTGTGATGGAGTTCTTGCTTATTAATCATCCTCTTGACTGCCCAATTTGTGACCAAGCCGGTGAATGTGACCTACAAGATATTTCAGTTTCTTACGGCTCTGATCAATCACATTATAATGAGTTAAAGCGTGCCGTTGAAGATAAAGACATTGGCCCTAAAATTAAAACAGTAATGACAAGATGTATTCACTGCACACGTTGCATTCGGTTTGCAACCGAAGTTGCAGGTGTTCAAGAAATGGGTGCAACGTTCCGTGGTGAAAATATGTCTGTTGGAACATATGTTGAAAGTGCCCTTCAAAGTGAACTTGCAGGAAACATGATTGACCTTTGCCCAGTTGGTGCCTTAACATCTAAGCCATATGCATTCACGGGTAGAAACTGGGAGCTTATTAAAACACCATCTGTTGATATTATGGATGCCGTTGGTTCAAATATTGAAATTCACAGTCGTGCAGGTAAAGTAATGCGTGTGATCCCGCGTGAAAATGATATTGTGAACGAAGAGTGGATCTCAGATACAGCTCGTTTTAGTTATGATGGTTTATATGAAAACCGTATTACATCACCTTTAATTAAAAAGGGTAAAAAGTTCACAACTGTTGGTTGGAAAAAAGCAGTTGAAACTGTGTTACCAAAACTAAAAGGCAATAAAAATATTGTAGGCCTTGCAGGGGATTTACACAGCGTAGAAGATTTATTTGCTTTTAATGCATTTATGAAACAAACCCTTGAAAGCGATAATATTGATGCACGAATGAATGGTTTTGCTTTAGATGGATCCTTTAGGCCAAGTTATTTATTTAACAGCTCAATTGAAGGTATTGATTCTGCGGATGCTGTTATTTTAATTGGTTCAAACCCAAGGCTTGAAGCTCCAATTATTAACGCCCGCATTCGCAAAAACGTTGTGAAAAGAAACTTGCCAGTTTACATGTTGGGTTCAGAGGTAGACCTTAGCTATGCCTATAAATTAATTGGTACAAAACCTGAAGACCTTGTTGCACTAAACGAAAGTAATTCTGCAATATTCAAAGAACTTAAAAAGTTTGAAAAACCAATGCTTGTAATTGGGGCAGATACATTAGGTCGTAAGGATGCACTAGCAATCTATAAAGAAGTTGAAAAGTTAGCAGATAGCATTGGTGCTTTATCATCCAACTGGACAGGCTTAAATGTATTGCATAATAAGCCAACCGCCGTTGCTGCATTGGATATGAATGTTTACCCTGAAGGTAAGGGAATGGATGTTTCTAAAACATTAAAAGCTTTAGAAAAAGGTGATGTGGATACTTTAATTCTTTATGGTGAAAGTGAATATGTAAATGCCGAACAGTTAAAAGGTGCAAAATTTACAATTTATATCGGCTCACACAAAGGTGGTTATGCTGACATTGCAGATGTTGTGCTACCTGTAACACCGTATACTGAAAAAGACGCATGGTGGGTAAACACAGAAGGTCGCTTACAAGAAGCGAAGGCTGCAGTTGCACCGCTTATGAACGCAAAAGAAGATTGGAAAGTGTTCCGTCACTTATCAGGTGAAATGGATAAACCACTTTCATTTAATTCTTTAGATGAATTGCGTACACAAATTGTAGAAAAACATCCAGAATATAAATATCTTGGCACACTTGCGCCTGCACAAAAATGGGTTAGCATTGCTGGTAAGGGGAAAGTTCTTAAAAAGTCCTTTGAAGAAACAGTAAATGATTTTTATAAATCCAATGAAATTTTACGTGCTTCAAAAGTGATGACAGAATGTTCTAAAAGTACAGTTAACAAAAATAATGCAATGCGAAAGGCTGGATAAATAATGGAATTTTTTGAACCTTATTTGGCTTTAATTAACCAAGAAAATATCTGGTCACTGTTTATTATCATTCTTCAAGTCCTAGGTGTTACAGCACCGCTGCTTGTTTGCGTCGCTTACCTCACATGGGCAGAACGTAAGGTGATTGCCTCTATGCAGCTTCGTAAGGGACCTACACACGTTGGTTGGGCAGGGCTAGGACAACCTATTGCAGATGCGATGAAACTTTTATTTAAAGAAAATGCAATTCCAGCAGGTTCATCCAAAGTTGTTTATATCATTGCCCCAATGATGGTGATGATTCCCGCTGTTATTGCTTGGGCGGTTATTCCTTTTGATGAGGGCATGGTTGTGTCCGACGTTAATTTAGGCGTAATGTACCTTCTGGCAACATCAGCACTGGGTGTTTATGGTGTTTTAATGGCGGGTTGGTCTTCAAACTCGAAGTACCCATTCTTGGGCGCAGTTCGAACAGGCGCTCAAATGGTTTCTTATGAAGTATCCATGGGCTTAACCGTTTTAAGCGTTATTTTAATGGCAGGGTCTATGAACCTAAGCGAAATTGTAAAAGCGCAAGAAACTGTATGGTTTATGATTCCTGCATTTCCAATGTTTATTGTTTTCCTTATTTCTATTTTAGCGGAAACAAACCGTGCACCATTTGACCTTCCAGAAGCAGAAGCTGAACTGGTTGCTGGCTATTTTACGGAATATAGTTCATCTAGTTTTGCGTTATTTTTCCTTGGGGAATATGCAAACATGATTTTAATGAGCGCAATTACAGTTGTGTTATTTATGGGTGGTTGGTTGCCACCAATGGATATTGCACCATTTAACTGGATTCCAGGCTTTATTTGGTTCTTTATTAAAGTGGCATTTATTCTGTTTATATTCCTTTGGGCGCGTGCAACATTCCCACGTTTTAGATATGACCAGCTTATGCGTTTAGGTTGGAAAGTGTTCTTGCCGTTTACACTATTTTGGCTTGTTTTAACAGCTGGCGCTATGCATTTATTTGATTTGGTATAAGAGGTTAGTAGATTGAAATTAATAAGATTTTTAAGGCAGTTTTTACTTTTAGATATTCTAAAAGGTCTTTCAATTACTTTGAAGCACTTTTTTAGTAAAAATTTCACACTCATGTATCCGTGGGAAAAAACACCAATTTCACCACGTTTTCGTGGAGAGCACGCGTTACGCCGTTATCCAAATGGTGAAGAGCGATGTATTGCATGCAAACTATGTGAAGCTGTTTGTCCTGCTCAGGCTATTACTATTGAAGCTGAACCACGCAAAGATGGTTCACGCCGCACAACACGGTATGATATTGATATGGTGAAATGCATCTACTGTGGCCTGTGTGAAGAAGCTTGCCCGGTAGATGCTATTGTTGAAGGGCCAAACATGGAATTTGCAATGGAAAACCGTGCTGATCTTGTTTACAGCAAAGCTAAACTACTAGACAACGGTGATAAATTAGAACCAACATTGGCTGAACGTCTGCAAAAAGACGCTCCATTTAGATAAGGATTACTTAAAATGATCGCAGATTTACTATTTTATATGTTTGCAAGTGTGCTTTGCATTGGTGCGTTAGGTGTTGTGTTAAGCCGAAACCCAATGTACAGCGTTTTGTTTTTAGTTCTATCTTTCTTTAATGCTGCTGGTTTGTTTATTTTAATTGGCGCTGAATTTTTAGGACTATTGTTGATGATGGTTTACGTGGGTGCCATTGCTGTTATGTTCTTATTTGTTTTGATGACAGTTGATATGACAACTGAAGATGACGATGGTAAGAAATCACCATTCTTTATTACGCTGGTGCTTATCACAGGTGGTGTTTTATTGGGTGAAATTATTTTAGCTATTATGGGTGGTGTTGCCTCAAATACGCGCTTAGCCGAGTTTGTTCCTGTTGCCTCAGAAACGCAAAATATTGTGGCTTTAGGGCAAGTTTTATTTACAAACTATATTTATCCATTCATTAGTGTTTCTATGGTGTTGTTGGTGGGTATGGTTGGTGCCATTGTCTTAACACACCGTAAGCGTGAAGGTGTTATGAAACAGGATATTTCAGAACAGATTTCACGTACAAGAGATGAAAGCATTGAGATTGTTACACCTGCATTAGGTAAAGGCATTTCTTAATTGTTTATTGAAGAATTGAAAATTAAAAGAAGAATATAAATGGAAAACGTTGCATTACATCACTACCTCATTTTATCTGCAATTTTATTTGTGATTGGTTTGGTAGGTATATTTTTAAACCGTAAAAGTATTATTATTATCTTAATGTGCATTGAGCTAATTTTACTTTCGGTAAATATTAACTTTGTGGCATTTAGTTCATTTTTAAATGACCTTTCAGGACAAATTTTCACATTCTTTATTTTAACTGTTGCTGCGGCCGAAGTTTCAATTGGTCTTGCAATTTTAACAATTTTCTACCGTAACAGACACAGCGGTGACGTAGAAGATTCTAACTTAATGAAAGGTTAATAAAGTGATTTCAGCAGACATTATTTTTACAATTGTTTTATTACCTTTAACAGCTTCTATTATTGCTGGGCTTTTCCGTCAAAGTATTGGCGATAAAGGTGCTATGGGTGTGACAACAACGGGTGTAATTATGAGCGCACTCTTGTCTTTATACACTTTTTATCACATGGCATTTAAAGAAAATGCACAACCTGGCTTTACCGAATATTTATACACTTGGATTTCTACAGGTGACTTTAGCGTAAACTTTGGTGTGATGGTTGACAAGCTCACAGCAACAATGTTGTTGGTTGTAACTTCAGTAAGTGCATGTGTGCATGTTTACTCTATTGGCTACATGGCACATGACCCACATCGTGCACGTTTCTTTAGTTACCTTTCATTGTTTACATTTACAATGCTTGCGCTTGTAACTGCACCTAACTTGCTTCAAATGTTCCTTGGTTGGGAAGGGGTTGGATTAGCTTCTTACCTGCTGATTGGTTTTTGGTTTAAAAAGCCAAGTGCAAATGCGGCTGCTATGAAGGCCTTTATTGTAAACCGTGTGGCCGACCTTGGTTTATTACTTGCTATATTTACAGTTTTCTTAACAATGGGTTCCTTAGAATATACCGATATTTTTGCACAAGTGAATGCACTACATACTGAATATTTCAGCTTCCTTGGTTTTGATATTCATTTACTATCTCTTATTGCTATTTTATTATTTATTGGTGCGATGGGTAAATCGGCTCAGCTTGGTTTCCACACATGGCTACCAGATGCGATGGAAGGTCCAACACCTGTTTCGGCGCTTATTCACGCAGCAACCATGGTAACCGCGGGGGTTTTCTTAGTTGCACGTATGTCGCCACTTTTTGAATTTGCGCCAAGCATTCTTGAAATTGTAACTTGGGTTGGTGGTCTAACAGCTATATTTGCGGCAACAATTGGTATGACACAGCATGATATTAAGCGTGTTATTGCATATTCAACATGTTCTCAGTTGGGTTATATGTTTTTTGCATGCGGTATTGGTGCTTACCCTGCAGCTATTTTCCACTTAACTACACACGCTTTCTTTAAAGCCTTGTTATTCTTAGGGGCTGGTAGTGTTATTCACGGTGTTTCAGATGAACAAGATATGCGCAAAATGGGTGGTTTGAAATTTGCCTTACCTGTTACATACTTTATTATGTTAATCGGTTCACTTGCACTTATGGGAATTCCACCATTTGCAGGCTTTTTCTCAAAAGACCTTATTCTTGAATCAGCATTTATGAGCCATACAACAAGCGGTTTATGGATGTATGGGCTTGGGACAGCCGCCGCATTTATGACAGCTTTTTATAGCGCACGTGTTTTCTATCTCACATTCTATGGTAAAAACCGTGGTGATGAAGAAGTATATAAACATGCACATGAATCGGGTCTTGTGATGTTAGCACCAATGTTTGTTCTTGTGCTGGGTGCAATTTTCAGTGGTTGGGCATTGCATGAAATGGGTACTTTAGATTGGTGGCAAGGTGCAATCTTTATTGCTGATTATCACACAGGGCTAGAACATGCACACCATATTGCATGGCAGTGGAAATATCTTCCACTTGCTATTGTTGGGTTAGGTGGTTTATTCGGTACAATTTTCTATCTATGGAAAACAGACTTACCAGTTAAGGTTTCTAGTTCGCTAGGTTTGATTTACACATTTGTTTACCGCAAGTGGATGGTGGATGAATTGTACAACGGAATTTTTGTCTGCGGTGTTAAATATCTTGCACATAAATTCCACAAAGTTGGTGATGTTCTGATTATTGATGGAATATTAGTTAATGGGGTTGCCAAAATTACAAACCTTTCTGGTATTGTTATGCGCCGTTTCCAAACGGGTTACATTTTCCACTATGCCTTTGCAGTTGTTTTAGGCATGTGTGCGCTTTTAACTTGGTTGGTGTTTTAAATAAGGGAAAAATAAAAAGATTATGGAAACAATTAACACAAACATGCTTACAATTTTAACCTTTTTACCACTGGTGGGTGCGTTGTTTATGGTTCTTATTCCTGGCAATGAAGAAACACGTGCTTCAAATGCGAAGAAATTAGCATTGCTATTTTCTACGGTAACGTTGATCTTAAGCTTAGCAATGCTTTCAGGGTTTGATGCTTCAAACCCAAACATGCAGTTTGAATTAAACAAAGGTTGGATCAGCTCTTTAAATGCAAACTACCACATGGGAGTGGATGGCATTTCAATTCTTTTTGTTGTTCTTACAGCCTTGTTAACACCCATCTGTATTTTAGTTTCTTGGAATAGCATTACCAAACGTGTGCCTTTATATATGGCCGCTTTCTTATCATTAGAAGCATTTGTGATTGGTGTTTTCTGCGCATTGGATATGTTGTTATTTTATGTTTTCTGGGAAGCAATGCTTATACCTATGTTCCTTATTATTGGTGTTTGGGGTGGCGAAAACCGTGTGTATGCGGCATTAAAGTTCTTCCTTTACACATTTTTAGGTTCGGTTTTAATGTTGGTTGCACTTGTTTATCTTTACCTAGAAAATGGTAATAGTTTTGACATTTTAAGCATGCACGGCATGTACCTAGATACAAATGTACAGATTTGGTTATTCTTAGCATTCTTTGCTGCCTTTGCGGTGAAGGTTCCAATGTGGCCATTCCACACTTGGCTGCCTGATGCACACGTGCAGGCTCCAACAGCTGGATCTGTTATTTTAGCAGGTATTTTGTTGAAAATGGGTGCTTATGGTTTCTTAAGGTTTTCAATGCCAATTATGCCAGAGGCAACTTATATATTTACGCCATATATATATGCTTTAAGTGCCATTGCTATTGTTTACACGGCACTGGTTGCTTTTGCTCAAACAGATATTAAGAAAATTATCGCTTATTCTTCTGTTTCACATATGGGCTTTGTTACACTTGGTATTTTTGCCGCAACAGTTGAAAGTGTTCAAGGTTCTGTTATGCAGATGATTAACCACGGAATTGTTTCTTCTGCATTGTTCATGCTCATTGGTGTAATTTATGACCGTATGCACACACGTGATATTTCTCGCTTTGGTGGAATTGTGAACCGTATGCCGTTATATGCAACTTTATTTATGTTGTTTACAATGGCGGCTGTTGGTTTACCAGGTACAAACAGTTTTGTAGGTGAGTTTTTAATTCTCACAGGCTCATATGGTGCAGAACATGCACAGCTATATGTTGTTATTGCATGCTTAGGTATTGTTCTTGGTGCGGTTTACATGCTTTCACTTTATAAGCGTATGATTATGGGTGAACCTGTAACACAAGAAATTATGCGCTTAAAACATATGGAAAAACGTGAAGTGTTTATGTTTATGCCGTTGGTTGCTTTGGTTATTTATTTAGGCCTTGCACCCAACGCTGCTTTAAATGTAACAGAAGCTGCTGTTACAAAATTAGTGGCAGACTACCATATTGAAGTAGCTCATATGGAAAAAGATGATTTACAAATTGCTTATGTAGAGGACAAATAAAGATGGAAATGATGAACGAGTTTAACTGGTATTGGTACAGTGCAGGTATCGCAGAAATTTTTGTGATGGTTGTCTGCCTTGCTTTACTTGTTGCAGGTGCTTTTTCACACAAAAGCGTTGAAGGTAAGTTTGTTCGTAATTTAACAATGCTTGGTTTGTTTGGTGCTCTTGTTATGGTGATTGGACATATTCCTGAAGTACGTGAATTTGCCTTCCCTGTTGTGGGAACGGACATTATTCCGCAGGCAGTATCCAGTTTATTTGTGAATGATAAATTAACAGTTTTTCTTAAAGTGTTTATTATTGTTTCAGCAATGCTTTGTTTGTTCTTGGTGGATGACTATATGACGCGCAAAAAAACACGTAAGTATGAATATGATATTCTTATTTTGTTAAGTGTGTTAGGAGCTATGATTATGGTGAGCGCAGCAGATATGCTTATGATGTACATTGGGTTAGAACTTATGAGCTTTAGCTTATACATTTTAACAGCCTTTCACCGTAAGGAAGCTAAATCATCTGAAGCTGGTTTGAAATACTTTATTTTAGGTTCATTGGCTTCTGGTTTATTACTTTTCGGTATGAGCTATGTTTACGGCTTAACAGGTGAAACATCATTCGATGGTTTACAGCAAGCCTTTGCAAGTGGCAAAGGTATTGGTGATGCACCGATGATGGCCACATTCGCTATGGTGTTAATGTTAACGGGTATGGCTTTTAAAATGAGCGCAGCACCATTCCACATGTGGACACCAGATGTTTATGAAGGTGCGCCAACGCCAGTTACAGCATACATGTCCATCGTTCCTAAAATTGCTGCAATTGGTATTTTTGTACGCGTTTTATTCGAACCATTCATGTATTTTGCAGATCAGTGGCAACAAATTGTGATTGTTCTTTCAATCCTTTCAATGGCTGTTGGTTCGTTTATGGCAATTGTACAAAACAATTTAAAGCGTTTGCTTGCTTATTCATCTATCGCAAATATTGGTTTTATGCTTATTCCAGTTGCAACAGCTTCAGCAACGGCTGTCGATAAAACACTTTCATACTTACTTGTATACGGTATTATGACATTAGGTATTTTTGCCATTTTACTTTCACTTCGTTTGCGTGAAAAGTTTGTTGAAAATATCGATGACTTAAAAGGTCTTTCTAAGTCATCACCAGCTATAGCTGCTGCACTTGCTATTCTTATGTTTTCACTTGCAGGTGTTCCTCCATTTGCAGGTTTTATGGTTAAACTTGAAGCCTTTCGTGTTGGTGTTGAACTTGGCTTAACTTGGCTTGTAACCATTGGTGTTGTGCTTTCAGTGGTATCGGCTTATTACTGCTTGCGTATTGTTAAAGTTATGTACTTCGATGATGGTAAAGATGTTTACTCACCTGAAGTACCATCTGAATTACGCTTGGTTGCATGGGCGATGGTTGTGCTTGTGATTGGTTTCGGTATTTTACCTGATTCTATTTTTGAAGTGACAGAAACTGTTCAACATAGCTTAATGGATGCAACGGCATTTAATGGCTAAGCATATTCATTTTAAGGAGGTCACATCCACCAATGATGTGGCCTTTGATTTTGCCCAAAAAGGCGCTGAACATTTAACATGTATCACTGCCGATGTTCAAACAAAAGGACGTGGCAGGAGAGGCCGTGTTTGGTCAACTGTTCCATCTAAAAGTATTGCAGCTTCTTTTGTTATAAAAGGTGAACAAAGCAACCTTTTACCATTTATAACATCTTTAGCAACGCTTGAAACCATCCAAAATTTTGTACCAGAAGCCGTTATAAAATGGCCAAATGATATCCTGATTCATGGGAAGAAAGCATCAGGTATTCTCATTGAAAAGCACGGGCATGGTGGCTCATGTTTTTATATTATTGGCATTGGTATTAATGTTCTAAAATTTGATAAAAACTTTTTCGATGAAACAATTGAAGCAACTGCTTTAGAGTTTTATTCACAAAAAGAAATAAGTATTAAAAGTGTTTTGACGAGTTTGCAAAGTAGTTTGCAAGAATGGTTGAAAATGCCGGATGTAGAGGTTTTAAATAGCTATCGTAAAAAGTGTGTTACAATTGGTTCTTATGTCACATGGATTGGTGACAGGAATACATTAACGGGGTTAGCAAAATCTGTTACAGATTCTGGTTCTCTTATTCTTGAATTAGATGATGGAACAACTAAAGAAATTTTAAGTGGAGATATTGTTGCCCAAAAATAAGGTTTTTTGGTATGAGAAAATCGGGTTACACACTTACTATAAATGTTGGGAACTCCAATACTATTTTTGGTTTGTTTGCAGATGATCAATTTATTAGCAAGTGGCGAATGGAAACAACAAAGGGGCGTACCGCCGATGAATATGGTACGTGGTTGCTCACAATTTTTAGCTATGTTGATATTGAACCGGAACATATAACAGGTGCTGTTATTAGCTGTGTTATTCCTTCTGTTGATATGGTTTTAACAAGTATGTGTAGGCGGTTTTTCGATTGTGAGCCGTTGCATATTATGCCGGGCGTTAAAACAGGTATGCGCATTAATTATGGAAGGTCAGGTGACTTAGGTCCCGACCGTTTAGCAAATATTGTTGCTTTAAAAGAACTGTATGATAAACCTTGCATGGTGGTTGACTTTGGTACAACAACTAGCTTTGATGTGATAGACGAAAATGGTGTTTATATTGGCGGTGTTGTAAGCCCTGGTGTTTCACTTTCGCTTGCTTCACTTTCATCAGCTGCCCCACAGTTACCTGAGGTTGGCCTTGAAAAACCGAAAAATATTTTAGGTAATAATATCGTACATTCAATGCAAGCAGGTTGTTACTTTGGCGCTGTGGATATGATAACAGGTCTTATAAATAGGCTTTGGGAATCGGCGGATGTAGAAAATGGAATGTGTATTGCTACTGGTGGTTTTGCAAAAGATATGGTAGAAGATTTAAATGAATTTGATGTGATTGACCCGAATTTAACACTAAAAGGGCTCAAGTTTATTTATAATAAAAATTGATATTAGTTTTTACGAAAGCTTAAAATAAATAAAGGAATAGAAGGTAATAATGGCGAAAAAAGCTTCAAAGCAAGGCTTAACAGCGCTTCCACTTGGCGGTTTAGATGAAATTGGTTTAAACCTTATGGTTTATGAGTGTGATGGGGATATGATTTTGGTGGATGTTGGTTTAACATTTCCAGATGAATATGCACCAGGCACGGATATTGTCGTTCCTGATGTTTCTTATATTCGTGAAAATGTTGACCGTTTAAAGGGCATTTTCATTACACACGCCCATGAAGATCATATTGGCGCATTACCATACCTTTGGGAAGAGTTAGGCAAAGCACCTGTTTACGCAACGCAATTTACGGAATGTGTATTATCTGGGAAAATGGCACAGTTCGATTTGTTACCACCTGAATATAATATTCATGTCACAAAAGAAGGTGAGCGCTACAAAGCAGGTTGTTTCGAAGTAGAATATATTTCAATCACACACTCGGTTCCAGGTAGTGCAGCTCTTGTTATTCGCACACCTTACGGTAACATTGTTAACACAGGTGATTATAAGTTAGACCGTAACCCTGTTTTAGGTGGACCTTCAAACCTTGAGCGTATTAAACAAATTGGTGAAGAGGGGGTTCTTGCCTTATTTAGTGATTCCACCGATATTTTTGGTGAAGGTGAAAAACCATCTGAAACGGAACTTTCAGAAAGCTTAGATGATATTATTGCTGGTCAAGATAAAGCAATTTTTGTTTCACCGTTTGCATCAAACTTTGAACGTATTTTGTCTGTAAGTGAAATTGCAGTGAAGCATGGCCGTAAAATTTGCTATGCGGGACGTTCTATCCAAAACATGGTTCAGTACGCAAAAGAATGTAATATGTTCCCTGATTATTTATTAGACCATATTGTGGATATGTCAAACGCTTCACGTATTGCACGTGAAGATATTCTATATTTTGTAACAGGTTCACAAGCGCAACCAAACGCAATGCTGAATCGTTTAAGCGCTGGTGAAAATTACAGAGGTATTCAAATTGCAAGTGGTGATACTGTTATTTTATCATCACGCCACATTCCAGGTAACGAACGTGCTATTCAAAACATGATGAACCGATTAACCAAAGCGGGTGCACGTGTTTTAAGTGGTCACAATGCTTTTGTTCACGTTGGTGGTCATGGCCATAAAGACGAAACGAAACAAATTTACCAACTGTTAAAACCACAGTACTCTGTACCTTCTTATGGCACATACACACACTTAAAAGAGCACCAGAAATTTGTAGAAGACAACAAACTCGCAAAATGCTTGTTCATTACAAACGGTGATAAATTACACCTAGCACCCGAAGAACCTTCTATTATTGAACGTGTTGAAACTGGGCGTTGTTACGTTGATGGTTATAATATTTTAGATGAAGATAAGTTTATCCTACGTGAACGTCGTCAAATGTCGTTTGATGGTTTGGCAACGGTTACTTTAGGTATTGATTTTCGTAACAAGTCTATTGCTTTCGGTCCTATTGTAAAAACAAAAGGCATCATTGATGAAGACCTTCAAGATGATGTTTTAGAAACGGTTGTTGCGGAAGTGGAAAGGTCCCTTTCTGGTAAATATAAAGATGGTCGAATTGATGACCCACTTGAAGCCGAAGAGGTTATGCGACAAGCTGTAAGACGTGCATTCGGACGTGAAAGAGGGCGCAAACCTGTAACAGTTCCACTGGTTGTGGAAATTCAATAAATAAAAAAGCACTCAGTTGAGTGCTTTTTTATTGTTTTATATGCATTTTATGCTTGAAATATTGTATACTTAACCTTATCTTTCAAAGGATTTAGTCACCTTTTCTTTTTCCGCTCCTTGGAGCGATTCAATTTTAATGATTTTACCATGTTCAAATGGAGAATTTATGTTTCCAGATTCTATTCCTCGTAAAACAAATGATGACGGTGATGCAACCGTTCAGATAAAAACTTCTACTTCTTCCACTTCAAAAGGAAAATCTAAAATGGCAAAACCTGCTACTAAAACTGAAACTCAAGCACCAGAAAAGAAAACTGCACGTCGTACCACACGTCGTACCACAGCTAAGGCAAAACCTGCAACTGAGCAGGCAAAACCAACTAATGAAGTGTTGTTAAACAGCGGTGGTCGTGTGGTGTTAAAACCTGGTACAAGTCATCCAGAGCATTGCTATAACGGAAATGTTCCGCTGGTGGATTCTTTTACAGTAAATGATAATACCAGTCACCTCAATGAAGCTGATATGGCTGATTTGCTGAAGCAAATTGGTGCTAAAAATGTGCTTTTAAAAGGCGATGCTAGTTATCAAAACTTAGCATTTCTGCCGGAAGGTGTTCACAAGCTGGATCTCAGCAATGTTAAGTTTGAAAATATTGTTGCATATACCAATGCACCAAAGTCTCTGGCGAGCATTCAGTTTGGTAGAACTGTAGAACTTATCACTTTCAATAAACTGGAAGAGCTGTTGGCGATGGACTTAGCTTTCGACTTGAAAGTGAAAGATATTCTGATGAAAAATGGTTCGAAAGTGCGAGTGAATTTGAGAATTGAACAAGGCATTATTACTTCTATGGAAGATAATATTGTTTTTGCTAATATTTTCGATGGTGATGCTGCAGAAGAGTGTGAAGCCTTATTAGCGTTCATTGGTCGTTATGGGTTAAAGCGTTACACACTTGAAAACTCTTCACAGGAGGTCGGTTTAAAATCACTTCCTGCGTCTGTTGAAAAGCTAACGGTGAAGAATTGTCCGTCTATGGATGTTTCTGTTCAAGTGCCAAGGGCAACCGCTCTTAAAGATGTTTTAATTACGGATGTTAATAAGGTTATTGAAATTTCATCGCAAACGGTCATTCCTAAAGTTGTTGTGAAAAATGCTTCACAGTTTACCGTTACGGAAGCGCTATGTGCGAAAGTGTTGGAAGTAAATGGTGTTAAAGGTGTGGATGTTCAATCACTGGATGATACAGTGATGGAGCGTTTCATTTTAACCAACGTACCCAAATTACCTAATTTCAATAACCCGGAATCTGACTACAAAACATCACTGGAAATTTCACTAGATGCACTTATGTTAGATGAGTTTAAAGAGGTTTTAAACCTTCCACTTAAACTTAATTTAACCATGTCATACATGCGTATTACTGGTGGTGAAAAAGTATACGTTGCCATTGAAGTTCAAGACGGTGAAATTGTAAAAAAAGCTAAGGATATAGCTGTGAGTAATCTTAAAACGGTTACTCAACTGGACGATGTTCGTGCTATTGTTGAATACCTTGGCGGTGTTCCTAAATTAACTGTAGAAGGGTCTCCAATTGTTACAGCACTTTCAGATGTTGACTTTGGTCAGCAGTTTCTGGAAGTTAAAAGTTGCAAAGAACTTTATGTTGATGAAAAGATATCCAAAAATTCGAGTTTAACGAATATTCGGATTTATGAATCTGGTTCAGTAATTAATTTGGATACAACGGCTCTTCAAAATGTTGAAGTTATTAATATTGAGAATACGCCAGTATCTGTAACGCCCAATATGGAAGCGTATGAGTTACGCCTTGCAACACGAGACTTAACAATTGAAAGTGTACAGAGCTGGGGGTCTTCGGTTCGTAACGTTTGGTTGAATCGTTACCGTGGCATTTCAGCATATACTAGCTATGAAGCTGTGGACGCACCAGCTGATCTGCTAGCAAAATTGCCTGCACATGTGCAGCACAATTTAAAAGCTTCTACCTACGACCAAGCGCTTGAGAAAGTTTCAACGGTTGTAGAAGGATTAAAGCAGGTTAAATGGGCTCAACTTCCAGGTGCCATTGTGCAAGCTACACGCTTGGCAGTACATAAAGTTGCTAATAGTAATTTGGTGAATAAAGCTGCGCATTTATTACCAGCTTCACTACCGAAGTTTAAAAGTGATGGTACAGGGTACAGCGTTGAATTTGAGTCTCTTAAAGAAAGACGTGACCGCCTTGCTGCACTGGAAAATAAAACTGCAGGTGAACCTGAAGATAAGTCTTAACTTTACCCCTCGAAATTAAAAGAGAGCCTTCTGGCTCTCTTTTTTTATTTAATATAACTCGCAAAGAATATGAGCGATAAAACACCTGCCGTAAACAACAGGCCAGCTTTAACATTTGCTTTGTCTTCAATGTTAAATATTTTGTGATATACAAATAATATAAGCGGCGCACCACCTGCAATAATGGAAGTGTAAGCTGGGTTTTCAGTGTAAACCATCGATAAATTACGTCCCATAATTGCAATAAAATAAAATATACCCACAAAGAAACCTGCCTTTAAAAGGTCTTTATCTTTTAAAGATGCTAGAAGCGTTTTATTTTTAATTTGTACCAATGTGCCAGATAAAATAGAGATAATTGATAAAAAGAACGTGTACCATACTACACCGCTCATAAGACCTGAATTATCTTGTGCTGTTTTATTCATAACATCATTAATTGAAAAACAAACAATAACAGGCAGTAAATAAATGAGCGCCTTTTTAGAAATATCGCACCTTTGCAAATGTGAAATAGCATAAGAACATGTTAAAAGCGAAAGCACAATCGCAGCTGAAATTACAGGGTAATCCAAAAATTTATAAAAAGACTCAGGGTGAACAATAAGCCATAAAATAAAACCACCCAAAGGTGCCATAGGCAAAATACGAGAAGTTGTTCCTGCACCAAACTTTGCCGAACTATTCATAATTAAAGAATCGGCAATGAATGCTAAAATTGCAGCCGTAAAAGAAGCAATGTAGAAAATGGGCTGGCTTGGCATTTCAACAAAAAATGTAAATGGTAAAAGCGCTAATAAAACAAGTGTTGAACGTAAGCTTACAACGGCGGATCCAGGCTTTTTATAAATTTGGTTTACAAGGGTGCTAAATGCAAATCCTACGGGCTGAAGAAGGGCGAAAAGCCACCAGTAATGCTGTTCCATGAATAAGCCTTTTAATTAAATTTCTTTATTACTTTACTTCGTTTATAGCGGTTAAAAAAGGCTTAGGGAGAATAATTCTCAACCTAAGCCTAATAATAGCTGGTGGGTCGTACAGGACTCGAACCTGTGACAAACTGGTTAAAAGCCAGTTGCT
>NZGE01000024.1 GCA_002689455.1 Magnetococcales bacterium | reverse complement strand
GCAGAAGGATACGTGTTTATTGTTATCCTCTAAGGATACTATAAGTTCTTTGAAATGGCCGACAACGGCCATATGTTCATTTTCTTTAGGTAGCATAAAAACTCCTAATATATTTATGGGGAAAAGTGTATGTGAAAATATTTTTCCAAATATGATGTTGTTTTATTTAAAAATCAAATAAAAAAAGCCCCTTTACGGAGCTTTTTTAAATCGATGGTTCTAGTTTTCCCAAGGAAGGTGGGGAAGTTGTTTTTTAGCGTCCGCAGTAATGCGTTGCAGGTGGTGTATTTCACTTTGAAAAAATTGTGGGATAGTCACTTTCTCGATAACACCATTGAGAAGGTTAATACGATAAAAAACACATTCTTCCAGGTTTTCACGCTGTTCTACCGACATGGGTTCGTTGGATCTTAATGCTTCAAGTTCTTTTTCACACATTTTTGTGAAATTTTTTACATGCTTCATGTCCGTGCGGTGGAACATGTAAGACCCTGAAATGAGAAAAATGAAGATGAAAAGTAACATAATGGCATATGTCATAAATGCTCCTAAGAAGGTTAATAGATTTTAAGAATGGATCTGGAGGGTTTTGTTTTATATTTGGCTAATAAAGCCTTATATTCTGTATCTAATTTTTTTTGGGCACGCATAGCCAGTGGCAGGGTTATGAAAAAGATAAAACAAAGCGAAGGAACCGCATTTGTTGTAATAACCAGCCCTATAACCACAAATGGGTTTAAAATATACGTTACCAGTAATAACAACGCATTTAAAACGCATAGCGCTATACCCTTTCGTTTAAAGGCTTCAATGTATTTAAAGCTTATTTTAATGCCAACGTATATGCCCAGCAAAATAGCCGCAGCAGCAATAAGAATGATACCTACATATTTAAGTGCCAGCATGCTCACTTCAGGGGGCAGTAATAAAATTAGAAAAATAAACAAAAATATCAATACAAAGCTAAAGCCAGAACTAGAGTTGTTCATGTAGGCTCCTATATTTTTAAAGATTTTTCACAGGTTTCAACTGCAATTAAAAAGTCTTGTGAAATTTTTGAATGTTTTCCTTTAGCAAGTGAAACTCCAATCAAGAAGTTTGTGTAATATTGTTGCCTATAATTTTCAAGCATTAAATAATGGTGGGTAGGTTCAAGCTCTGAAATGCTTGAAGCTTGATTGAAAATATTATTCAAATTTTGTGTTATACGTTTTAACACGCGTTCATGGCGTGTACCCAGATATTTTTGGGTGAAGTAAAGTGCAAGCAGTATAACTGCTACGGTTAAGATAATACCTGTGGACATGGTAAGCCTCTTATGGGTGGTCGTAAAAGAAGATGTATTTCTAATCTTTTTGTATACTACTTCAAAAAGCCTTTAAATGCAATGCTTTTGAATGGCTTTTTGCCACCCGACCTTCTTCTTGGTTTGTGTATGAATATCCATAGATGGTGTAAAGTTTTGGTCAAGTTGCCAATTGGTTTCAATATCCTTTAGGTTTTTATAAAACCCGAATTTTAACCCTGCCATATAAGCAGCGCCAAGGGCTGTTGTTTCAATCATGCTTGGGCGTTCAATGTTTATATTTAAAATATCGGCCATGCGCTCTAACATAAAGCTATTTGCCACCATGCCACCATCTACTTTTAATGTGTTTAGTTTTGTATTGCTGTCGGTTTCAAGGGCTTTAACAAGGTCGTTGGTTTCAAAGCAAACGCCTTCTAAGGCTGCACGTACAATATCGGCTTTCGTTGTTGAAAGTGTCATGCCTGTAATAGAGGCTTTAGCATTGCTTTCCCAGTAAGGTGCACCTAAACCTGTAAAGGCTGGTACAAAGTAAACGTCGTCTTTGTCTTCACTGCTTCTTGCCAGCGCTTCTGTTTCTAAGGCTGTCTCTATCAGCTGTAGCCTGTCTCGTAACCATTGTATAACTGCACCTGCAATGAAAATGCTTCCTTCTAAGGCATAGTAGACGTTATCACCAAGTTGATACCCTATGGTGGTTAGTAAGCCTTGTTCGCTTCGTTTGGGTTTATGGCCTGTATTTAACATGGCAAAGCAACCTGTGCCGTATGTGCTTTTTATATTGCCTTCATGGAAACATGCTTGCCCAAATAAAGCTGCTTGCTGGTCTCCAATCATGCCTTGAATAGGAAGTGGAGGGAGGGTGTTTATATCAACCATGCCAAAGTCTTCGCTGTTCGATGTTACTGTAGGTAGTATATGGGCAGGGATATTATAAAGCTCTAACAGGTCGTTGTCCCACGTTCTTTTATGAATATTGTAAAGTTGCGTGCGACAGGCATTGGTAATGTCGCTTTTGTGTGCTTGTAAATTGCTTAAGCGGTAAAGCAGGTAACACTCCATGGTTCCGCATAGTAGATCATCTTCATCTAAAGCGGTTTGAACTTCTTTAACGTTTTCTAAAAGCCATTTAAGTTTGCTGGCACTAAAGTAAGGGTTTACAGGTAAGCCTGTTTTGTTTTGTATTTCTATACCGTGTGTTTTATGAAGTTTTTGGCAAAAAGTTGATGTTCTTACGTCCTGCCAAACCAATGCGTTGTACAAAGGCTTGCCTGTTGACTTACGAAAGCAAACAATGGTTTCTCGTTGGTTTGTTATACCGAGGGATAAAACTTCAATAGAAAGCTTCTCAGCTTCCTTTAAAGCACTTTCAAGAACATACAAGGTGTTGATGAATATTTCTTCAGCGTCATGCTCTACAAATCCACTGTGTGGGTAAATTTGTTTATGCTCCTTTTGAGCCGAGCATAAAATTTCGCCTTTTTTGTTAAATACAATGGCACGGGTGGAAGTTGTACCTTGGTCAAGTGAAAGTATGCCCTGCATGAATTGTCCCTTATTTTTATTTAAGGGAATTATAGAAGCTTATTTTGTTTTAGGCAAATAGCTTAAAATTTCTTCCGAGGTCATTTTTTTACCATGTTTATCTAGGAATAAGCCTTTTAGGTGTGCCACCGCAACTTCATGCCCTTTGCAGATGAATGTTTGCTTCATGTGGAAGTACTTTTCATCAAAATTGGTAATTTCTGTTTTAAGGGTATATTTTTGAAAAGGGCCAATAGGGCGAATGTAGCGAATGTCAATTTTAGCGACAACGGGCATCCACTTATTTTTAAAAACTTGCTTAAGCATGCCTGCTTTACCCATGTGGTGAATACGCCCTAAATCCATCATAGAAAGGTAACGTGCATTGTTCATATGGATATTAATGTCCATGTCTAAAGGCCAAACTCTAAAGTCAACTTCCGTAGGCTTAAAAGCATCTTGCGTAATTTTATTAAACCAACACTTTAACAAAATGCGCATCATTCTAAAATACAGGTTCATGGGTTTAAAGGTCCTTTGGTAAGCTGTTGTTGCATATTCTTTAAGTCTTTTTAGCACAAAACCTTTATATGTAAAATGGCATTACCACTTTTCATTTAATTTTTCTGATGGGAATGATTTGTTTTCACCCCATAGGTTTTGCAGCCTTTTTTCACGCCCGCAAGTTAAAGCGTAATACTTGTAACGAACAGGGTTCTTTTTGTAAAAGTCCTGATGGTATTCTTCTGCTTTATAAAATGTTTTTGCGGGTTCAATGGTTGTTGTGACTGTTCGACCTGTTTTTTCCACTTCAGCTTTGGTTCTTTCAGCAATTTTACGCTGTTCTTGATTGTGGTAAAAGATAATGGTTTTGTACTGTGGACCAATGTCACAAAATTGACCGTTTGGGTTTTCAGTGTCAATGTTCACCCAGTAAGTTTTTATAATTTCTTCATAGCTTATGAGGGTAGGGTCGTACTTAATTTCAACAACTTCAATGTGGCCAGACTTGCCAGATGAAACGTCTTTGTATGTGGGGTCCTCCATTTCTCCACCACTGTAACCAGAGGTAACAGACTGTACGCCATACAAGTCTTCAAAAGGTTTTTCCATGCACCAAAAGCAACCACCACCTAGCGTTGCTTGTTCTAGTTTTGTTTCTGCGTTTGCGTTCGTTGTCATCATAACTCCAAGGGTTAGCCATAAAAGTTGTTTTAATTTAAGCATGTTGTTTTCCTTTATGTTAAGCGTTTTATGTGGCTTGTTTATTTATTCGCATTTAACACCAAAAGGGTTACATTGTTCTTTTATAAAATTATGGTAACATAAGCTCCTTACAAATAAAGAAAAATAAGGGGTAATTTTAGTGGCGGGTTTTATGCAAACAGTGAGAGACCATTTGTGGGCACGTGTAATGTTGGGTTTAATGCTTGGCCTTATAATGGGTGTTGTGTTGGGGCCCGATCTTGCTTTGCTTGAACGGGAAGTTTCACTTAATTTATCAAACTGGATAGCCTTCCCAGGTTACTTATTTTTAGCCGTTATTAAAATGGTTGTTGTGCCGTTGGTTTTTACTTCTATTATTTGTGGGGTGGCGGCAGGTAATAGTGTGGAAGTTCTTAAAAAGCTGGGCACGAATGTTATTTTTTACTTCTTATTTACCACCACCATTGCTGTGAGTATTGGGTTGGGTCTTTCTTATTTACTTTCTCCAGGGTTGTTAATCGACTCTGGATTGGTTGACCTTTCAAACCATGCATCGGTTGGGGCTTCTATTAACGAAGCATTGGTTGATAAAACAAATATCCCTAAAAGATTAGCCGCTATTATTCCAACCAACCCTATGGGCAGTATGGCCTCGGGCGAGATGTTGCAGATTGTTATTTTTGCGGCTTTTGTTGGTGCAGCACTTGTGGTTATGCCTAAAGAAAAAGCGAACCCTTTTTTGAAGGTGAATGTTTCGGTGCAGGACGTGTGCATGACTATTGTGAATTGGGTGTTAAAATTAGCGCCTTATGCGGTGTTTGGTTTAATTGCTCAGGTGATGATTAAAATGGGCTTAAGCGCCTTGTCGGGCATGCTTTATTATATGATGACCGTTGTATTAGGTTTGTTATGTGTTATGGCTGTTTATTTAACCATTATTAAGGTTGTAGGCAAGCGTTCGCCTTTTGCTTTTTTAAAGCAAATTCGTAATGCACAGCTTATTGCGTTTTCTACATCTAGTTCATCTGCTACCATGCCTGTTACATTAAAAGTTGCGGAAGAAGAAGTGAAAGTAAACCCAATTGTTTCTCGCTTTGTTGTGCCACTGGGAACGACCATTAACATGGATGGCACAGCCCTTTATCAAGCTATTGCAACGGTGTTCTTAGCTCAGGTGTTTCATATTGACCTCAGCTTGGGCGATATGCTGGTTGTGCTAATTACAGCCATTGCGGCTTCTGTGGGCACACCTGGAACACCGGGTGTGGGTATTGTTGTTTTAGCAACTATTTTAAGCACTGTGGGCATTCCTGTGGAGGGTATTGCCATTATCATAGGTGTGGACCGCTTGCTGGACATGTGCCGAACCACGGTTAATGTAACGGGCGACTTAACAGCTTCTGTTGTTTTGGAGCGCCTTGTTGGTAAGAAATTAACCCAAAAAGAAAAGGTGTAGTCATTATGTACCCTGTTTTATATTCCTTTAGAAGGTGCCCTTACGCCATGCGTGCGCGCATGGCTATTAGGCTTTGCGGAATTTCATATGAGCACCGTGAAATTTTACTGCGCGAGAAACCACAGACGATGCTTGATGTTTCACCAAAGGGAACTGTACCAGTGTTGGTAACGGAAGAAGGTAAGGTGATTGACGAAAGCTTAGATGTAATGTTGTGGGCTATTGAAAAGTCAGGCCATAAACTTGCGAAAACAATTGATGCCTCCATGCCTTGGATTCATAAAAACGATACCTTTTTTAAAAGGAACCTCGACCGATTTAAGTACCCCAACCGATACGAAGATGAAGGTGAAACCAGTCAGGTGCGAGATGAGGCTTACAAACAAGCAGGGGTGTTCTTGGCAGAGCTTGAAGATGCGATAAATGTCAATAATGGTTACATTTTATCAGAACAACCATCAGTTGCAGATTTTGCTATTTTCCCATTTGTCAGACAATTCTCAAAGGTGGATGAAGATTTGTGGGTATCTAACTCATATCCTAAAGTGAGAGAGTGGTTGGATATATTCCTTGGAAAAGAAGCGTTTAGCGATATTATGACAAAACAGGTTGTATGGTCGCCTGAAAATAATCCCTTGATTATCCAATTTTAAAAATGTTTAATGGTTCTAACAAAAAAAATGAAATTTATACTTAAAATACAAATTTCTCGTTTTGGGTAAAGAGTTTCTTGAGCACATTAAATAAATCTCAAAATCCAAAAACACAAAAAACCCTCCGTCAGGAGGGTTTTTATTGAGCTTATTTAAAGCTGTGGCTGTTAAACGCGAATTTTCTTCGCTAGGTTATCTAAAATACCGTTAATGAAACCAACTTCTTTAGGGTTGAAGTAACCTTTGGAAATGTTGATGTATTCGTTAATTACAACCTTGGTTGGTGCTGTTGTAGCGGAAAGTTCGCTTACAGCTGAAATAAGCAGAGATTTTTCAACCAAACCTAAACGGTCGTATGTCCATTTTTCATTTAAGTTGTCAGCCACAAGCTCTTCATATCGTTCTTGGTTGCTGGCAACATCATCTAAAATAGTTGTTAGAATTTTTTTATCAGCTTTGTGCTGTTTCACGTAATATTTCAAAAACTCGTCACGCACTTTGTCTAGTGGTTGGTTTACAAAAATGTGCTGAAAAATGGCTTGTAGGGCAAGTAGTCTTGCTTCTGTACGGCTGTCACCAGTAATGCTACCTTCAGCAGGGAAGGCATCAAATTCATTGGCTTCAAAGTCGTCTTTAATTAAATCATCAAATGTTGTCATTTTTCAAGTTTGCCTACTAATTTATAAAAATCATCTAAGTTATCAAATTCGTTGTAGACGGATGCATAACGGATATAGCCAACAAAATCAACATTTTTTAATTTTTCTAGCACCATATCACCAATCTCTTGTGAATTGATTTCGGTTTTTCCTTCTTCTGAAAGGTTTTGTTCTATTTCTGCAATTATGTTGCTAACTGTTTGTTTTGTAACAGGTCTTTTGCCTAATGCAATCAGCAAGCAGCGGGTTAATTTTTCAGGTTCAAACAGTTCACGGCGTCCATCATTTTTTATGACAAAAACTTGCTGAACTTGGAACCGTTCAAAAGTTGTGAAGCGTCTATCGCACTTTGGGCATGAACGGCGACGGCGAATCACACGTCCGTCTTCTGAAGGGCGGGAATCTTTCACCTGTGTGTCATGGTTTGAACAAAATGGGCACTTCATGTTTTGTCTTTCTTTCGTAAGGGCTTTTAAATAGCACTGTCATAAATAGGGAACTTGCGACAAAGTTCCTTAACTTCGCCTGCAATACGTTTTTCCAATTCAGCGTCACCATCTTCACCTAATCTTGCAACGGAATCAAGGACTTCGTATATCCACTCACCAACTTGTTTGAACTCAGCTTCTTTGAATCCTCTGCTGGTTGCAGCAGGGCTTCCTAAGCGAATACCAGAGGTGATGAAAGGGCTTGTGTCATCGAAAGGTACACTGTTCTTGTTGCATGTTAAGCCTGCACGCTCTAAAGCTTTTTCAGCGGCTTTACCTGTAATGCCAATAGGGCGTAAGTCCATTAAAACAAGGTGGTTATCTGTTCCGCCAGAAACAGCACGTAAACCTTTTTGTATAAGTGTTTCACCTAAAACATTGGCGTTTTTAACAACTTGTTGCATGTATTCTTTATATTCAGGGCTTAAGGCCTGTTTAAAAGCAACGGCTTTGCCTGCAATAACATGCATTAAAGGGCCGCCTTGAATGCCAGGAAAAACAGCGCTGTTTAATTTTTTGAATAAACCTTCGTCATTTGTCAGAACAATACCACCACGTGGGCCACGCAATGTTTTGTGTGTTGTGCTTGTTACAAAGTGTGCATGTGGCACAGGGTTGTTGTGTAAACCAGCTGCAACTAAGCCTGCAATATGTGCCATGTCAACCATCAGGTATGCACCTACCTTATCTGCAATTTCACGGAATCGTTTAAAGTCAATTTCACGTGGGTATGCACTTGCACCTGCAATAATAAGCTGAGGCTTAATTTCTAAAGCTGTTTTTTCAACGAGGTCATAGTCGATTGTTTCTGTTTTTTCGCAGATACCATAAAAGTGAGCTTCAAACCATTTCCCGCTTTGGTTGACTGGTGATCCGTGTGTTAAGTGACCGCCGTGGTCTAGCGACATACCTAAAATTTTATCACCTGGTTTTAATATAGCATTAAAAACCGCTTGGTTTGCTTGTGAACCTGAATGAGGCTGAACATTGGCAAATTTTGCACCAAATAATTCACATACTCGTTCTTTTGCAAGGGTTTCAGCATTATCGACAAATTCACAACCACCATAGTAACGTTTGTTTGGGTATCCTTCAGCGTATTTGTTTGTCATAACAGAGCCTTGTGCCTGCATAACAGCTTTTGAAACAATATTTTCGGAAGCAATAAGCTCAATTTGGTCTTGTTGGCGCTTAAGTTCAGATTCCATGTTTTGGAAAATTTCAGCGTCGGCTGTTTGTAAACTTTCGTTAAATAAGTTCATGTTTAAGCTCCTTCTTTATTCTTCAGTTACAAGGGGTGCGTCTAGCTTATCTAAGCGTTTTTGGTGGCGCCCACCTTCAAATGTGTTTTCTAAAAATGTTTGTAAATATTTTAAAGCATCGGCTTCAGTTGTTATGCGTTCCCCAAAGCAAAGTACGTTTGCATTGCTGTGTTCTTTGGCCGCTTTTGCGGAAAATTCATCTGTGAGGAGGGTGGCACGAATACCTTTATAGCGGTTGGCGCGCATGGAAACACCAAGCCCTGTGCCGCAAACTAAAATGCCCATGTCGGCACCGCCTTTAAGTAGGGCTTCCACTGCGCTATCGGCAGGGTCTGGGTAGTCAGCGCTTTCATTTTCGTTTTCAACGCCTAAGTCATGTGCAAAATGCCCATGTTCTTCAAGATAGGCTAACAACGCCTTTTTTAAGTTAACGCCAGCATGGTCAGAAGCTAAAACCCAGTTCACTTGAAAGTCCTTATTTTTTGTCTTTTTGAAAGTTCTCACATTAAAGCATATTGCATTAAAAAAGAGAAGAGTGAAGAGGGCGGTTTGTCTGAATTTATTTAATTTTAACTGTATGATGACGGGTGTGATTGAAAATCTTAAAAAAACTCCCTTGTTAAGAGGGCATTTTTTTTATGTCATATTTATAAAAAAGGAAGGCAATTGCCTTCCTTTAAATGTCTAAATTTTAATTATTAAGTTGGCTTGGCGTAGTTAAACACTTAACGCAACTTGTGCAGCACGTTCATTTACTGAACCATTGTCACTTCCACCACCAGGTAGTGCAATTTCAGCAATGCTTTCAAGTGCTTTTTCTGGTAGAGCTACAATTTGAGCTGCCACTTCAGCCACGTCGACACCGCCAGGAAGTGGGAGATCAGGCACACCACGCTCTTCAAGAGCGGCAATACGTGCTGCCACGTCGGCTTCAATATCGCTACCGCCACCAGGTAAGGCTACTTCTTCATAACTACCAGATCCAAGGACTGGAATTTCTACATTAGAACCAGAGCCTGGAAGTGGAATATCAACTTCACCTGCGCTGCTGCCTGGAAGTGGAATGTCTTCATTGCTGGCAGAGCCGGGCAGTGCAAGGTCTTGTGCAACTTGCGCTGTTTGGCTTAAATTAACAGAATCAGTCACTTCTAGGTTTTGCTGTGCGGATTGTCTTGCTTCAGCAAGGGTTGGCACTTGGCGAATATTCACAGTTGAAGACTGAGCGACAGCCTGAATTGGCCGTTCATACACAGCCTGCACGGCTTCATTTGAAACTTGATTGTTAATTTGTGAAACACTTACATTTGCCGATCTTTGGGCAAAGTTTTCAACACGGCGCTGAACATTTTCAACTTGTTTTTGTTGAATGTTCACACTGTTTGAAACAGCAGGGGCTGTTTGTTGTGTTTGTTTAAACTGTTGAATGGCTTGGCCCACATCTTGGCTGGCAGACGATTTTACTCGACCTGTTCTTTCCAAGTAAATGGTTGTTGCCGTTACGTTATTAAGCAATTTTGTGCGCAAGCTGCCCTTGGCATACTTATCAATAAGTGCCACGTTGCTGATGAGACCAGATTTCTCTGTTTCGCTGAGCCCGCTTGAATTGGCAATTTTTGCCACAATCTTAAAACTGTCACTTGGTAGCACAGTTTGTTGCTTATTTTCGGAGCTTTGGTTTGTCTTGGTGACACTTACAAAGCTTCCTGCTGTAATATCATTTGTCATTTTAGCACCTCTCTAGGCCTATTCGTTAAGCCATTTCCCCCAGTACTTTCATAGTTGGAACTATCCTGTTCCATACATACTTACAGTATCACTTATTAGTTATTATGGCACTAATGTTGTGTTATTTCAAGTGTTTTCAAGTAACTATGCATTACATGAGTTGTATTTTATGTGTTTTTTTTGATTTTTCTGTACAGTTGGGATATAAAGAGGTAGTTGTTAATGTGTATGAATAAGGTCATACAGTTAAGATTTTTTAAGGGTTAAGTTATTGAGAAACCAAAGAAGAAGAGATTTTTTCGCGTCCCTTGCGGAAGCAAGTATGTCGCTTTTAGGTGAAAATCCGTTCCATGGCACGTTAGATGATGTCCTTTATACATTTGTTCCAAGTACTTACAGGAATAAACCAACACTTCTGGTTGCAGGTGGGTTACGTTTAAAGGAAGCCGTATATAAAGACCAGTTTAACCTGATATATATGGATAAATGGCCAGCCAACCAACGTGATGTATCGTTTTGGCGTCGTTTACTGCTTAGGCACGACTTAACCGACCAAATGTTTGTAATTTGCAAAACCCTGCCTGAAACAGCACCTTCCTTTATGATGAAAGCTGTTTGTTTGGACAAAAACAGCGTTGCACGCTTAAATCGCAATTTGAAAAGCTTGCCTGTTATGCTTTTGGTAGGTGAAGAAAACGCCCACAACATGCCATCACTTGAACATTACGGCAGTAGCAGTGATGTGTTTGTGGCAAACCCTAATTTATTAAATGTTGAAAAAAGCCCTGCTTACGACCGTGTTCTAAGTTTCTTTTTAGATTAATAATTTCTAAAGGGTTGAAAGAGAGAGGTAACTTGCTTACCTCTTTTTTTGATATTTGATTCACTTAATTTTTTATAACTCTCTCAAGGAGAAGTTTATGGCAGCAAATTTGCTGGACGTGTTGTTTACCCGCTGGGGTATTGGCCTTTATGCCGTTATTGTTTTAGTGGCATCAGTATTTTACCCAGGGGTGGTTTTTGTGACAATAGGGCTATTTGCCTTGTTACTTACTATTTTGTGGAGGATTAACCTTGAAACAGCTTTGGGGTTATTGCCTTTTGAGTTCATTGCACTTGTTTGTGCAGTGGTAGGCTATGGCTTATCATACTTCATTTTATAAATCTTTAAATCGAAATTTAAGCTCTCATTTTGAGGGCTTTTTTGGTTGTTTTCGCTTTTGTTTTACGTTGAATTTTTGATATACCACTTCATGGGTATGTATGACTTTTTCCTTTGAAATATGTAGGGTTGAAAGTGATTAAAAATAATGCAAGAACAAAATGATTATTTTTTGTGCAATTTGTGCTTGATTTTCATTTTCGACCTCGTTAGTATGCGTAACCTCAAAGGCAATCAGTTAGGTTAATGTAAAGGAATACGTGTTGGATCACACGCTCAAAATTGCTGACATTGAATTGGATAACAATGTTATTTTAGCACCTATGTCTGGTGTGTCGGATGCACCGTTTAGGCTTATTTGTAAACGCTTTGGTGCGGGCATGGTTGTAAGCGAAATGGTAGCTTGTGAAGCGATGATTCGTGACAATGTTGTTTCCAAGCAAAAAGCGTCCTTTTTTGAAGGTCAAGGCGTTATTAATGTTCAAATTGTAGGTGCCGATCCTGAAAATATGGCGGCGGCTGCAAAAATGAATGAAATGGCTGGCGCTGAAGTGATTGATATCAACATGGGTTGCCCTGTGAAAAAAGTTGTTAACACCCTTGCAGGTAGCGCACTTTTAAAAGATGAAGAATTGGTACGTGAAATTTTAACAGCGGTTGTGGGTGCAGTAAGTATTCCTGTAACGCTTAAAATTCGTACAGGTTGGTCGGAAGACCTTAAAAACGGCGCACGTATTGCAAAAATTGCAGAAGAGTGTGGTATTAAAATGTTAAGCGTACATGGGCGTACACGTGCTCAAATGTACCGCGGGAAAGCCGACTGGGCTTTTGTGAAAAGCATTAAAGAAGCTGTAAGCATTCCTGTGAATGTAAACGGCGACATTGTAACAGTTGAAGACGCTAAAATGGCGCTTGAACAATCGGGTTGCGATGGTGTGTTGATTGGTCGTGGTTGTCAAGGTCGTCCTTGGTTCTTTGGCCAAGTTGTACATTATTTAAAAACAGGTGAGATTTTACCAGATCCTTCTTTAGAAGAACAAAAAGAAGTGGTGTTGGATCATTTTAATCTCTCTATCGAACATTACGGAGAATTACGTGGCGTGCGTCACATGCGTAAGCATTTGGCTTGGTACTCAAAAGGTTTTAAAAACGGAAATGAGTTTCGTCGTCAAGTAAACACTTTAACGGACGTGGAAGTGATTCGTGACCTTATTGTTAGGTTTTACGATCAATGTATTGCGTCGGGTTCAAGTTGGGTTAACCCTCATTTAAGCCCATCAAAGGATCAAGAGGCGGCATAAAAAACCCCTTTAATGTTGAGTATAATTTAAATATATAAAGAGTAAGATAAACAATGTCCGAACAATTTAATCATTCATCTATGATTTTAAAAAAGAAAAAAGAAGGTTTAGTAAGCCTTTCACAAACAAGTAACGAATGTTTAGAGCGTTACTTCGAGGAACTTGGTGGCATGACACCGCCGCCAGACCTTTACGATAAAATTATGTCACAAGTTGAAAAACCATTGCTTGAAAACGTTTTACGTTATGTGCGCGGAAACCAAGTGCGTGCAGCCGCTATTTTAGGTATTAACCGAAACACACTGCGTAAAAAAATTGCAACGCTTGATGTGGATATGGACATGATTTTGAACCGTAAACTGGTTCGTCGTTAATCAGTCAAAAACATTTGAAAAGGCGCCTTATTTACAGGCGCTTTTTTTTGTGACATACTCCGCTGGTTAAATAATAAAAAACATTTCATTCCTTTTAAAACTAAAAACGCGACGAGGTCTTTTTCTATGAAGGCTTTCATCTTTATTGCTTCTGCACTTTTGTGTGGGTTCCTTCTGGTTAGTTATGTGGAACTTTCATTTGTTCTTTACGGCTTTTTAATGCTTTTTTTTCTAGGGTACCTTTCGCATGGTATTTTGGTTAAAAAGTTTGTTTTTAAAAGCTATAAAAGTAAAGCATTGCTGTTCTTAGCTTATATGACAACACCTTTGTGGCTTGTTGTTATTTACGGTGGGTTTAAACTACTGCTTGCGGGGTGATTTATGTTTGAAAATAAATTCTATTTATTTTTGTTTTTCATTTTCGCTGTATGCGGTGTTTTATGGTATATGCCCATTTTAATGGTTGGCTGTGGCGCTTTTTTATTCAAAGACGGTTTTGATAATTTAAAAATGCTACACTACGAATGCTACAAAGGAATGCCTTTCATGGACATTGTCATGGTAGGTTTGTTTGCAGTTGTCTTTACCACGCTCACTTTATTTACAGGTGGCATGGTCGTGCTGGGCGTTATTTATATGCTGGGTATTTAATCGAAAAAACAAAAGTCTCCTTTTTAGGGGGCTTTTTTGTGTATGTGAATGATTTTACCTGTCATTTCACAATTCGGTACGAAATTTATAATTTCCTTTGTGATTTTAGGGTGGGTTATGTAAACTGCCAAGTAATAATAACAGGGTATTTTAAAGTTGGTTTATCCATGTCTATAAAAGAAGAAATTACAAAACAAACGCAAGAACAAGACGAAACAACAAACACTTCCAAGTTGTTTAAGGTTTTTATGTGGGTTATCACCATTGCAATTATGGGGTTTTTGTCCCTTTTAATGGGTTCGGTTGTGTTAAACCCTTCGGCAACGGGGCCAATTTATTTAGCGCTTATTAATATTAACGTTTTATTCGCTATTTTATTTTTAACTTTCATTGGTCACCGTTTTGTCCACTTGTTGCTTGAACGTCGCCGTGGGCTTATTGGCACACGCATGAACTTGCGCTTTGTGGCACTGTTTAGTGTATTTGCTGTTGTACCTGCCATTTTGGTGGGGGCAGGTTCGCTTTGGATTTTAAACCAAGGTATTGAAGGTTGGTTTTCAAACCGTATGACCACAGCGCTTGACGGTTCGTTACGTGTGGCAGAATCCTACCTTGAAGAACACGAAAAGAACTTACAAATTCGCACAGAAGTTATTGCAAAGTCGCCCGAACTGGGCAGCAGTGCAATTCTAGCTGACCGAGAGTTTATTAAGCTTTTCCTTGAAAAACGAAAATTAGAGAACTTTCTTTCAAGTTTACGAATTTACAAAGAAACAGGCGAGCTTGTTGCCCATGCGGACCTTTTTTCACCAGGTTACTTAAGCCCCGAACTTATGAACTTTATGCAAGAAGGCCGTGGCCAAGGTTTAACTGTGCAGGACCTTCAAGCAAGGCAAATTCTAGCTATTTCACGCATTGATGATGTACATTATCTTGTAGCGGTTAAGCGTATGAACCAACAAGTGCTGGACCAAGTTGCAGCCACACAAGACGCTTATGCCGAATATAATGAATTACGCCAAAAAAGCACCGATGTACGCTCTATTTTTATATGGAGCTTATTGGTTCTTGCTCTTGCATCCCTTGCAGGTGCTATATGGTTTGGCTTTAAGTTCGCCTTTAGCATTACAAAGCCAGTAACAGCCCTTGTGCATGCCACCAATAAAGTGAGTGCAGGCGATATGGACGTTCGCTTAACACCACTCAACGATGATGAGCTTGGCATTTTAACGCAAAGTTTTAACCGTATGGCAAGCCAGCTTCAAAACAGTCAAAACTTGCTTGAAAGTAAAAACAAGGAATTAAATGAACGCCGTAAAATTACCGAAGCCGTTTTAACAGGTGTAAGTGCAGGGGTGTTTAGCTTAGATGAAGAAGGTAAAGTGCAAATGGCAAATGCCACTGCTTTTGCAAGCTTGCATTTAAAGGTTGGTGAAGCGTTGGATATTAAACACCCTGAACTGGGGTACTTGTTTAATACATTTATGGGGCGTCCTGTTCAGCTTTTCCAAGAAAAAGTATCGGTTCGAATTGGTGACGAAAATCGCACATTCCTGTTCCGCCTTGTGCCACAAATGATAACAGGTGGTAAGGTGCAAAATGTGGTGGTGACCTTTGACGATATCACCGAACTTTTAAGCGCACAAAAGGTGGCTGCATGGTCGGATGTGGCACGTCGTATTGCCCATGAAATTAAAAATCCACTCACACCAATTCAGCTTAGTGCGGAACGTATTAAGCGCCGTTACGGTAAAAAAATGGAAGAGCCAGAAGACAAGGAATTGTTTGAGCAGTTAACAAGTACCATTGTGCGTCAAGTAGAAGAAATGCGTAGAATGGTTAATGAATTCAGTGACTTCGCAAGAATGCCAGCCGCTGTAATGAAAGAAGAAAAGCTTGCGCCAATTTTACAAGAGATTGTTCTTTTGCAACAACAAGCAAGGCCTGATATTCATTTTGATTTGAAAATTGAGAATGAAGACAAGCTGAATATTGTTTGTGATGCATCTCAAATTTCCCGCGTATTTACCAATATCGTAGAGAATGCGGTGAATGCAATTGAAGAAGATGAAAATGTAGACAAAAAAAATGCAACAAAAGAGATAAAAATTGTTGTGGAAATGTCACAAAGTGGTAAACTGGTAACAACAGTTAAAGACAGCGGTAAGGGTTTACCTGAAGATGTTGATGTAAGTAAGCTTTTTGATCCTTACGTTACAACCCGTAAAAAGGGAACAGGTTTAGGTTTAGCAATTGTTAGACGCGTTGTCGATGAACATGGGGGGCAAATTCGCTTGTCTCGCCGAGAAGAGGGCGGCACCTGTGTTGAAATAACATTCCCTCTCACAAATAAGAAAGAGTAAATATGGGATACGAAATTCTGATTGTGGATGATGAAGCAGATATTCGCGCTTCCATCTCAGGCTTACTTGAAGATGAAGGCTACCGCACACGTTGCGCTGCCAGCGGTCAAGAAGCTTTAGATATGGTTGCCGAACGCATGCCAAATGTGGTTCTGCTTGATATTTGGATGGAAGGTATGGACGGTTTAGAAGTCCTTTCACGCCTTAAACGTCGCGTGCCAGACCTGCCAATTATCATGATCTCAGGCCACGGTACAATTGAAACAGCCGTACAAGCTACACAAAAAGGTGCTTACGACTTTATCGAAAAACCACCACAAGCAGATCGTCTTTTACTTACATGTGACCGTGCCGTTCAAGAAGCTCAGTTGCGTAAAGAAAACTTACTTCTTCGTAGCCGCAGCGGCGACGTGCAAGAGCTTTTGGGTGTTTCATCTGAAATTGCAACTGTACGCCAAGCTATTAAGCAAGTGGCTCAAGGTGATAGCCGTGTGCTTATCACAGGGGAAAGCGGTTCAGGTAAAGAAGTTGTGGCTCGTTTAATCCACAAAAACTCTCAGCGTCGTGACCGTCCATTTGTTTGTCTTTCACCAGCAGCTGTAAGCGATACAACATTTGAAATGGCATTGAATAACATGCTGGCTCAAGCAACAGGTGGTACACTTTACCTAGATGAAGTGGCTGACCTGCACGGCCCAATGCAAGCACGTTTGCTAAAATTCCTTCAAGAAGGTTTCTTGGTAGACCCACGCAGTGGTGCACGCATTGAAGCCGATGTACGTATTATTAGCTCAACATGCAAAAACGTGAAGTCTCTTGTGGAAGCAGGTGCTTTCCGTGCGGACTTGTTCTACCGCTTAAACGTTGTGCCAATTGAAGTGCCAGCACTTCGTATTCGTTCTATGGATATTCCATCGCTTGTGCAACACTTCTTGCGTATTCTTTCACCAGATGCTGCAAGTGTGCCAAAAATTGCACCAGCAACAATGGCGGTTCTTACAAGTTACCAATGGCCTGGTAACGTTCGTCAGCTTAAAAACCTGATTGAATGGCTTATTATTATGCACCCTGGCCGTATGATTGTGCCAGACATGTTGCCACCAGAAATGACAAAGAGTGAAGCTTTAGACCTGAACATGATGGAAAAAGTTTCAACATTGCCACTTCGCCAAGCACGTGAAATTTTCGAAAAAAGCTACCTTGCAAACCAACTGCAACGTTTCAGCGGTAATGTATCCCGTACGGCTGACTTTGTAGGCATGGAGCGTAGTGCTTTACACAGAAAATTAAAATCTCTTGGTGTTGAATCACGCGATTTAACAATGAACTAAGAAACTAAAAAAGCCCCTTGTCAAAAACGGCAGGGGGCTTTTACCTTAAATAATAAAAGAATAATAAAAGAATTAGTTTTATCATGAAAAGTATCATTATTGGTGCTGGTGACGTTGGCTTAAACATTGCCCGCCACTTGGTGTTAGAAAATAGAGACGTTGTGATTATTGACAGCTCCTTAGAGCGTTTGGCTGTGGTAAATGAAACAGTAGACGTTCAAACAATTCATGGTAAAGGTTCACACCCTGATGTGCTAGAGCGTGCAGGCGCTGGCAATGCGGATATGTTAATTGCTGTAACGCAGTCGGACGAAGTGAACATGGTGGCCTGCCAAATGGCTTACAGTTTATTTAACGTACCTAAAAAAATTGCCCGTGTACGTCACTCATCTTATTTAAATTTGGTGAAAGGGCATCTTTTCACACCTGACAACATGCCAATTGACGTGATTATTAGCCCCGAAGCTGAGGTTGCGGAATCTATTATTCGTAACTTAGATATTCCAGGCGCTTTTGACTCTAACTACTTCGCAGAAGGTGAAATTGCTTTAATAGGTGTTAACATTCAAAAAAAATCACCTGTGATGAACATTGCTTTAAAGCAATTAACCAACACAGCCGATATTGAATTTGTTGCCGTAGCCATTTACCGTGATGGTCGTGTAATTATTCCACGCGGAAGCGACCACGTGGAAGAGGGAGATGAAGTGTTCTTCGTTTGTCGCAGTGCCGACATCGCCGACGTGATGCACTTGTTTGGTTATGAATCACAGAAAAAAGTGCGCCGTGTGTGTGTGATTGGTGGCGGTTATATTGGATATGAAGTTTCCAAGCGCCTTGTTAAACGTGGCATTAGCACCCGTGTGATTGAAAGTGATAAAGAACGTGCAGTGCGCTTAGCTGAAATGATGGACGACGTAACGGTCATTCACGGAAATGCTGTAGACCGTGAACTTTACGAAGAAGAAAACCTAGGGCAGATGGACGCTATTTTAGCTGTAACCAATGACGATGCTGCCAATATTTTAGCAACCGTTTTGGCAAACCAATTAGGCTCGCAAACAGTTGTTACACGTATCAACCAAGCGAATTACATGCCTCTTATTGATGGCTTGGGTTTAAAGAAAGTGGTTTCACCGCTTGAAATTACAGCATCACGTATTTTACAGCATGTACGCCGTGGGTTTATTCACTCTCTTCATACCATTCACGAAGGTCAAGCACAGGTTATTGAAGCACAGGTTACAAGGAGCAGTAAATTGGTCGGTAGCCACCTGATGGATATTGACTTACCTGATGGGGTTACCATTGCGGCAATTTTCAACAGTAAGAAGGGGATGATTCTTCCGCGTGAAATGACCATTATTCGTGAAGGTGACCGTGTGATTTTCTTCAGCTCTGTAGAGCAGATTTCTGAAGTTGACGAACTATTTTAAAGGGTAAGAAAGAATGCACTTTCCACTTATATTTAATATTTTAGGTTGGTTGCTTACGGCGTTTGGTTGCACCATGTTTGTGCCAGCTCTTATTTCTGCTTTTTCAAGTGGCACAGCTGTTGATAGTTTTGTGGTAAGTGGCTGTATGACTATTTTCTTTGGCGTTATGTTTGTTTTTATGACATCAGGTTCTGGGAAAATTCTTTCCCACCGTGATGCCTTTTTAATGACATTCTTGGCTTGGTTTGCTCTTTCATTATTTGGAGCACTCCCTCTTTATAACGCAAAAGTTGTTGCCACTTTTGCGGATGCTTTTTTTGAAAGTGTTTCAGGTTTAACCACAACAGGTGCCAGCGTGATGAGTGGTTTAGATGGCATGGATCACGGTATTTTATTTTGGCGTGCTTTGTTGCAATGGCTTGGTGGCATGGGGGTAGTGGTACTTGCCACAGCCATTATTCCATTTTTAGGCGTGGGGGGTATGCAGCTTTATAAAGCCGAAATGCCAGGTGTTGAAAAGGACAAGCTTCAACCACGTTTAAAGGAAACAGCTTCTCTTTTATGGGGTGTTTACCTTGTGTTAACACTGATGTGTGCCACACTTTATAAGTATGGTGGAATGAGCGGTTTTGACGCTATTTGCCATGCATTTACAACAGTTGCTACAGGCGGATATTCAACACACGATGCTTCCATGGGATATTTCGATAGCCCGTTTATTGAAGCCGTTTGCGTTGCGTTTATGATTATTGGTGCCGTAAACTTTAGTTTGCACTTTCTATTTATTACAAAACGAAACTTTAACGTTTATTATAAAAATATTGAGTTTAAAGTTTTTATTTTCATTTTATGCGCGGCCATCTTTTTCTTAGCTTATAAAATAACAGGGCAAGAAACAGGTTACGAAACTTACTCTGAATCCTTGCGCCATACCTTATTTAATGTAACCTCTATTATGACCACCACGGGTTACGCCACCCAAGATTATAGCGCATGGCCTTTAATTGTGCCGATGGCCGCTATGATTTTAATGTTTATTGGCGGTTGTTCAGGTTCTACAGCAGGGGGCATGAAAGTTTTGCGCATTATGCTTATTTCAAAGCAGGGTTTGCGTGAGATTAAGAAGATGATTCACCCACATGCCATTGTTCATTTAAAATTAGGTGGGCGCAATGTGAACGATAAAATTGTTCAAGCTGTTTGGAGTTTTGCAGGGCTTTACATTATTTCATTTATGACAATCTCAGCCTTTCTTTCATTGCATGATGGTTTAGATTTGGTAACCGCTTTTAGTGCGGCAGCTGCCACCATTACAGGGCTAGGTCCAGCACTTGGAGAGCTTGGTCCAGCAGATAATTACGGACACTTGCAAGCCAATGCGAAATACCTGCTTTGTTTTTCTATGTTATTGGGGCGTTTAGAATTATTCACGCTTCTTATTATTTTAACGCCAGAATACTGGAAAAAATAAAGCACAAAAAAGCCCTCAACTGAGGGCTTTTAACTTCGCTTATAAAATGTATTCGTTTGAATAATCATCTTTAAAGGTGACCTTAACTCTTAAAGAGTGGCCTGTTATAACACGATTTTTTTTAATAGCCACATCAATATTATAGCCAGCTTGCGTGAAATGTTTTTTTAGTTTCATAACACTTAGTATATGGTTAATATATTTATCAGCACCTTGCGTGATAAACTGTTGAGGAACAATTTCAGCACAACTAAAAACATCATCAAAACCGCCAAGTTCAACAGAACCTCCGTCAATCATTGTTTGCTGAAGTTCTTCAATCTGCGCGCATAAATCACTATGAATGCCGGCAAGGGCATTATCCACCCATATTTCAAAATCCTTTAATGGGCCTTTAATTAACTTTCTCATCAAGGCCGCACCATCGGGAATTTTTGTATCTTGCATATAAAATGCTCCTAATCTAAAAAGGCAAATAGGACCAGTGCTTCACCTAAAACACCTGCGCGTGCAGCAATGATAATAAGAATAATGACTCCAACAGCAATCATGACATAAAGCCAAAAAGTGCCTACCAAAGGTGCTTTGGAAATTTCAAGCTGAACCTGACCGTCCTTTAGCGTTACATCACCTTCTGCGTAGGTTCCGTACTTTTCAGTATTTAGGACTAAATGATCAGCTGTTATGCTGTTGCCCAGTTGAATATTTGAAAGGTAAAAATAACCCGAATCAAACGTAATTTTTGCTTGCAAGCTATCAAAGGTAACACGGCGTTTACGTTTAATATCTTTCATTTCAACAATGGCTGTGCCTGTTACCTCTATGGTTTCAGGTGAAATGGTAATTTCAGCATTTTCAATGCTGTAAGAACCATTTTCAGTCACGCCAATCAGCGGCATTTGTTGATTCATCGTTTCTTGAATTTCCGCTTGTGTAAACGTTACAGTTTGCTTGTCGGGAAAAATAAGAAAGTAAGCCGAAATTGCAATGGAAGCAATGGCCACAAAAGTGAAAATTTTAGACCACATAAGGTTTATTCCTTCATGTAAAAGTTAAAGGTCAAGTTCGGCTGTGAAGTTTATAGTAGGACGATAGTAATATCCATCTCCAGATTGACACATGTCATCAATTTCATGGCCAGACTTTTTTTCAAACGAAACGCATGTGTTTTTCAAACCATATTTTGTTGCCATCGCTTCTTCAAAAGCGTCAAAATTTTCAATATTCTCCTTGAAGAAAATTTCTGCTTCAGTTTCAACTTGTCTGTCTCTTGAATACCCAAGCTGATAGCTTGTTTCAATAGAAAGACTATCTTGAGGGAATTCAATTAAACGATACATAGCTTCGTTAATAAATAAATCGAATTCTTTCAATAGTTTTTCAATTTTGGTTAATGCTTCTTCACGGGCTTTTTCTTCTGCTATTGCGTTGCGTTGGGTTTGTACAACTTGTGCAGTAATAACATCTTTTTGAGGGTTTAGTTTACTAAGGCTCATAAATATCTCCAGAAAAGAGGTTGGAAAAGGAAAGGTTGTTTTAATACACTTTAATGTATAAACATTTTTTGTATACATGTAAAGGTTCTTGCATATTATTTTAAACTTATGTACAAATACGTCTCAAATTTCAAAGGAGAAAAACATGCCTGAATTTAAATATGAATTGCTTGCAACGGACGGTCGCGCGCGTCGTGGTCGCCTGCATACAGCACATGGTACTGTGGAAACACCAACATTTATGCCTGTGGGAACAGTGGGTTCGGTAAAGGGTATGAAAATGGAAGATGTGAAAGCCCAAGGTGCTGAAGTGGTTTTAGGGAATGTTTATCACCTTATGCTACGTCCAGGTGCCGACCTTGTTGAAAAAATGGGTGGGTTACATAAGTTTATGAACTGGGAAGGGCCAATTTTAACCGATAGTGGTGGTTTCCAAGTTTACTCCTTAAATGATATTCGTACCGACGATGAAGATGGCGTAACATTCCGCTCTCACATTGACGGAAGCTTGCACCGTTTAAATCCTGAAATTTCAACAGAGATTCAATATAAGCTAGATGCAACTATTACAATGGCTTTTGATGAATGTACGGAATTTCCAGTAACATATGAACGTGCGAAAGAAAGTTTAGAGCGCACAATTCGCTGGGAAAAAAGAAGCCGTGACGCGTTCATTCCACGTGAAGGTTATGGGCAATTTGGTATTATTCAAGGTGCTCATTATAAAGACCTTCGTAAAGCCTCTATCGATGCATTGGTGGATATTGGCTTTGAAGGTTACGCATTCGGTGGCTGGCTGTTTGATGAAACAGGTAGTAAAGACACATATAATGAAACAGTGGAACACTGTGTCCCGTTCATGCCAGAAGATAAACCACGTTACATGATGGGCGTGGGCTATCCAAGTGACTTGATTTACAGTGTTCAACAAGGAATTGATATGTTCGACTGCGTGATTCCAACCCGTAATGGTCGAAAAGGGCAGGCCTTTGTTCATAGTGGTGTGGTGAAAATTAAACAAGCTCAATACCGTGAAGACCCAAGTCCACTTGACCCTGAGTGCGATTGTTACGTTTGTAAAACATATACAAAGTCATATATTCGACACTTGTTTGTATCGGGCGAAAGTTTAGCTGGGCAACTTATAACCGAGCATAACTTATACTTTTATCAAAAGTTGATGCGCTTGATGCGTGAAAACATTGAAGCTGGCACGTTTCAAGAATTTGCGGCTGAATGGCTTCCGAAAGTTAAGTAATAAAAAACCTCCCACTTGGGAGGTTTTTTTTTCGATTAAAATGTTAATTCAACTTTAAAATCTAAGAAGTAAACAGGGCGGTCGCCTTCTAAACCACCAGAATTTTCAGATGTGACTTGTGTGACTTCCAGTTCATATGTGCGGGCAATGTCTTCAATTTTACGTTTGATCCAAACATTATTATGAAGGTTCGCGCTTGCAACTTCATATGCTTTTTGAGCTGTGGGCATATTAAACCTTGCCCAAGCCGTAATCATTGTGGAGTTATCTGTTTCGATATTATTTAAAATATGCTGAAGGTTCGTTTCAATGCTGTTTATCAGCTTTTCAGCAAGTTGGTTCCGTATGATACCATTCCATTCGTTTTCAATTTGCTTACGTTGTTTTATGAGTTCCGCATCTACAGTTGGTGTATTGCGAAGCTTCTTACGTGCGATTAAAATATCGTTGGCAGTAATTTTAGGGGCTATTTCTAACATAG
>NZGE01000023.1 GCA_002689455.1 Magnetococcales bacterium | reverse complement strand
GAAGAATTTACTTCAAGCACTTTAGGGCCATCTTTAGAACGGATAATGTCAACACCTGCAACCTTTAAGCTCATCGCTTTTGCTGCATTAATGGCAATTTTACGTTCTTCTGCTGTAATTTTAATAGAACTGGCAGTTCCACCTAAATGCAAGTTCGCACGGAACTCACCTTCTGCGGCTTTACGTTCAATAGAACCCACAACCTTGCCATCAATCACAAAGCATCGAATATCTTTACCGTCGGCTTCTTTAATAAATTCTTGCACCAAAATGTTAACTTTAAGCGATTTAAAGGCGTTAATAACACTTTCCGCCGCTTTCATTGTGTTGGCAAGCACAACACCTTTGCCTTGGGTACCTTCAAGCAGTTTAACAACCGTTGGCGCACCACCTACACTTTTAATAAGTGCTTCTGTATCCGAAGGTGAATTAGCAAAACCTGTTTTCGGAATTGGAATACCATTACGTGCCAAAAACTGTAGTGAGCGTAATTTATCACGTGAACGGGCAATCGCCACAGAATCATTCAAGCAAAACGCACCCAACGCTTGGAATTGCCTTGTTAAAGCACAGCCATAATAAGTCATAGAAGGGCGAATGCGCGGAATAACCGCATCATAACTGGAAAGAGATTCGCCACCGCGGTAGTAAATTTCAGGCTCAGATGAACAAATATTCATATAACATTGGCTAATGTTTGCAAATTGAACGTCGTGCCCTCGCTCGGCCGCAGCTTCTAAAATACGCTGGTTAGAGTATAGGTCTTTATTTGAAGCAAGAACCAAAATTTTCAAGCCATTTTCGTTTGGCTTTGCTTCACGGTAGTTTTTCTCAACTTCTTGTTCAGAAATTTCACCCAAGCAGAATGAACTATCAGGGTCAATCAACACACGGTCACGCATAGCTTCACGGCCTAGTAACATTCTGTACCCCATGGCGTCACGGTTTGTAAGTGTAACTTCAATTTCCCATGTTTCATCGCCAATGGTTACAGGTGTAATAACAACATAACGCTTTTCTTCGTTACCGCTTGAACTGCGGACTGTACGTCTTGCAACAACAAGTGCACGGCAGCTTTGCACAACCTTACGGTTATTTTGTACGGGGTGAATATCAAAGTGAGCGTATCTTTCGTCACCTTCTTTAACAATTTGAATGTTAAATGCATGTAGCGAAGAAGTTTTAGCGCCTGAATCAATTCGGGCTTTAATGGCTGGTAGGCCAAGCTCTTTAAAAGAGCACCACTCTTCTTTACCAATAACAAGTTTAGACATATTATAAGTTCCTTAAAACCATTTAAGTTTGACAAACATTAGCACTTGAAGAAGAACAAGCACAACTAAAATTCCACAAAAATAGAAAAATGCATCCGCATTGTCTGCCCCTGGAATACCCCCAACGTTAACCCCTAAGAGGCCTGTTAAGAACCCTAGCGGTAAGAAAATAGCTGTAATAACAGAAAGAACATACATATTTTTGTTTAGCTTTTCTGTTAAGGCGTTTGCCAATTCATCTCTCACCACCTGCGCTCTTTCACGCACGGCATCCAAGTTTTCAATAAAACGGCTGGTTTTATTGTAGTTTTCCGAAATAATACGATACGATTTTTCATCTAACCAATCGTTTTCAATTTCCAGCAGTTCGTTTAAAGCAATTTGCTGTGGATGTAAATATTTTTTAAATAAAATAGACTTTTTACGTATAGAAACAATTTTTTCGCTTAATGAATGGTTTGGATTATCAAGCACCTGCTCTTCCAATTCATCCAACATTTCACCAACCAAGTTCAGCTCGGGCTCCATGCGTTGGGTAATTAAATGAATAAGGTGCGCTAAAAAATCACCCGCATTTTCTCGTACTTGACCTTTTAAAAGCTTTTGCTCAAAGTCTAAAACAGCTTTTAATTGACGGCGTTGAATGGTAATCATACGTTCTTTATCAACCCAAATACGCAAAGAAATCATGTCTTCAGGGGCAGCGTCCTTATTTAAATTTGCACCTCGTAAAATAACCAACACACCTTCCCCAATCACTTCAATACGTGGGCGGGTCGACTCTTCTGTTAATGCATCTAAAATAACAGGGTCTAAAAAGTCTAGCTCGGATTCAAGCCATTTTAAAGTATGCTCGTGTGCATTATCTAAATGGACCCACGCCAGCTTTTCGCTTTCAAGCTCTTTAGCAATTTTATCATGTGGAAATTCTTTTATTTTACCTGAATTATCAAAGCCGTAGGCGTGTAAAATGTGACTATTCATATATAATCTTTTCGTTATTTTTTTACAAATATACATGTAATTCTGGCATATATCCAATGAAATTCAAGCCCTGACATGCAAACAAACTGCACAGGAATTCAGCAAGATTTCAAAAATGAATGATTTATAGGATTGACATAGGGTAAAAAAAAAGGCATTTTACATTCCGACGGACAGTTGGCCGAGCGGCTGAAGGCGCCACCCTGCTAAGGTGGTAAGGGGGTTTTTCCCCTTCGTGGGTTCGAATCCCACACTGTCCGCCATTATTAAAATAATCACCCGACAGGGTGTTTTTTTTATGGATAAGGCATGGGGGGTTCGCCTTTGCAGTTTGCAAAGATTGAACAGTTTACAGGACAAAAACCCAAACCAAGGGTTCGGAACGAAGTGATGGAGTGAAACGACATCAATCCCACACTGTCCGCCATTTCAATTCATAACCTATAATTGAGTTTGATACATAAATCACCCAGCACGACTAAATGTTTTTACAAAGCGCTGAAATATAATTTTGTTTTGTTCCCATGAAAAGTTTATAAAGCTTGATATTATAATGATTGCATCCATGTAAAAAGCAAACATGTTACCAAGAAGTAAAGCATGTAAGCCATAGAAAACACTTCCTAATAGATAGTATTTTCTAACATGTGACTTATTCACTCCAACCTCAGCATAACGATATAAACAAACGCCCATAAATAATATAAGATCAACGGGTATTTGATAAAGCATAACAAGCGCAACTAATGATGAGACAACACCCACAATTGCGCGCATACATTTCATTTTAAAGTGAGTTGATTCACCTAAGAACAACTGTAAAATAATTGTTAAAGCTACAAGGGCATAGCTTGTGGCGGCATATTGAGAGCCATGTACAATCCACAAACCTAAATAACAACATACAATACAAAAATTACAAATTAGCAGAGTAAAACGGCTTTTTAAATGTGGCATCAGCACAGCAAGAAAAACCCCTAATGATCCAACAAAAATTTCCACGTAAAACCTTTACACTTAACTTAGTTATTTATAACAACTTATAGAAACTGTTAATAACCTGAAAAAATTAAAACTAACAGCCAATATAAAAACGTATAAACCATTGAAAAAAAATAATATTTAAACTTACCAAACAACATTCAATCAAAACTTTTACTAAACAATCATTTTTTGCTTTACAAGCCACCTCTTCTTGATTATATTCCCCTTCGTTGAATGCCTGTTTAGCTCAGTTGGTAGAGCAACTGATTTGTAATCAGTAGGTCGGGAGTTCGAGTCTCTCAACAGGCACCACGGTTTCTAAGACTTTCGTGAGATTACTCCGAAAGTCTTTTTCTTTACCTGTCGTTCAAGTCACCAATAAGTCACCAGAAGAGATGTAATAATAAGCGTAGTTGTAAGTGGTTGTGTTATTTATTATAATAAGTCAATAGATTGCAGAAAGGGATAGGCGTGAAAGGGGTAATATCTTATATAAAGCTCACAATGTTATTGGGGTTGGTCTTATATGCCTTATTCTTGATGGTAACAAGGTTTAATCTTTTTATAGTTATGAACGACCTAGAAGAAAACGGCTTTATTGTTCACGATAAAGACTATGTACCTAAGCTTAACAAATTTGAAGGTCAATATTACCCTCTTATGTGGGTTGATAATGACAATTTAATTATCTTTAAAATTGATCCTGTAAAACAAAAACGTAAATACAGTAATGGTTATATGGTACGTGATGCTAAGGGCTACCTATATAAATTAAATATTGTAAATAAAGATATACAGCGTATTTACGACAATACTTTACGTTTTAATTACTGCACAGACGGTGATTACGTTTATGTTAAAAAAGACAGAATAGATCAAAAGCCTAATGGGTTTAGGCACACCGTTAAAATTTCTAAAAGTGGGGAAGTGTCCGAAGCTGAAGAATTCCTTCATGAAAGTGGTTGGGTCTTTTCTCAAGATGAAGGATTTATTTGCAATGGAAATCTGCATCATAGGGGCTACAGCCCTCACTTAAGCATTTCTAGTACTGCTGAGCATAATAAATTCATAAAAACAGATGGAAATTATTTTATTGTTCCAAGTTTCAATGGTAATAAACTGAAACACCCTGTTCTTCCAAGAAGAGAGACCGATACTAATTCTTTCAAATATGTTGTGCAGAACAAAAATGGTAAGGAGGTCTTTAATAGATATGTAGAACAACCTATTTGGGCAAACTTAACAAGTTGGGATTGCTTTGGAGCTTGCACTAAATCTTCCCATGTTTCATTGGTTAATTCAGGCTTAGTATTTAACGTGACATCTAATTCATTAGGAAGTGAAGACAAAAAAGGTATTTCTGGTGTTTATTATATGGGGTTTTATGATAATACGCAAAAACTCCTTGTTAAAGGTCATCGCTTTTGGAACTTAATCATTTCTGATGATGGGTGTTCTATTGCATTTAAAGGATATAAGAATAAAGGTTATTCACATTCAGAAGTTCTTCGAAATGCGATGGATAATTTATTTTACTTTAATGTTTGTACTAAATAAGCTCTTAAATAGTTATTAAAAACATCCTAAAATAAGCACATTGTAATAAAGTGCTCCCTTCCCTATAATAAAAATTAATTAAAAATGAAAATGAAGGGCTTATTATGGCTATTTGGGGTGTAAAATCTGAAAACAATTTAAAGAAAATGTATAAGGAATTGGAAGTTCGTGTTACGCACATTGAAGGTGCAACAGGCACTTTAAACATGAACAATGTAAACGCTGAAATAAGCGCCCTTAAAAGTGATGTACAAAACATTAAAAAAACCCTTCAAAAGCTGAACATCTTCATTGAAAAAGAATTTGGAAAAGACATTGATCGCGACGGTATTATTGGTGAAAACCTCTATGAATAAGCTCTGAACAAAAAAAAGAACCGCCAAAGGGCGGTTCTTTTTTTTCGCTAAGTGTTAATTAATTTTAACACCTTTATCAACGCCAGTTTCAAAAGTTTCCTGTGCATGTTCAGATGTGATGATTTTGTATTTGCTCAGGTCTGTTTTAGGGAACCCCGCAATACGCAACCACATGCCTGACCAGAAAAAGTCCAACTGATCTTTATAAGCACGCTTTACATCCACAAGTTGCGTTTGTGCGGCTTCAAACTTATTGCGGCCAACTTTCATTTCACGCTGAATTTCAACATAGAGTGTCGAGTCAACAGTTGGATTTTTCTCCTGAATCCATTGAAAAACTGCACTGCTTCCGTCTTCACCGTAGCGACCGCTCATGGCTTCACGAACAACTTCCTTCAAATCATTCGCATACATACCAGGCACTTGCGCCATTTCCTGAATTTTAAGGCTGTACTGCCCTAAAATGTTTTCATTGTTTTCCCAAGCGGCGGCCAAGCGGTTGTCAAAGCTAACACCTTTGTTGTGCGCACCCACGTAAGATGCCGCACCACCACCAACAACAACCAACAAAAATACACCAATTGTAATTAAAGCTGCTTTCATAGCATTTTCCTTAAAGTTAAATAAAAAAATTAAAAGTGAGAGTTAAAAGAACCTGACTTCATTTCGGTGGAAATAAACAGTCAGCCCAACGGACAGCCCCATTTCAAAAAGAAAGATCAAAATAAGCATCCAAAGTGGTGGGGTAATTGCGTCCTTCAAATATTCAAAATCTTTCATTTGAGGACGGTCATACAACGCCATAACCTGTTTGCGAATTTCAGGAATAACCTGTTCTTTATCCATGGTTCCAATATCATAAAGCGCATCGCGCAGTGTTACGTGAAAACGTTCATTACCAACGTTTAACCCAAAGGTCATCACGTCGACCCATTCAATGCTGGGATAATCGGTAACCCCTAGAAAAACAACAACGTCATTTTTGTTGCCACCCAGCCATTCAGCTTCCACTTTATAGCGGTACATTTCATCAGCGGTGTTTACAACAATCACCACAACATTCGCGTGTTTTTTAGGACCAAGTTCCTTCAAAACATTTGAAAGGTCATTGTTCCATACCTGTAAATTGGGAATATTTACCCCCACAGGTAAAACACGGTTAGCTTTGTGATAATCGTAAACTTTTGGGTAAGCCGGAACTGGCGGTAATGCGCCATAGTCCACACCTTCTTGGTTATACAAACTTTCAGGTACAGCCTGAACATAATTTGTGTAACCTTTTTCCAGTGCAACAGGTTGCCCCTTTTGCACTTTTTTCCAGCGTGGTGGCATGTCAGAACCTTGGCGGTCAACACGGTCAATGGTGAAATTTCCAATGTTGGTATAAACGTCCCAGTCCCAGTCATTAAAATGGTCATAGCAAGTATCACATGTTGTTGTACAGCTACCGTTAGAATCACAGCTTTCAGTACAATTACATTCATAACTATGCTCACAAGACGTCCAGTTCTTTTCTTTGCCAGTCACTTCACCATTCCATGTTTCAACATCGTAAGTTTGGCTAAAACCAGCACCAATAAACAAAACACCCCCTACAGCCAAAACAATAAGCATGTTTAAACCCATTTCTTGCCAGTTGATGGTTGTTTTCCATATGTTTTTAGCAATTAAAGGCCACACAAGTGGCAGAAATAAAATTAAGATTGCGTACCCCATAAAGCGGTACCTCCGTTAGGTTATATAAAAAAACGAAAAGACAGATGATTAATTTCAAAAAACAATATGTATACAAACCTTTCAAAAGTCAAGATATGATATGAATTTTTAACAATAAAAACTTATAACTTGCATTATATTTTCAGTTGCTTATAGTTTGCCCTTTCACAACCTTAAAGAAAGAAGGAACATAACCCTTGCAGAAAATTCTCAAATTCCTAACGCCCGAAAAATCCACAAACTGGACGTTTTCAATTTTTAAAACTGAAATTTTGGCAGGCTTAACGGTTGCCCTTGCCCTTGTGCCTGAACCTGTGGCTTTTGCCTTTGTGGCAGGTGTTCAGCCCCTTGTTGGTTTATATGCCGCATTTTTAGTGGGGTTAATTACAGCCCTTTTTGGTGGTCGCCCAGGTATGATTTCAGGTGCAACTGGTGCTTTAGCTGTTGTGATGGTTTCACTGGTGGCAACACACGGTGTTGAATATTTATTTGCAACTGTTGTTCTTATGGGGATTTTGCAATTGCTTGCTGGGATTTTCCACCTTGGGCGGTTTATTCGCATTGTGCCACACCCTGTTATGCTTGGCTTTGTGAACGGTTTGGCGATTGTTATTTTCCTTGCACAACTTCGGCAGTTTAAAAACGGAAATCAATGGATGCAAGGCATGGAGCTTGGGCTTATGTTAGGGCTTATTTTTGTAACCATGGCTGTTATTTATATTTTACCACGCTTTACAAAAGTTGTGCCTTCACCGCTGGCTGGTATTGCTGTGGTTAGCTTTTTAGTGATCGGCTTTAACCTCGACACAAAAACCGTCGGCGACCTTGCCAACATTGCAGGTGGCTTACCAGCTTTCCATATTCCAATGGTTGAATTAAACCTAGAAACTTTATACATCATTTTCCCATACGCTGTTATTTTAGCAGCTATTGGTTTAATTGAATCTCTTCTAACGTTAACCGTTGTTTCGGACATGGTAGAAGACCATGGCTCATCTCGTAAAGAGTGTCTCGCGCAAGGTGCCGCAAACACCGTTACAGGTTTCTTTGGTGGCATGGGTGGTTGCGCTATGATCGGCCAAAGTATCATTAACGTTTCATCAGGTGCCAGACGCAGGCTTTCAGGCATATCCGCCGCTTTATTCCTGCTTGCGTTCATTTTATTTGGCGCTGGGCTGATTGAACAAATTCCAATTGCGGCTTTAGTTGGTGTTATGTTTATGGTGGTGATTGGCACATTTGAATGGACGTCCTTTAAAATTGTGCGCCAAGTACCAAAGGAAGATGCCTTTGTACTGGTTCTTGTAACGGTTGTAACTGTCTTTACCGACCTTGCCATTGCCGTAATTGTAGGTGTAATTGTTTCCGCCCTTGTTTACGCTTGGAAGTCGGCAAGGCATATTCACGCCAAAGTAGAAGACGGTAAAAACGGCGAGCGTATTTACAAAGTTACAGGCCCCCTCTTCTTTGGTAGCGCCACAAACTTCCGTGAAATTTTCAACCCGAAAGATGACCCAAAAGATGTGGTGATTGACTTTGCGGACTGCCGTGTGCTTGACCACAGTGGTATTGAAGCGATAGACGCTTTAGCGGTGCGTTACAAACGTAACAAAACACAGCTTCACCTAAAGCATTTAAGTAAGGACTGTATTTTACTGCTCGACAAAGCCAGTAAATATGTTGAACCAAATAACGAAGAAGACCCTGAATATGGCTTAGCGGTTGACTATAAACTGATAGGCGACAAGGTTGGACATTAAAAAAAGGAGGCTAAGCCTCCTTTTTTATTTCTGTACAATGTTATGAAAACAGTAAGCCACCGTTAATGTCTAAGTTAGCACCGTGAATGAAGCTTGCTTCATCTGTTGCAAGGTAAGAAACAAAATCAGCCACTTCTTTTGCTGTTCCCTCACGTTTTAAAGGCGTTGCAGCGGCGTTTTTCTCACGCACTTCGTCTTTTGTAAATACATCATGAAAAGCTGTTGCAATCATCCCTGGGCAAAGTGCATTCACACGAATACCTTTAGGGCCAAGTTCTTTTGCCATTGAACGCGTAAATGTCATCACCGCCCCTTTGGATGTGGCATATGCTGACGCACCTGGTCCGCCACCATCACGACCTGCCTGAGATGCAATATTAATAATAGAAGCACCTTTTTGCATGTAAGGGAGTGTTTCTTTCATCGCTAAAAATGTAGAATTCAAGTTAAGCTTCATAACCGATTCAAAAAAGTTTTCGTCCATTTCATCAATAGTTTTACGTGCCACCAGACCACCTGTGTTATTCACCAACACGTCAATTTTGTCACCGTAAGCTTCAAGGGTTTGTTGCACCAAACTTTTCACTTCTGCCTGTTTGGTCATGTCCGCTTTAATGGCCATTGCCGTGCCACCGAATGCTTGAATTTCAGCAACTGTTTCTTCTGCTGTTTTTTCATTATGGCAATAGTTTACAACAACCTTTGCACCTTCTTTTGCAAACTTCATTGAAATTGCTTTACCAATATCGCGGCTACCACCTGTTACAATTACAACTAGATTTTTATGTTTCATCATTTTTCCACTTTTACTTTTAT
>NZGE01000022.1 GCA_002689455.1 Magnetococcales bacterium | reverse complement strand
TTTTTTAGCAAAGGCTTTTGTTTGTTGCGGCGGTTTCTAATTTCCTATAGTTTGAATTTTATGATTTTAAAAGCTGTTCATTTTTTTAAAAAACATTCGTATTTAAGTGCTTTACTGCTGGGGGCTCTTTATACGCTTGGCTTTGCGCCATTTTCGGTTTGGCCGGTTTCTATGCTTGCGCTTTTAGGTGTGTTCATGGTTCTCAAGCACCAACGCAAAGCATTAAATGGCTTTATGGTTGGTTTATGTTTTGGCTTTGCGCATTATATAACCTCAATTCATTGGCTTTTGGGTTCGTTTATTGTTTCGATTGATCCTTATATAATGGCTTTGTTGCTGGGTTGTTTGTCTGTTTTTGCCTTAAGTTTGTTTATGGCGTTGTTTATAGCTATTCCTTTTGCGCTTTTTGTAAAGTTTCAACGAAAGTGTTTGAGTTGTTTTTTACCTGTTTTCTTTGCGATTATGTGGGTGTTGTTTGAATATTTAAGAAGTATTCTTGAGCCGACTTTTGCATGGAATTTAGTGGCACATGTGTGGGCTTTTGAGGATTATTTGTTGCAATCGGTTCCGTACTTGGGTGTGTTTGGCCTTTCGTTTGTTTTTGTTTTGATGGCTGCTGGCTTAAACTCTAGAAAAGGGTGTTACTTTGTGTCTGCCTTATTGGCTCTGATGTATGGTTATGGTTGGTATGTATTAAAAGATAAACCGTTACCTTCTGTAGCTCAAAATGATACTTCTAAGCTCCATGTTCAAATGGTGCCTGGCTTTGTGTTGCAGAAAGAAAAATGGCAAGCGGATAAAAGATGGGATACTTTAAGTGATTATATTCGTAAATCAAATATAACTCCAAATGCAGATATGACCATTTGGCCGGAAACGGCTTTAACTTACTTTATTGAGCAGGATGACGTGCTAAGAGAGTATATGAGAAATTCTATTTCTTCTCCGTATTTCGTTTTTGGTGCGCCCGCAAAGGTTTCAAAAGGTTTATATTATAATAGTATGTTTGTTATGGACGGTGATGGCATGTTTTCATACCGTTATGATAAACGGTTTTTAGTTCCTTTTGGTGAGTACTTCCCACTGCGTGAGTATTTTCCGGGTTTCTTTGAAAAATTTTTGCAAGGGCAGAGTAGTTATTCATTTGGCTACCGTGAGTCAGCAACCTTTAACGTGAAAGGTGTGCGTTTTGCACCGCTTATTTGTGGTGAGATTGTTTTGCCTTTTGTTGAAGATATTATCCATACTGACGCTGACTACGTTTTAAATATTACAAATGATGCTTGGTTTAGAGGTTTTATTGGGCCAAGTCAGCATTTGGCGATTGCTAAGTTTCAGTCTGCGGTTATTGGGAAGCCTGTTATTCGAGTGGCTCATGGCGGGGCAAGTGCGGTCTTTGATCGTTACGGGAGGGTTGTTTTTGAGCGACCTGAAAGAGGTGGTGATTCTGTGGGTATATATCTTTGGTAGGTATTTATTTTTATCGTATATAATCTTTGTATTTATTGTGTGCAATTTTTAATTGATGTTTATGCTTTTGTTCATCGGTCAGGTTGTAAAATGCATGATTTTTCCGCTTTTTTTTGTCAAAAGGAATATTTTCGTTTATTCTTCTCTCGATTTTCGATATAGGTATGATGAATACAAACTACGCATAATTTGTAGTTTAAGAAATTTAAATATGAATAGGAATGTTATATGAGTGCACCAGATCCAGTTGATGTGTATGTAGGAAGCCGCGTGCGTTTGCGCCGTACGGTTTTAGGGATGAGTCAAGAAAAATTGGCTGATCAGCTAGGTATTACATTCCAACAGGTTCAAAAATATGAGAATGGAAGCAACCGTATTGGTTCTAGCCGTTTATTCGCAATTTCAAACATTTTGAATGTTCCAGTGGAATACTTGTTTGAAGGTTGCCATGTAGAGGGTTCATCTGTTTCGGAAGAGGTGTCCGAGTTTGACCGTCAAATGAATAAAAAAGAATCTATCGAACTTATTAAGTTTTACTATTCTATTACAGATGAAAAAGTTCGTAAAAAGGTGTTGGATTTAATTAAATCGATGGCTAAAGGTTTAGCTTAAAAAAAATATAGATCAGGGCTTGCGGTGAGGTGTATTTCGTTATATATTCCTCACCAAGTAAACAAGTTTTGAAAAGTTGGAAAGCAACTTTGAATAAAAACAAGTGGGTGCATCCCGCTTTTTTTATATTTTAAACGTGAATTAAAGGTGAAAGATGTTACAACCAGTTGAACAGGAAATATGGGAATTACTAGAGCCAGGTGCCGATGAATTGGACCTGCGTATTGTTCGTGTGCGCTTTGTGGGTGGTGAAAGAAGTGGTACGCTTCAAGTGATGATTGAACCAAAGGCAACATCAAGAACAAACCCAATTTCAGCAACTGTTGATCAATGTGCTGAAGTTTCACGTATGGCTTCTGCTTTGTTGGATGTGGAAGATGTTATTCAAAGCCGTTACAATTTGGAAATTTCAAGCACAGGGATGGAACGCCCGCTTGTAACCGCAAATGATTTTGAAGAATATAAAGGTGCGCGTATTAAAGTTCAAATGGCAGTTCCATTTGAAAACCGTCGCAAATTTATTGGTATATTAGAAAATTTTGCAGATGATCTGATTACATTGACCCATGATGAAGATGGTCAAACAGTGAGCCTGCCTTATGAGCAAATTAAGTATGCACATCTGTTTTTCACAGATGAAGACATGAGAAAAATGATGAATGGAATAGAGGAATAGAAAAATGACATTGGAGCTTTTACAAGTTGCAGATGCTGTAGCACGTGAAAAAGATATTGATAAAGAAAGTATCATCACAGCTATGGAAGAGGCCATTCAAATGGCTGCACGCCGTAAGTTTGGTATGCACCTAAACATTATTGCAAACATGGACCGCATGGACGGTAACATCACGCTTAAAAAAGCACTTGAAGTTGTAAATTTGGTGATGGAACCAGTAAGCCCAGAAGAATACCGTTTGGCACAGCGTGAGCAACGCCCAATGGAAATGCGCCCAGCTTGTGACTCTAAGGGTTACCCTCTTAAAGAAAATGGTATGCAAATTTTGCTTGTTGAAGCGAAAAAGCAAAATCCTAAAATTGAGGTGGGTGAATTTATTTTAGAAGACCTTCCTCCAATGGACTTTGGTCGTATTGCAGCGCAAGCAGCTAAGCAAGTTATTTTCCAAAAAGTACGTGACGCCGAGCGTGGTAAAGAGTTTGATGCCTTTAAAGAAAATGAAGGTAAGCTAACAACTGGTACGGTTAAACGTACAGACCATTCAGGTACAACTGTTGAAATTAATGGCGTAGAAGCATTTCTTCCACGTGATGAAATGTTACCACGTGAGTCTTACCGTTTAGGTGATCGCGTGCGTGCATACGTTTACAAAGTTCAACGTGAAGTGCGTGGCCCGCAAATTTTCCTATCTCGTACACACCCAGAATTTTTGAAGAAATTATTCGAAGAAGAAGTTCCTGAAATTTCAACAGGTGTGATTGAAGTGATGGGCGTAGCGCGTGACCCTGGTCACCGTGCGAAAATTGCTGTGAAATCATATGACCATAACCTTGACCCTGTAGGTGCTTGTGTGGGTATCCGTGGTTCACGTGTTCAGTCTATTACAAGCGAACTTCAAGGTGAGCGTATTGATATTATCGAGTGGAAAGCAAACCCTGCGGAATATTTGGTTGAGTCATTGGCGCCTGCGGAAGTTTCTAAAATCGTTTTAGATGAAGAAGAGCAACGTATTGATGTTGTCGTGCCAGAAGACAAGCTATCTGTTGCAATTGGTCGTCGTGGTCAAAACGTGCGCCTTGCCTCTATTTTAACAGGTTGGAACATCGATATTATGAGTGAACAGGAAGAAGAAGACCGTCGCCAAAAAGAATTTGCTGTGATGTCTAAAACTTTCATGGACGGCTTAGATGTTGATGAAACAATTACACACGTTCTTGTTGGTGAAGGTTTCTCAAGCATTAATGATCTATTACTTGTAAGTGTTGACGAAATTGCTGCAATTGAAGGCTTTAACCACGATTTAGCAATTGAAATTCAAGCACGTGCTCAAAAAACAGTTGATGCTCAAATGAATGAACTAAAAGACAAGAAAGTTGAAGAAGATTTAATCAACTTACAAGGCTTGAAGTTTGAAGCTTTGATGGAAGTTGTACGCGGTGGTGTAACCACTTTAGATGACTTTGCAGAGCTTTCAACAGATGAACTGCTTGAGATGTTGACAGAAGGTATGATGACAAAGTACCAAGCAGAAAGCCTTATTATGGAAGCGCGTAAGCACTGGTTTGAAGACGAAGAGTCTGAAGAAGACGAACTTGATGCAACTGCATAACCTGTTTAAGGGTTAAATGATGGCGCAAGTGTTTCTTTTTGAAAGTGAAAACTTATCGAAAGAGGAACGCTTGCGCTTTGTTTTGGATGGGCAAGGCGTTTTGTGGTTTGACGTGAGTGAAAAAGCCCCAAGCGCACATGTTTTTTATATACCCAGTACAAAAGAGGCTTTAAATCAAATGCTGTCTCTTGAAAAATGGGAAAACATGCCCATAACCGTAGCAAATGGTTTTGAAAAAATGGTGCAAGATGCCCTTAAAAAGGCTTTCTTGCAAAACTTATCCTTAGCCAAAAAGTCAGGGCTTCTTGTGGTTGGCTTGGCAAAGGTTCAAGAATATATTGAAAAAAAACCGCTAAAAGCACTTATTTTGGCGGATGATGCAGGTAAAGATGTTTCAAAACGTGTACATTCCATGCAAATTATGTTATGTCATGGAGTAACAAGTTTTGATATTGAAAATGCCTTAGGGTTGAACAATGTAAGCCTTGTAGGTATACAAGCGAAAAAAGAAGCAGAAACTTTACTTAAAATGCATAGTAAATTAATAGCTTTGATGAATGAATAATAGAGGTGATGAATGACAGATTCTGATAAAACAGCGAAAAAAGGTACGTTAAGCTTAGGCGGAACATTAAGTCTTGGAAACTCCGGCAAATCTGGTGGGGCAAAGTCTGGTGTGGCTGTTGAAGTAAAACGTCGTCGTTTTAATTCATCGTCACCAGCGCAGTCAAATGAAGGTTCAAAGCCAGCAGAGTCTGGTAATAGTGAATTGGACCAACGTTTGAAAGCTTTAGAAAAAGCGAAAGAAAACGAAGCTGCGGAAGCTAAATTACGTGAAGAAGAACGTAAGCGTACAGAAGAGTTAAAAGCACTTAAAGCCCAAAAAGATGCAGAGTCTCAAGAAAAAGAAGCTGCACGTAAAGCTATGGAAAATGCTAAAGCTGAAGAAGCGCAGTCTAAAGTTGATGCTGAAGAGCAGAAAAAAGAAGAAGAACGCCGTAAGCAAGAACTTGCAGAGCAGCAAGCAGCGGCTTCGACTGCTGAAAAAGGTTCTGTTAAGCGTTTTACAGCAGATGAATTTACAGGCGGTAAGAAAAAAGGCGCTGCAACAAAGCCTGCTTCTCCAAGTGCAAACAAAAAACGTGGTGGCCGTAACGCTTACCTAGAAGATCTAGAAACACGCATGCGTACAATGCCTGGCTCACGTCGTCAAAAAATTAAAAAAGGTTCAGGTTTCGAACAATCTGGTGACAAGGTTATCCGTGAAGTTGTTATTTCTGACATTATTACAGTGCAAGAACTTGCAAACCGTATGTCTGAAAAAGTGGGTGACGTTGTTAAGAAACTGATGATGATGGGTCAGATGGTAACTCAAAACCAATCGATCGATCAAGAAACAGCAGCTTTAATCGTTGAAGAATTTGGCCATACTTACAAACTTGTAAGTGACAATGCAATTGAAGAAGATTTAGCAGGTGAAGCAGATAAAAAATCTGAACTGATGGAACGTCCTCCAGTTGTAACTGTGATGGGTCACGTTGACCATGGTAAAACTTCTTTACTAGATGCTTTGCGTAAAACACACGTTGTAGATGGTGAAGCAGGTGGTATTACACAGCACATTGGTGCGTACCAAATTCGTACAGAATCAGGGCGTTTAATTACTTTTCTTGATACACCGGGTCACGAAGCGTTTACATCTATGCGTGCCCGTGGTGCGTCTGTTACGGATATTGTCATTCTAATTGTTGCGGCTGACGATGGTATTATGCCACAAACAGTGGAAGCTATTCGTCACGCTAAAGCGGCGGAAGTGCCAATTATTGTTGCGATTAACAAATGTGATAAACCAGAAGCAAACCCAGACCGTGTGAAGCAAGAGCTTTTAAGCCATGATTTGGTGCCAGAAGACTTTGGTGGTGATATTGTTTGTTGTGAAATTTCTGCAAAAGCAGGCACAGGTTTAGAGCACCTTGAAGAAATGATTTTACTTCAAGCTGACGTATTAGAATTAACAGCAAACCCAGAACGCCGTGCGGATGGTGTGGTTGTTGAATCTCGCCTTGATAAAGGCCGTGGCCCTATTGCTTCTATCATCATTAACCGTGGTACATTGCGTGTAGGTGACGTATTTGTTGCTGGCTCTGTTTGGGGTCGTGTGCGTGCGATGATGGACGATAAAGGGAATAAACTAACGGAAGCTGGCCCTGCAACACCTGTGGAAATTCAAGGTTTGCAAACTGTTTGTGATGCGGGTGATACCTTCCAAGTGGCACCAAATGATCGCCGTGCGCGTGAAGTTGCCGCTTTCCGTGAACAGAAGAAACGTGAAAAAGCAATGGTTGGTTCGAAAGCTTCACTGGAATCTCTATTCAGTAAAATTGCTGAAGGTGAAGTGGTTAAGCTTTCTGTTGTGGTTAAAGGTGATGTTCAAGGTTCTGTTGAAGCTATTCAAGACTCCTTAAGCAAGCTTGCAACCGATGAGGTTAAAGTACAGGTTATTCATGGCGCCGTTGGTGTTATTACTGAAAACGATGTGAACTTGGCTTCTGCATCTGATGCGCTTATTTTAGGCTTTAACGTACGTGCCAATGCACAGGCGCGTGCAGCGTCCGAGCGTGAAGGTATTGAAATTCGTTACTATAGCGTTATTTACAACCTTATGGATGATGTGAAAGCGGCTCTAACAGGTCTTCTTTCTCCTGAATATGAAGAAAAGATTTTGGGTCGTGCTGAAATTCGTCAGGTTATGGTCATTAACAAGTTTAAGATTTCTGGTTGTTATGTAACAGAAGGTAAGCTTGTTCGTAATGGTAAGATTCGTATTATTCGTGATGGTGTTGTTGTTCACGAAGGTGAAATTGATACATTGCGCCGCTTTAAAGATGATGTGAAAGAAGTTTCTGAAAACTACGAATGTGGTATGACATTTGGTAACTTTGATGACATTAAAGAAGGTGATGAAATTGAAGCTTACGAAATGGTTGAAATTAAACGTACTTTAGAAGATGTGAAAAAAGCACAAGCGGATAAAGAAGCTGCGGCTAAAGCTGCCAGAGAAGAAGCTGAGCTTCAAGCTATGTTAGACGCTGAATGATCACGTGTATATATCAAATAAAAAAAGCCCGCTCAGGGCTTTTTTTGTTTCGATTCGACATTGCTAATATGAAGTGTGTAGAGCTATTTGGTATCATATGCTCATATGGCACCGTAAAAGCATGTCTGTGTGAGCGTTAGTTTTTTTTGATTTGTTTATGAATCATAAATGTTTTCCAGTTAGGTTTGTGTACCTGAGTTTTTATTGAAAGTTTTAATATCTTTATTCCAACTTGATATCATGACAGTAACGGCAAAAGCATATCCAGCCCATGAAATGATAGGTTGTCCATTTTTTATAAAAACGTAGCTTAAAAATGCCATGAAAGCTGTCAAAAAAAGATGCCCTAATATGTTTACAATTTGAGAAATGGGTTTGTAATTTTTGAAATAAGGCATATACCAAGCTATTTTACAGCCAATTAAAAAACCAGCTAAAAGGCCTGTTGCTAAATATTCAAAACCTAATGTTAATATGACAATAATTGCACAAATAGCTGATGTTATTAAAAGGGGTGGAAATAAGTCAAAAAAACGAAGTTCTTTTTTCATGAAAATAACCAATAGTTATAAGGAAAGTGTTTTGAGTGAAAAGAGAAGGTCTGTAACGGTTTATTTGTATACTTTTACAGATGTAAAGTCAATGAATTGGCATTTGCATGAAAGGTTTATTTAAAATGTTGGCTTAAAGGGGTTGATTCTGGTATACAGCTTGCTTACATGAAGAGGTAACATAAATTATAAAGGCAGTTAAGATGAAAGAAATGTCGATGCGTCAAGAACGAGTAGCGGAACAAGTTCGCGAGGAACTTGGCAAGTGTTTATCAAGAGGTGGCTTTAAAAACCCTTTGATTGATGCGATGATTTCATTCCCATATGTTTGGATTAGCCCTGATCTTAAAAATGCACGAGTGTATTTTACAACCCTTCATAATGTGGATAGTGAAATGACACGTGAGGTGTCTAAGGCTTTAAATGGTGAAGCTTTTAGGTTTCAACAAGGTTTGGCTAAATTTAGCCGCAAAAGCACACCTAAACTAAGATTTATTCCAGACGAGGACTCTGCAAGAACTTCTCGTATTGAGGCGCTTTTTAACCAAATTACGGTTAACGCCTAGTTTTTGTCAGTTTTAATGCTGAATATTTTTTAATCCTCCTGCTATAAGAATTTATATAAGTTCTGTAGCAAGGGGATTTTTTAATGGAATTTACACTTTATAGTATCATTGGTTTGGTTGGAGCCTTTGGTTACTTGTTTTCGTATGCGCTTTTACAATTTAAGCGTGACTATGCAAAAACACTCAGTTATTCAATGCTTAACCTGTTTTCAGCGCTTCTGGTTGCTGTGTCTCTTATTAAAGACTTTAATGCAGGTTCCATGTTTATTCAAATTAGTTGGATAGCAATCAGTGTTTATGGTGTATTTAGGTGTATAAAACATTTATTCTCTGTCAAAAAAGGTGGATCTCTCCAGAAGGTGCAAGAATTAGAAAAAGAAATTGAAATTTTGCAAGCATTGCTTCATGCTGAAAAAGGGAAGGTAAACAAAGTTGATGTTGTTCAACCATCTAAGCCTGTAAACGATACAGGTTTAATGCCTCCTTTTGAAGTAGAAAAGGTTTAAAATTTATATGCTCTATTTAAAAAATTTTTTGTTCGTTGTTTTGTTTTTGTTGCCTATTCATGCTTTGGCGTCCACGTGCGGTTTAGATGTGCCTGATATGTACAACCCTGAATGGAAAACATGTACGGAAGATGCGCAGTGCGTTTTAGTGAAAGGCGCTTGTGGTTTTAATGCTGTGGTGAATGCACCTTCTGCTGAAATGGCTACATGTTACTTTGAAAAATCATCTAAAAAGCAACCTTATTGCCCTGCGGTTATTGAAAAAGAAATTGATAAAGTTTACTGCGATGCTGGTATGAACACTTGTATGATTCAATATCACAAGTAGTTTAAAATTTCTTGTGCAATCACTGCAAGGCTCATAAAGATACCCGCGGTACAAAATAGCTTCTTGACGGTTTCTTCTTTAAATTTAATCACCATGTGAGAGCCAATATAGCCAGCCATTAGGCATGCACTAAAAAGGGTTAGCCCCAGTGCTAGGTTAAGCCAGCCTAAAAAGTAAAATGAAACAGCAGCACTAAAGGCTGGGAAAAAATGAAGGACATGGCGCATAGCTGTCATTTCTTTGCTGTTTACTTTATGGGTTAGAATAAGTGCTGTGCCTGTTAAAAAAGCTGCTCCTGCACCTGAAAACCCAATGTATGTTCCCACTAAAAAGCTTGCGAACACACTTGTGGTTCTTCTTGCGTAAATGTTTTGAATAGGCGTTACATCTGGTTTGTTTTTTTGTGAAAGCAAGAATGTGCAAGCACATAAGCAATAAATGCTTACAACCCACTTTATCAGGTCAGTAGGAAGCGTTTTTAAAAGTTCAACGCCAATCAGCGGGCCTAATATCATGCCAGGTAACCACCAAAGAAGTTTTTTGAAAAATAGAATTTTATGCTTTTTAAAAACATGCATGCTGGTTATGTTCATGCCTGCGCTGGCTGAAATGTCATTTGCAAGGGCAATTTGAGGGGGTATGCCTAATAAAATAAGGAAAGGCTGGGTAACAAAGCCTCCGCCGCCAATAAGTGTTCCAATTATTTTAGCAAATAAAGCGACTAAAAAGATGAGAAAGAGCATTTCAGGGCTTAGGTTTAAATCCATTTTAAGTTTCTTTGCTGGTTGACACTTTTAAACAGAGTGACTATACCCACATATGTTATTTTTATAAAGGTATTGTTATGGCACGTCGTAAAAAAGGTCAGAATATTCACGGGTTTTTAAACTTCTATAAACCAAAAGGTATGAGTTCCAATGCTGCTGTAGGTTATGTAAGGCGCTTATTTAATGCAAAGAAAGCAGGGCATGGTGGAACGCTTGATCCGCTTGCAGAAGGCGTGTTGCCTATAGCGCTTGGAGAAGCAACGAAAACACTTTCTTATATGCTGGCAGAAGATAAATTCTATAAATTCGAAATGACTTTTGGTATTGAGCGTGACAGTGATGACGCAGAAGGTGAAATCACCCAAACTTCTGACTTGCGACCTTCGAAAGATGCGTTGTTAAAGGTGATTGAGGGTTTTAAAGGGGGAATTAGCCAAACACCGCCTGTTTATAGTGCGCTTAAGGTAAACGGCAAGCGTGCATGCGACCGTGTGCGTGATGGTGAAGAGGTAACACTTCAGCCACGAAATGTGACGATATTTAACATCAGCCTTGAAGACTTTGATGAAAATAAGGCAACGCTTAGTGTTCATGTTAGTAAAGGAACTTATGTGCGTTCGCTTTGCCGTGACATTGGCCGTGCTTTGGGTTGCTTTGCTTATGTAAGTGAACTTATTCGAGCTAAAGTACCGCCTTTTGATATAAATGAATCTGTAACACAAGAAATGCTTGACGATTGCCTTAAAAAAGGGCAAAGTGCGAGAACTTATCTCTTGGATGTGGACCATGTACTGGACGATATCCCGGTTTACACCATTTCTGAGGATGAAGTGAAAACCATTTTAAATGGTATGCCGCTTTCTTTAAACGAAGGTCATGGCTTAGCAAATGAAATGGTTCGGGTTAAAACAAAAGATGTTTTAGTAAGTTTGGCGCATGTTGAAAATAACACGCTTAAGCCTGCTAAAAACTTTCCGCTTTTGTTAGAAAATGAATAAACGATATCGATAAGGAAATATGATATGTCTATTACAGCTGCTGAAAAGCAAAAATTAGTTAAAAAATTCGCACGTAACGAAGGTGACGTTGGTTCTCCAGAAGTTCAAGTTGCAATTCTTTCTACACGTATTGCGAACCTAACTGAACACTTCAAAACACACAAACAAGACAAGCACTCTCGTCGTGGTTTGATCGCTTTGGTAAACAACCGTCGTAAACTTTTAGGCTACCTAAAAGGTAAAGATGAGTCTCGTTACACAGCTTTAATTAAAGAGCTTGGCCTACGTAAGTAAGTTATATAAGCTTAAAAATTCAAAAAAGGTGCTTTCAGCGCCTTTTTTGTTTTGCGTTATAACGGTTTTGTGTGTTAAACCCAATGCACTTTAAAACACACTTTCTTTTCCGTTTTTCAAGGACATACCTTATGAAATTTAAAATTGTTGTACGCATTATTGTTTTAATAATTATTGTTTTGGCTGCTTTAGCTGCATTGAACCTAAGTATTTCTAAAGCGAATTCAAGTGAATTACCTGAATCTCAAATACTGCCTTATGCATATGAAGGTGACCCTCAGGCGTGTGAAGCTGAATCTATCGTATATAAATGCTCAGCGCATTTTATACTAGCGGGTGATTTGGAATATTTATGTGAAGGTTTTGTAGCAACGCCTATCGGTTTTAAACCTAAATGGGTTGCAAGGTGCGAAAATAAAAGCTGTGCTATTGTGCATAGTGCATAATGTATCGAATAAAAAAGAGCCTTCATTGAAGGCTCTTTTTTATGGAGAAACGTTTTTTATTCATTGCTTAACGTTTGGTTGTAAGCGTTTATGGCTTGTTGCGCTGCAATATATTCCTTGGAATTCGAAACCGATAGTAAGTCCTCTTGGTTTGTATCTGTTGAACCCATCAAGAAATTATCAGCTTTTTTACCGCCTAAAATTTGAATAAAGCTGAGGGATGTTTGCTCGATAATTTGGTTTAATTTAGCACTAACCCCTTTAGAACCATTTTTTTGTAAAATAACGTCCAGCTCATTCAGTAAACTTTGAACTTCTTTTTTATCATCTCTTAAAAGTTCTTTGGCAGGGTTTAATGCTGCATGTTCTGTTAAAATTTCATCTATCTGCAAGCTTATATCACTGCTTTGCTTGAGCTGGCTTTCAGACAATTCGTTTTGTTCAATGCCTTTTGTTGCTTCACCTAGTTCTATAAATAGGGCGCTTACTTCAGTTAAGATTTCATTGTTTAATCCTTCAAGCTTATAGGCCGCATGTGTTTTTTCTGAGCTGAGCAGAGTGTCAAGCTCTGTTACAATTTCTTCAATTCGGTTTTGGTTTGCCTCATTTATTTCCTCAGTGGATAAAATGTTGTTTAATTCGGTAAATAAGTCATTGGCTGTGCCTTTGCTTTTATTTTCAAGGTAAAGGTAACTTTCGGAAGTGGCAACTTGGTTAAACCCGTAAACAATGTCCAGTTCTTCGCCAATATTGTTAATGCGGTCAATGTCAGCATCTGAAAAATGAACTTCACCAAACTGTGCTTCAATAAATCGTAAATTTTCAGTGATTTTATCAATCTGAGAAAGGGTTTTTTGTGCTTCTGGTGAAATGGAAACCGTAACGCTTTCCCCTGCATCTGTGGTGATGGTGGAAGCCGTGCTTGCATTCACCTGTTTGCCGTTCAAGCGGTTGTACAAATGGCTGGAAGTTACGTCACTTAAAACGTTATAACTTTGTGTGTTGTTTGTAATTGCCATTTTATTTGCCTTCACTTTTTTAAAAACCACGTTATATACTGAATTTATATAAGCAAATACCACGCCAAAATAAAAAAGAGCCCCAAAAGGGACCCTTAAATCGCTAACAGTAGCAGTTAAACACCGAAACCTTGAAGATTTCGAGCGGCAACAGCACCTAAAGTATCAAAACGCACTTCTTGCGAAGGCGGGAAATGACACTCTTCATCGTCGAACAATGCACCGGATAGCTGACGCTCAATATACCGCTGGTCGTCTGGCCAAATGCGTTCTTCACCGTCGTCAGTGTCGAAGAAAAGGTCTCCTTCAAACATGTTTTCGGTGTCAGAATATTCGGGTTGGAGTTCTACAACTTCATCGTCGTCGAACGCCTCATCACATAGCATACCCTTGTCTTCGCAGTATGCGAGATAGCCCGCATACTCCTTTCTCTGTTCCTCTCTTTGAAACTCTTTCCATGCTTGAGGCACATGCCCATCACGTGGAAGAAATTCAAATGATACAAGGTCATCATAATAATGACTTTGCTCATCAAAGGCCACATAACCGTGGTTTAGAAGAAACCGACCGTAACGCTCCATTTGTTGTTGTGCATCAACGAACTCTTGGCAGTATTGGAACGAAGAGTATTCTTGTGCGCAATCTGCATAAGCAGGATTGGCTTCAGAATAACCTGACAGCGAACGAGTCGCCTCGTACTCCGCTAGTCCTTCCTCAACGGTGGGTGCTTTCGCCCCCAGCCGCTTTGCCATTGTATTAATGGCACGTTCGTCATGGCAGTGCCATTCATGGTTTTGGTGGCGTTCACCAAACCCTGTTGGGTTTTTGCGACGTTGGAACTTTAAAACTGAAGCTTTTGGCTTGGGGGTATAAATACCTTCCACAAACTCCATCAGCTCAATTTTACGGTTCCATTCTACATCATCACCAAACATTTCAATTGCTAAATTTGACATAGATTTCTCCTGTAATGTCAAAAAATGCGAAAAATCGCACATAAAATTAAAAAACCAAAATGGCCTCTTGAAAACGGTAGCCAAAGTAGCCACGTACAAGAAGCCACTTTGAATGTCAAAGTTAGTAACTTATAGGTTGCCTTGAAATGAAAAGTGTTAAAAAGCTGACAAAATGCTTTTACCCCTTTAAATTTTAGGTGAATTTGTGTATAACAAAGTGGTAAATAAATTTGCTCTTTTTATAAAAGAGTTTCGTTTAAAAGTCTTAATTCTTTTAATATCTTAGGGTTTTTAAATGAAGCGCTTTTTGTAAAAAGGGCTTTAGAATAAATATTAAGGAAACAATATGTTTAAAATTTTTAAAAAAGAAATGGAATGGGGCG
>NZGE01000021.1 GCA_002689455.1 Magnetococcales bacterium | reverse complement strand
ATTATGTTAAGGGTTTGTTTGCTCAACATGGCCTTTAATTTTTATCGAAAGAGGAAGTCTCCATTTATTGTGGAGGCTTTTTTTTGTTTTTGTTATAGTCATTTTCATGATGTTTATATTTATTTTTGTTTTATTTTTTTTGGAAATTGCTGCTTTTGTAGAAATTGGCTCTGAAATTGGTGCGTTTAAAGTTATTTTATGGATTATTGTAAGTGCTTTATTTGGTATGAACCGTATTAAACATTATTTACTTTCGATGTCTGCAGCCCGTTCTGGCAATGTGGAGCATTCACCCGCAGATGCTCTTTTTCACGGTTTCGTGGGAATTATTGGTTCAGCGTTATTAATTGTTCCTGGTTTCGTGAGTGACTTTTTGGGTTGCTTATTGCTGCTTCCGTGTATGAGAACGCTTTTGAGAGAGCTTATTTTAGACGGTTTTGTGGGTTCGTATACATTTGGTTTGATGGATACGGATGATTTAAGGGATATGAAGTCCCACTATACCAATAAAAAACAGCAAAAAATGTCTGATCCAGAGTCGGTTGACCAAAGTCATGTTGTTGAGGCTGATTTCGAAGTTGTTGAAAAAGATGAAAAATAACTTTTAATTTTATGTATACAGGCTATAATGTCTCTATCTTAAATTCTTGATGCATCTTATTATATTTTTTTATTAAACCTTTAAGGAGGTTTTATGCTTAATTATAACTTGAAATATGTAAGTTTAATTACACAACTTTTTCAAAAGAAAGAGCCTATAGATAAGGCCGTTGCAGGTTTTAAGCTTATTACCAGAACACCCTTGGAAGATTCTTATGATCTTTTTAGGGTTCTTTATGAATCCCTGCAACTGGACACAGAACACTTTCAAGGCTTTTTACAAGTAAAAGTAAACCAGGTTTTAAAAGGAGACTGTGTTAAGTTTGAGGTTTCACAAGCCTGTGCATCATTACCAAATGAAAAGCTGGTTATGGCATTTTACACGGCTGCGGGTGGGCATATGGCTCAAAAGCGCAAAGGTATGCTTGAACGTCCGTATTTGCACCATATTTTGATGGTTTGGTATCTTGTTGCCCTTTGCGGTGGTAATTTGAATCAGCAAATTGCGGCGTTATTACATGACTACCCAGAAGATGTTCCAGATGAGGTTTTAACACTTCCAATGGTACGTCGTGTGTTTAATTTTACTTTTGGGAAAACGGCAACGAAATATACGTTTTCACTTAAAAATAAGGAAGGGTTGTCAGGTAAAACGCCCGAAAAATCAATTGAAAAACATAAATGGCAGTTAAGTCATTTGGCTAAAATGATACCTAGAGAACAGTTGATTAAAATTTGTGATCGACTTGCAAATTTGTATGATATGCGCCGGGATGGACCTGCGAGCAATAACCCTGAATCGATTCAAAAAGAGATTGTTAAATGGCAGGAATTCCAAGCTGTTTGTAAGCGGTTACCACCTCTTGTTTATCTGTTTTTTGAATATGTCGTTTTTTTGCTCAAAAAGAAATATTCACTTGCTTAAGCGTTCAAAAGCCACCGAGAGGTGGCTTTTTCTGTTGCATATATATTTTTAATGCTATTGTGTTTTTAGGGTTATTCTCATTATGGGTTAGATTTTTTGTATGTTTTTTGATGTTTTAATGTAACACATTGTCTTATCTTTAAATGGTTTTATAGGCTTATATTTTATGTGGATATTCACAGAAACCTTAAAGCGTGGCATAATCATCTAAGCTTTTTAAATTGCATGTAGGCATAAGAGAGGGAGCAGAAAACCGTTTGACGGAATTAATTACAACAGTTTCTTATTGGATACTTGCATCCTTGTGGTTGCTTGTTTTTGTGCTGTATATTGCAAATTACGGTTACATTCGTAATGCTCGAGGTACTATTGGTATTATGTTATTAATAACTGGTGTTATGGGTTGTGCAGAGTTTTTTACATCCAGTATGTTTCAGACGTTTCTTCTAGATTTTTCTGCCGATAAAAGCCATGCCTTTAACCAAATAGGCTTAGACTATACATCTTACTTTACAACTGAAAATATACGTATTTTTGCGGCCATTTTGCTGTTGGGAGTTTTTCTTTTTTGGTTGATTCCTATGGAGATACAAGAACGTGTTCGCATGGAAAAAAGCTTAGAGGAAAGTGAAGAACGCTTTAGAACGATTACTGAAAATACAACTGATATTACAATTATATATAAATCGGATACAGGCTTTAGCTATATAAGCCCCTCTGTTGCAAAAGTAATTGGTATGAGTGTCGATGAACTGCGTGGCAAAAAACCTGAAGAAATTTTGCATGCCGATGACTATGAACCTTTTATGAAAGCGGTCGCAACAGCTATTAAAAAGGAAAATCAAACAGTTTCAGTCCCTGATTTTAGAGTGCGTAACCATAAAGGTGATTGGATCTATTTTGAAGGTCGTATGACGCATATGCCATTTGTACGTGGTGTTGAAGGTTTGGTTGTTAACTGTCGTGATATACAAAAACGGAAAGAAGCAATAGATCTTTTAAATCACCGTGTGAATATGGATTCATTGGTGAGTAAAATCTCTACAGAGTTTATAGATTCAAGCTCTCAAAACGTACATGAAAAACTGGAAAATACGTTGGGGGCTTTGGGTGAATTTTCAGCTGTGGATCATGTAAGTATTTATCAGTCTAATGATAAATCACAAGAGCTTGATAAGCTTTTAAACTGGACAGCAGATGGCTGCGTTCCAATTTGTGATGAGTTGCAACCTATTTCTGCGGAAACAATGCCCTGGTTATTTGAAAAGTTGGAAATGCTGGAGGCGGTATATATTCCAGATATTTTTAAAATGTCCAAAAAAGCAAATAAAGAAAAAGAAATTTTCAAAAACTGTGGTATTCGTTCCATTTTAGCAGTACCTGTGAGTAAGGAAGGATCTTTTACAGGTTTTTTATTGCTGGATAGTTCACGTCTTTTAAAACGTTGGAATAATCACGACATTTCTTTGTTGAATGTTGTTGCTGAAATTGTATCCAATGCCTTGGGCCGTTTATCTGTTCAGGAAAACTTGGTGACCCTTTCACGGGCTGTTGAGCAAAGTATGTCATCTGTTCTTATTTTTACACCAGATGCTGAAGTTAAATATGTGAACAAAAAGTTTGAAAGTTCTACAGGCTATAAATCATCAGAATTAATTGGAAAAAACATATATGATTTTAAGAACTTTGATGGTTTTAATGAAAAGTTAGATGAGGTTTTTGCGACTGTTCTTAAAGGCAAGGAATGGCGTGGCGAAGTTGTAAATCGCAAGAAAGATGGTTCATCGTTGTGGGAATATGTTGTTGTATCGCCTATTAAAGATAGTAAAGGTGATGTAAAAGATATTTTAAGTGTTCGTGAAGATATTACCCAGAAAAAAGAATATGAAGACAGGCTAATTTATCAAGCAAACTATGATGATTTAACAGGCGTTCCAAACCGTGTTTTGGCACACGATAGGCTGTCAGAGGCTATTACACGTGCACAGCTCAATAAAGAAAGTGTTGCGGCTATTATTATTGGTTTAGATACTTTTAAAAAGGTCAATGAAACTTTAGGGCATAATATTGGCGACCAGCTATTGATTGAGGCAAGTTTGCGATTAAAGCATTATGTGCCGGAGCTTGGTACACTTGCACGCCTTGGTGGTGATGAATTCTTAATTGTTTTACCGATTGATCACGATGATTACGCAGAGATTGTGGCCTCCCGTATTTTAGATTCATTTACGGAGCCATTTTTACTGGATGAACACGAGGTGACGGTAACGGCAAGTATGGGTATTTCTATTTCGCCAAATGATGGTAATGATCCAAACCTTATTTTGCGTAATGCTGGTAGTGCCATGCACCGTGCGAAGGATTCGGGTCGCAATAATTTCCAGTTTTATGCTGAAGAAATGCATAGCGATGCCTTAAAACGTGTTCAAATGGAAGGTTATTTGCGCCGTGCATTGGAGTTTGATGAACTTGAACTGTATTACCAACCTATTGTGGATACAGTGAGCCAAAAAGTTGTGGGTGCAGAGGCATTACTGCGATGGAATAATCCGCATTTAGGGCCTGTTTCCCCAGCCGACTTTATTCCACTTGCAGAGGATATTGGTTTAATTGTTCCAATGGGTGAATGGATTTTAAAAACAGCGTGTAAGCAGGCTGTTGAATGGAATAAAGAAGAAGGCTTTCCTTCTTATGTAAGCGTTAACGTATCTGTAAGACAATTTAAAGGCCAAGACTTTGCAGGCGTTGTTCGCCGTACACTTGATGAATGTAAGTTAGATGCAAAACACCTTAAAGTTGAGGTAACGGAAAGTTTGCTTGTTGATAGTGAAATTGGCGGAACAGTCGATAAAGCGCTTCAAGAATTAAAGTCTATGGGTGTTCTTATTTCATTAGATGATTTTGGTACAGGTTACTCATCATTAAGCTATTTGAAGAAATATGATTTCCATACACTTAAAATTGACCGATCATTTGTGCGCGATGTGCCAGATGATAATGAAGATAAAGCGTTGGTTGAAGCTATTATGGCGATGGCGCACAGCTTGAAATTAGAAGTTGTTGCTGAAGGTGTTGAAACAGAAGACCAAATAGAGTATCTGTCATCTTTGGGTTGCGATGCGTTACAAGGTTTCTTTTATTCAAAACCGTTGCCAGACAAGCAGTTTAGAGACCTCATCAATCATTGGGAATTTGCGAAAAATCTAGCCTAATTCTTTTACGTATAAATTCTTTCTTTGCGTTCCTTTTTCATGTGTTAGAATGTATTTTTTGTGAATATATATTTTGAGGGTTAAATGGCTAAAGGCACAAATTACGTTTCTAAAACACCAGATGTTAATGGTTTTTTCGCATATACGAATGAAGAAAATAAAATTTGGGCTGACTTGGTTAAACGCCAAAAGGAAATTTTACCTGGGCTTGTTTGCAATGCGTATTTATATGGCTTAGATGTTTTAAAACTTCCTGAAGACCGTGTGCCACAACTCAAAGATGTGGATAAAATTCTCCAAAAAGAAACTCAATTTGGTGTTGAACCTGTGCCAGCACTTATTTCACCACAACGGTTTTTTGAATTACTTGCCAATCGTAAGTTCCCTGCGGCGACATTTATTCGCACCAGAGAAGAGTTTGACTATTTGCAAGAGCCAGATGTTTTTCATGAAATTTGGGGACATTGTCCTATGTTGACCAATAAAACATATACCGACTTTATGCAAAAATATGGTGAATTGGCTTTAAGTCTTGATAAAAAGTATATTTGGATGCTTCAACGACTTTTTTGGTTTACGGTTGAATTTGGGCTTATTCAGGAAAGGGGTATGCAAAAACCACTTATTTATGGGGCAGGTATCGCTTCGTCTTCTGGTGAAAGTACATACGCTGTAAATAGTGATGCCCCTACACGCAAGCCATTTGATATTTTAGATATTTTTAGAACACCATACCGTATTGATATTTTTCAAACAGTTTACTTTGTTGTTGAAAGCTTTGAGCAAATTTATGAAGTAGTTAAACAAGACTTGATTCCTGTTATGGATGAAGCGCAAAAGCTAGGTATGTATGCACCAACGTTTCCGCCTAAAGAGAAATAAATGGCAAATTAGGCACAGCCTTTTTAAGTGAATGCATCTAATTTTTATATTTTCAGAATATCCTTCGTTATAAATAAATTTCAATTGTTTATAATGTATTTACTTAATAAGGAAAGTAAAGGCGTTGAAGTTAAGAGTTTTAGGTTGTGATGGTGGGCGAGGCTTAGGTTATAATAGCACTTGTTTGTTGTTTAATGATCAGGTTTTGATTGATGCTGGTACAATTCAGTCTCAGCTTACATTGGATGAAGCGCTTAAAATCACAGATATTTTCTTTACACATTCACACCTCGACCATTTAGTTGATTTACCATTCTTATTCGATGCGACCTTTGAAGCACGTAAACAACCTCTTCGTTTACATGGTTCGCAACATACAATTGATGCTTTAATGAAGCATATTTTTAACGATACTATCTGGCCAAACTTTTCTGTTTTACCTAAAGAGGGTAAAGGGCAGTTTACAACACATGTTATTAAGGCAGGTGAAACTTACAAGGCTGGAGGTGTGGAACTTACCCCTATTGAAGTGGATCATACAGTGCCAACGGTTGGATTTAAAATAGAAGATGAAAATGGTAGTATTGTCTTTTCGGGAGATACTGGCCCTGTTGATAGTATTTGGGAGGTTGCAAACGAAGCTGAAAACCTTGAAGCTGTTATTGTTGATTTATCTTTCCCTGTAAGTGAGCAGGGGATCGCAAACCTTTCTAAACATATGACAGCGTCTGATGTTGAAAAAGAACTGAAAAAGCTAGAAAAGGACTGCGATGTTTATGCGTTTCACTACAAAGTGGGCATGGCTTCAACATTAGAAGGGCAAACAAAGCGCTTAAAGCACTTTGGTAAAGAAATTAAATCACTGCGCAATTATAAAGAACTTATTCTTTAACGCATATTCATTTTTCTATTCGGGGATTTGCTCAAGCTCAGGTTTGAACTTGAATATTTTATCATCAATGTCTTTGTTCATGCGGTGGTTGGCAAAAACAATAGCAACGCCATTTCCAAATTCACCTTTTTGGCTCATGCTTAAAAGTTTAACAGGTTTTTCTGCGAACTTAAGGTTGAATACATTTTCTTCTTCACCTTCAATTTTAACATCTAACTCTATGACACCATCATAAGACTTTACGTTATCAACCACAAAGCCTTCTCCTTTAAGGGTCATTGGCTTTTGGTTTAAGAAATTTGCAAAGCCAGCTTTAGGCGGTAGTTGTGTTGTTTGCTCAGTATCAGGGTCATGGAAGAAAACGCGGCTACCATCGGAAACAACCTTTTGTTCATTTGGTATGTGGTATTGCCATAAAAACTTACGAGGTTGTTCAAAATAAAACATACCAGAGCTATAAACTTCCCCTGGTGTGTATTGTTGAAAACTTGCTTGAATGGACTCAATATTGTTTAAATAGTCTTCAATTTTAGAAATAATAACAGCTGAGTCATCGCCATCATCAGCGTATGCAATGACAGGGAAAATTAAAATGACGAATAAACGAATTATAAACATAGGTGCATTATGTCTTTTTTGTCTTTTTCTTGCAAGTGTGTTTGTGATATTTGTATGCTACAAAATGAATTTAAATGAAGGTGAATCTTTTATGTTAAGTGGACCAGAGTATGTGCCAGAAGAGGCGAAGAAAGCGGTTGTTTTATTACATGGCTTTGGAAGTGATGGAGATGACTTGTTTGGGTTGGCACCTTACATTGCCCGAGGAGGCTTAGAAGATGTCGCTTTTTTTGCGCCGAATGCACCTACAACAACACCTATGGGAATGGGCTATCAGTGGTTTAGTGATAATGGCTGGACCTTTAATGACCGTGATGGTATTGAGCATTCAAAGGCTTTATTAGAATCCTACATTCAAAAGCATATTTGCAATCAACTTGGTATTGGTTTTGAAGATGTTGCGCTTGTTGGCTTTTCACAAGGTACAATGACATCACTTTTTGCAGCGCCTCGCTTTGAGAAAAAGCTTGCAGGTGTCGTTGCGCTGAGCGGTCGTATGATGTTTCATGAAGAGTTGGAAGAATATGACGAAGATGAGTTTCATAAAATGCCTGTACATTTGATTCACGGTGAAGCTGATGAGGTTGTGGAAGCGGAAGAAAGCCGTATTGCTTACAGCGAGCTGGAAGGGTTAGGTTTTGATAATCTGACAATTGATATTTTTGAAGAGCTTGGGCATGCCATTGATGAGCGTGTGATTAACAAAATTAATGCTTATTTAAAACCATTATTAGCGGAATAATATAAAAAAAGCCCCCGATTGGGGGCTTTTTTTAAGCGCTCGAAAGTTCTAAAAGCTGGCCTTCAAAATGTTTCAATTCTTTTTCTGCCTTTTGTAGGCGGGCTTTCCATATGAAAACCATTTCGGAATTTAACTTTTTGTAGTAAGCCAGTCTTTCTTTGCAGGTTTGAATAACTTGCTTTAGCTTTTGAATTAAGTTTTCCAATGCAAGTTGATATTCATCACCCACATCATTTATTTTACCTTTTAAAGTGTCAATTTCTTGCGATATTTGACCTTTTAAAGCATCTTTTTTCTTGGTAAATTCAAAAGTTAATGCATCAATTTTTCGCTCAAGGTCGAAAAGGATTTTCTTTTGCATGGCCATGGCAACTTCACTGTCACTTGGTTTCAGTTTGAATTTAAGCAACCCAACGGCTGAAAACATGTCAATGATACGCGCATGAATGTCCAGTGCATACATCAGCTTAGCACGCCATGTTTTTTTATTTCCTTCGTGGATGATGCCGTGTTCATAAGAATAGCCAAAGGCATGGTGACCATTATGGAATCCTTCTCCAAATACAAGGATGGCAACAAGCCAGTTGTCGCGCGATTCTCCTGTTTTATGGTTTTGATAAGGACTTTCACCTTGAATGTGGCATAAACTGTTTACAAGAAATGTTGCATGTTGGCATAAAAAGCGGGCTGTGTTGATGGTTAGTATCATCATTGCAATTTCGCCTATCAGGTTTGTCCCTGAAAAAGGAAGGCCTGAAAACATTGCCCAAAAATTGCTTGAAATGAGGCATGCTAAAATAATTGGAAAGCCTAAGGCAAAAAATGCGTAGAGCTTTACATAGTTTTTTTCTTGCCATACAACCAGTTTGTCAGCAGCAAGTTCTTGCTGTTTACTTTGACTATGTGATGCATAGTCAAATTTGCTAATATCCAAGTAGCACATCCAGCCCACGTGAGACCAAATAAACCCCCAGAATTTATTTTTAAATTCAAGCGGCGTATGGTGGTCTTTACCTGGTTTATCCTCAACCAAGTGATGTTTCCAGTGCCTTAGCACCCAAGACATAGCATCACCTTGTCCAGCAAGTGAACCAACAATCGCTCCGTAAAATCGCATGATAAAAGAAGCTGTTTTACCAGCAAGATTATCTTTGAATTCAAATGATTTATGGGTCCAATAGCGGTGGTATACACCAATGGATAAAATACATGCACTATAAGTTAGTGCGAAAATACCAATATACATAAGCCAATTGCTTGTAAAAAATAAAGCAACAATAAAACTTGGAATAATAATGGCTGGTAAGGCTACAAGTAATGTAAACATCAGCCAGTTAAAGGGTGGTAAACCCTGCCCTGAAGGGGGCTTAGGAATGGGTGTTTTAAAAGAAAGCATGAACTTTCCTCCTTTTTAAAGAACTATAAGTTCGTTCGTTATAAACGGTTCTTAGATGTTATTTGCCTCTGTTCTATAGATATTTATAAACTGTGACAAGTAATTACCGTTTTATCTTATTATTAATTATAGGCGTTATGTATGATATATACAATAAATTGTTTGGGATAATGCTTTGTATGCAATAGATGTTTTTGGCAATTTTTAATGCCTGTCTTGGTTTTTTTGAGCTTTAATAGCCTTCTTCTGGGGGTTGTTGGATAATAACCTCACGTTTGCCAACATGGTTGGCTTCACTAATCATGCCGTCAGACTCCATTTGTTCAATGATAGATGCTGCACGGTTGTAGCCAATTTTAAGGTGGCGCTGAATGAATGATGTTGAAGCCTTTTGTTCACGGGCAACCACTTCAATGGCTTGTCTATACAGCGGGTCATTATCGTCAACGCCTGATGTATCAGAACTTGCACCACTGCCGCCAGAGTTTCCAGCGTTTGGCATCTTGAAAATATCAATATAATTTGGTTCACGTTGTGATTTAAGGTGATTGACAACAGCATGGCATTCGTCTTCATCAATAAAGGCACCGTGTAATCGCTGTAAGCCGTTAGAGCCGTTTTCTAGGTATAACATGTCACCTTTACCAAGAAGCTGTTCAGCACCCATACTGTCAAGAACGGTACGTGAATCAATTTTAGATGTAACGCTGAATGAAATACGTGTTGGAATGTTGGCTTTAATCAAACCTGTGATAACATCCACACTTGGTCGCTGTGTTGCAACAAGTAGGTGAATACCTGATGCACGTGCCATTTGTGCAAGGCGTGCAATTGAAATTTCAACTTCTTTGCCAGCCACCATCATTAAGTCGGCCAACTCATCAATTACAACAACAATATATGGTAACTCAGCTTCAGCCAAAGGCTGAGATTCAAAGGTTGGCTGGCCTGTTTGTGCATCAAAACCAGTTTGAACTTGCTTGGTTGGAATGGTACCTTTACGTTTCATTTCACCAAATTTAGCGTTGAAGCTTTGCATGTTTTTAACACCAAGCTCGCTCATCATCTTGTAGCGTCGTTCCATTTCAGCAACCACCCATTTTAAGGCAGAAGATGCTTTGTGTGGGTCAATAATTACAGGGGAAAGCAGGTGTGGAATGTCATTGTAAATGGAAAGCTCGAGCATTTTAGGGTCAATCATGACAAAACGTAATTGCTCAGGTGTCATACGGCAAAGTAGGCTTACAATAAACCCGTTCATCGCAACGGACTTACCAGAACCTGTTGTCCCTGCAATAAGGGCATGTGGCATTTTAGAAATGTCTGCGACAACGGGTTGCCCTGCTGTGTCTACACCCATAGCTACGGTAAGTTTACCTGTATCGGCTTCAAAAAGGTCGGTTGATATAATATCCTTAAATGTGACCATGAGGCGTTTTTGGTTAGGCATTTCAATACCAATGACACTTCGTCCTGGAATAGGTGCAATACGAATAGCGGTTGCGCTCATAGCGCGTGCAAGGTCATTTGAAAGACCTACAACGGTTGATGTTTTAACACCAGCAGCGGGCTCCAGCTCATAAATAGTAATCACAGGGCCTGGGCAAATTTTAGTCACTTCACCTTTAACACCAAAGTTTGCAAGTTGCTGTTCAATCATGCGTGCGTTTTGTTGAAGGGCATCTTCGCCTTCGCCTTTGTTGTCTGACTTATTTTCAGTAAATAAGTGTAACGGTGGCATTTGGTATGAATTATCTTTTAAGTCCAGTGGAAGCATTGTTTGCTGTTCTGCAAGGCGCTCTTGGCTAATAGTTGCTTTTACAGGCTGCGGTTTTTGAATGGTTGGTTTTTTAACTTTTGCAGGCTTAGGTGCAGGAAGTGGTAAGTCAATTTGTAATGCTTTTTTAAATTTAATGCGTGAAATGGAACGCACACTAATTAATATCCAATGGCGTAGAAACTTTTCACTTACACGGCAGGCGTGAAATATGTCAACAAGTGTAATTCCTGTCCATAACATCACACTCATTAGGAAGACAATTCCTGCCACAGATGCAACCCCAAAGCTACCAAGCAAGGGTTCAAGTAAGTTTAAAGAGAGTTTTCCGATGATACCACCATTTCCGATGTTGTTTTCAAATGGCCATGTTGGTACAGGGTTCCACATTTGCATAATGAGTGCGGTGGCTACCAATAAAATTGGTAATGTTAAAAGGCGAATGTATCTGTCTTGCGATTCTTTATGAATAAGAAGCTGTACAGCGTAAAAGGCGCTTATAAGTGGTAGGATAAATGAAGCTAGACCAAAATATTCTAACAATACATCGCTGATGTACGCACCGATAAGACCAGCTTTATTTTCAACAGCAAAGGCTGGACCTGCCACGTTTAATGAGGGGTCGTTGGGGTTATGTGTGAAGAGACATAAGAACAGGTAACCCGTAAATGCAAGCATTAACAGGCCAAATGTTTCGGCTAAACGCAAGCTTAAGAAATTATCTTCAACTTGTGTTTGCACTTCTTGACGTTTCTTTTGTGACTTCTTCCCCATGGTTTATGTATAACGAAAAACCACTGTGCTTGCTAGATAAAAGCGGATATTTAAAAATCTGATTGATATTCACTGTGTTTCTTTTCACACAAAAAAAGCCCCGCTTAAAGCGAGGCTTAATGGATTTAATTTAGTTAAACTAAATTAGAAGCTCCAACGTGCTTGTAGCATACCAGTGTGAGCAAGGAAGTCTTCCTTGATCTCAGCATCGTAACCAGCTGTGAATTCAAAGCCGCTTGTTGTTACAACGTTTACACCAGCGCCTAAACCTAGAGAGCTACGAGCAATGTCCGCACCTTCAGATGTAAAGGCAGAACCACCAGCTAGGAATGTAGAAGTTGTTTCAACTTCGTCACCCATCATGTCGTAAGAGTACTTAGCACGTAGGTAAGGCATGTACTCAGAACCGTCACGGCCTGTGATGTTCCACTCGATGTCAGAACCGATAGAAAGTAGGAATGCTTCTTGGTCGTCTGTGTTTACAGAAAGACCGTTACCAGCAGCACCTGCTTCACGGTAGCTATCAGTTTCTACGTTGATGTAGTGTAGGCTAACGTTTGGAGTAACACGTGTGTTAGCCCAATCGTATGACTTACCAACTTCACCTTTAACAGAGAACTGGTTACCATCGTAGTCGCTTGTGTATGTGTCGCCTAGGAAGTCAACACGAGAACCTTCGTGGCTGTTCCAAGCGTAAGATACCATAGCATCTACGTACATGTCGTTTGCAAGGTCTTTAGAGCCGTATGCAGTCAACTGGTAAGTATCGATATCTGTTTGAGCGTTGTTAGACTGATCAGAGTCAACGTCAGCTTGTGCATAAGAGAATGCAACACCAACGCGAGCACCGTGTACAAGTTCGTCTGTATCAACACCAATCGCTAGACCAGAAGTTGTTGCGTCGAAACCTTTAACACCTTTACGCTCATCTTGTTCAACAGATGTACCGAAAGCTTGTAGCCACATTTCGCGGTTAGCCATCATTTCTTCACCAGCAACCATACCGCTACGGCCGTTATCTGTACCACGTAGCAATGCTAGACGGTTAGATACTGTACCTGTAGAAGCAACAGTTGTATTGATAGAAGCAGCACCAGCACCACCAGAAACGTCTGGGTTTAGTGATTCTAGAGCAGCATCTGTGTCAGATTGAGCCATTACATCAGAGTATAGAGTTGCAAGAGCAGCGCTATCTACAACAGTTGCAACACCTTTGTTGTTAGAACCTGTAGCAGCACCAGCAAGTGTTGTTACACCAGCGTTTTTCAAGTTAACTGTTAGGTCGTAAGAGTTTGTATCAACAGTCCAAGTGTACGTGTAAAGCGCGTTGCTTGTTGCAGAAATTGCATCTGGAGCAGCGTTACCTGTAATAATTTGGTTGTATGTACGACCGTCAGTAATTGTTACACCTTGAGCAACAGTTAGTTTAACTGGAGCGCCAGATGGAGCTAGTTTCTCGCCAGAGAAAGTAACACGACCAGATGTATCGTTAGCGTCAGCTAGCTCAAGTGTTACATTCTTAAGGCTTGATACACCTGTATCAGCTTCAAGTAAAGCACCATCAGCTACAACAACTTTTGCACCATCTGCAACAGATAGAGCTGTAATTGTTGTTAGGTCAGCGTTAATTAAAACGTTAGAACCGTTTTGAGCTGTGAACTTACCTGCAACTGTAGAGTCATCAGCAACAGTGTCACCAAATGTTGCGTTACCAGCAACAACAACGTTACCAGAAATTGTAGCAACACCAGCAGTTTCAAATGTAGAACCTGCAGTTGTTGTAATACTTGCAGCGCCAACTGTACCAGTTACGTCTAATGTGCCAGAAACTGTTACCAGTGAGTTTGCACCCCCCATAGAGAAGTTACCAGCTTCAGTGTATGTACCAGCGATTGTTGCATCACCAGCTGTTACAACTGTGTTTGCACCACCTGTTACTTTACCGCCAGAAGCAACTGTTAAGTCACCAGCTGTTACAGTAAGAACACCAGTTGTAGAAACTGTACCAGTAGAACCAACAGTTAAACCACCAGCTGTTGCTGTTAGATTACCAGTTTGGTAAAGCGTACCTGTGTTAACTGTGATACCTGTTGCAGCAACCGTTGCAGCACCAGCTGTCATGTTACCGTTTACAACTAAGTTACCTGTAAGTGTGTTTGCACCAGTTGTGTTTAATGTAGCACCAGAGTCGATTGTTACAGAAGCCGCACCAGTTGTACCTGTTACGTTTAATGTACCACCTGTGATGTCTAATTCTGTAACACCAGAAACGTTACCACCAACAGTTGTTGTACCACCAGAAACGTTTACGTTTTCAACAGTTGCCAAAGCACCTGTGATTGTGTTTACGCCAGATGTTACGTTCAATGTATCTGTACCAGCATCACCAGCGATAGATGCAACAACAGTTGCAGCTGAGTCTGTACCAGAAAGAGTCATTGTATCGTCAGCAGCGCCAAGTGCAACAGCACCTAGGTTTGATTGGTTAGAACCAGAAACAGTGATCGTGTCTACACCAGCAGAACCGATGTAAGCACCAACTGTACCACCAGTTACGTTAAGAGCAACTGTGTTTGTAGCTGTTGTTACTGCAGCAGCGTCGATGTCGCCTGCGCTACCTGTAGAAGATACGTTGATTGTTGTACCGTTGATGTCAGCACCAATGTTGATACCATCAGCAGGTGCGTTATCATCACCTTCAGTGATTGTTGAGTTCACGTTAATTGTGTTAGATGAACCAAGAACAAGCACACCGTGTGCGTTCGCTGTAGATGTACCTGTAGTCGCATCTAATACAGCGTTGATGTTCAATGTGTTTGAAGCACCTGTAAGTTTAACTAGCGCATCGTCAACGTTTGTTGCACCTGTTACAGTGTGAGAAACAGTAACCGTTGCACCTGCAGCAGTTACGTCAATGCTGTCAGTTGCAGCTGCAAGAGAGATTGCACCGCTTGTAGTTACCACATCACCAGAGTCAACGTTTGTGTCTGAGTTTGCATCTGTTGTTAATGTGAAGCCAGTTGGTGCAGCAGCGTCAGTTGCGATAGTAACATCAGCAGCTTGAGCAGAACCAGCAACAGCAATAGCAGATACAAGCGCTGTAGACGCAAGCAATAGCTTTGTATTTGTTGAAGTCATTTAAATTTTCCTTAATTATTGTTTTTTCGTTATATAACAAATTGGTTTTAATTGAATAAAACCGATGTTTTTATACATATATAAAAACGTTTGTGCAGAACTTTTGTACATAAAGTTCCGAACAAAAGTGCCTGCACATGTTACACTGACGAAACTTGTTAGACAACGAAAATATGGATTTTTTGATGCGCCTTTATACAACTATTAATTGTTTTCCTTTGTTTTTGGGGGTTTTTGCTTTTTTATTATTGGCAGGGTGTTCTTCAAAAGAGGTGATTCTTGAAAATGTTAATAAATACAATTTATTGCCCCAAAACGTTGGGTTTGCGGGGGTTCCTGTTTATATGGGTGTTAAAAGAGGTGAATTGCATACAATGGTTGTAGTGTATATTGAAGGGGATGGTCGAGCATGGATTACTAGAAAGAAGCCTTCAGACGACCCTACACCGAGCCATTCTTTGGTTTTGAAATTGATGCAAAAGGATGATAGACCTTCTGCCTATTTGGCAAGGCCGTGCATGTTTATACAAAATGAAAATTGTAAACAGCTTTATTGGACAGAAGAACGGCATAGTGCGTTGATGGTAAATGCAATGAATGCTGCGGTTGATAAAATTAAAGAATATTATCAAGCTTCAGAAATTGAATTTGTCGGACATAGCGGTGGTGGTGCTATGGCTATTTTAATGGCAGCAAAACGAAACGATGTAAAACGTATAACAACAGTTGCTGGAAATTTGGATGTTGAATTTTTTACAAAATATCATCATGTGACACCTATGGAAGGCTCTCTAAATCCTGTTGATTTTGCAGAAGGTGTTAGGCTTATACCGCAACTTCACTTGGTAGGGAGGCGTGATAGTGTTATTCCTGAAAATATAGCAAAGAGATATCAGGAAAAAAGCAGTAGCTCTTGTGTTAAGGTGAAAATTGAAGATGACTTTACCCACTTTAAAGGGTGGGAAACAGTTTGGCCTAAAGTGTTAGATGAAATGCCAAAATGTTAGAATAATGCTCGCAATTTTAAAGATTTATGCTATTAATAAAGTAAGTGTTTTTAATTAAAAATAAAAAGGTTTCTGGTTGTGAAATATATTTTAGGTATTTTAGGTCTGTTGGTTTTAGTTGTAGGTGGTGTTGTTTTTTACAGCTCAACAATTATTGAAACAGCAATTACAAAAGTAGGTAGCGAAGTTTTGGGTGTGCCCGTAAATGTTCAAAAAGTTGATATTGGCTTTTTAAAGGGTGAGGCACGTATTGCAGGCTTGACAGTTGGTAATCCAGAGAAATATTCAGGTGATAAGGCGGTTTCATTAGGTAAGGTTTATGTGAAACTAAACACAAGAAGTCTTATGTCTGACAAAATCATTGTAGAAAAAGTTTTAATTTCTGCACCAGAAGTTTTTTATGAAGGTGACTTTAAAACCAGCAACTTCCAAGATATTCAAACAAACCTACAAAAAGGTGCTACAACATCAACTAAGTCTCAATCGGTTGAAAAAGAAACGACATCAACACAGGCTGATTCTTCTGCGTCAGCTAAAAAATTACAAGTTGATATTGTAACCATTGAAAAAGCTGCTATGCACATGTTGGCTCACACTCCAGTGGGTGAAAGGAAATTTGACGTAAGTATTCCCAAAATTGAAATTAAAGGTATTGGCGCTAAAGGTGATGGTGCAACACCGGAAGAAGTTTTGCAAACTGTTGTTGGCCCATTCCTAGGTCGTATTCAAAACAGTGCTGTGAACATTATTAAGGAAACAGGTGTTAAAGGTGCAATGGATAAGTTAAAAGAAGAAGGTGGTTCAGTGGTTGATAAACTGAAAAACCTTTTCTAATTTAGTTTATGAAAATAAAAAGCCCTCATTACGAGGGCTTTTTTCGTGGGGTTAGGCTTCCTTGTCAATTTGAGTTTGTTTAAAGATTTTTTCCAATGCATTGATTTCAGTTGAATACTGAATGATTGGCTTTCCACCCTTAACACAAACTTTAACTGACTTAATGTTTTCATCATCTTCCGCTGTATCGTAGGCTTCACCAAGCAGTTCACTGTATTCTGCTACCAGCTCACGCGCGCCTGTTTTCTGTTTAATTGCTTTTTGAGCAATCGCCTCAAAAACGGGTGAGGTGAATTCTAGTTCAACGCGGTTATCTAGCCTTGCAAACAGTTCGACCCATTGATGATAAACACTGCCAGGGACATTTTTTTGAATTTCAACAAGCTCTTCAACAGTGAGTTCTAGGATATGCGTCCGAATAGGGAAACGACCTAAAATTTGGCTGTTAAAGCCCCATTTGTTGAAATGTTCAAGGTTAATGTCATTGACAATATCATTGCGGTTGGGTGTTTCAGTTTTGATTTTTTCTGCACCAAAGCCTATTGAGCCTTGTTCTGCAAAAAAATGTTCAATACCTTCAAAAGCACCAAGCGCAATAATCAGAATGTTTGATGTGTCTAAAAATTGAGTTTCAGGTGCATTGGCGTATTCTTTAAATGGAATAACACCACCTTCAACAAACTTTAACAGATCATTCATAACTGATTGGCGAAAACCAGCGACGCCAGAACCATTGCCAATGGCACCCATTTTATCAAACTCATCTAAAACAACGATAGATGTTTGAGCTTTTTCCATGTTCTTGTCGCACTGTAACCAAATTTCACGTGCCATATCTTCAATGTTACGACCTTTATAGCCACTTGGAGAAAGTTGACTTGTGTCTTCAATGAAAACGGAGATACCTAAAAAGGTAGCTAAAGCACGCGCAATTTCAGTTTTGCCGCAACCAGAAGGGCCATGGATAAGAACGTTTTGCTTGTTCAGCTTTGTGTTGTTGTGGGTTGGTTCACCAAAACAGCGTTCATAGTGAAGTTTACCCGCACGTGCAACCGCACGTTTAGCTACAGCTTGGCCGATCACATGTGTATCCAAATGTTCGCGAATGTCACGGATTTTGGGTGTTTTATGATTGGGTGAAGTTGTTGACTTCTTTTCGCTGTCTATAAGCTCTTGATGCAGAATAGATCCTTCTATGCTGATATTCATGATGATATCATTTCCAGATTCGCACAATTTAATAGTTGGCCAATTGGCTTTACCTGCTTGGGAATAGGAGTATATTTCCTGAGCATTGGTGACGCTGAGCTGGCCAGATGCAAAGCCTTTAAGAACATGCTCTGCGCCAAACTGGTAGATTAAGTTTAACGTTTCACTCATTTTTTCAGGTTTGATAGTAATGTTTTTGTCGGATTTTTTAGCCATATAGCTATCCTCCAGTGCCTTTTAGGCACGTCAAAAAGTGTTGGGAGTTTTTAGGAGATGAATTCCCCTATAAAAGGTTTGGTTAATTAATTCTTTGTTATTGTGGGTGATGTTAAAAATTAATGCAAGCGGTGTATACAATTAATTTTTAAATATTT
>NZGE01000020.1 GCA_002689455.1 Magnetococcales bacterium | reverse complement strand
TTTAAAGTAGTTTTTAAAAACTACCTTTCAGATTCATGCTTTTTATTTTCAAACATTTCTTCATCGGCTTTTTTAATAAGTGTGTCGTAGTTTGAACCGTCTTCATAAGCAATGGAAACACCTAAACTTGCGCCTACACTTAAAGGTTCTTTAACGCCTTCAAGTTCAATGTCTTCTTCAATGATACTGATAATAAATGCTTTATATTTTTCGGCTTGTTTGCGGTTTACATCACGCAGCATCATCACAAGTTCGTCGCCACCAACACGGGCAACCACAGCCGATTCTGGTAAACCTTCTTTTAAACGTGCAGCAACAGTCACCAAAACATGGTCGCCAGCTTCATGTCCGTATGTATCATTAATTGGTTTAAACTTATTTAAATCAGCATACACAATGGCAAAAGCCTGTTTATCTTTTAACGCACCTTCAACAGCACTGGTTAAAGCATCACGATTTGAAAGACCTGTTAAAGGGTCAACCGTTGCAATATTTCGGTGATAGTTGCGTAAAATTGAACGGTATTCTTTAGCTGACACATCAAAACTTACATACCCCTCACCTTCGTAAACTCTTTCAAGTTCATGCACGTCAACACCCAAACGTGTTGCCGCTAAAGTGAGGTTATTTTTACAAAAACGAAGCGCTGTTTGCACCATGTCATAGTCATCTTTTGTATGTTCTTCCACAGGGTTAATATGCATACTTTTAACCTTACGGTGGCGCATATATTCAAGTAAGAACGCACCGAATACAATTACAACACCTGCTGCAAGGTCAGTCATCGTAACACCAGAAATATCCAGCCAGCCAAAATAAGCTACAGCACCTTCTACCGCATATGTAATAAATGGCAATGTTGAAGAAACTGCCATAAACGTTTCCGTTTTAGCTGTTTTGGTTGCATAAAAGAAGAAATACATCGCCACAGGCATAATGGTTGCGCCTAAAACAAGCGCTATAAAGAAAGTAGGTTTATGGCCAAAGTCACTCATATCAGGCAAGCCATTTAAAAGTGGTAAGGCTTGTGAAAGCTGAGGGTCGGCCAATTTAAGCCCTGCTATACCCAGTGAAACCACAAGGAAAACAAAACTACAAGCCAATAGCACATAACCTGCCACGCGTGACCTTTCACGCACTGACTCTGCTTCTAAATTATCGGGGTGAATTTCCCCAAGCATAGCAGCCGTTACACTGGTAAACGCCACAAAGAAAATACAAACCAAAGCCTGCACACGAATGGCAGGGTCTAACCCTGCAGCAATCATATACAAGCCCAGTAGCACTAAGCCACCGCCAATAAAGTCGCTTGAGTGCGGTTTGCGTGAAAAAATAGCCCATGTCGCCAAAATGGACATAATCACCGTAAAACGGTTTAAGAAGTTCATTTCCGTGGTGGTAATATAAAGCAATGCAAACATTTGCGCGATATTCATAAACACTTCAATAATACCATAAGCCCATGTATGCCCCCGTTTAAGGGTTGAAACCCCGCCAGAACCTGGACCTGCCACCACAATAAGCACAAAGGCAGAAACAAATAAGGTAAAACAAATGAAAACAGTTGGCTCTACTTTAAATTCTACAGCTGCAAAACGAAATGCAACATCATGTAAAGCCCAAAAAAACATTGTAAGGAATGAAAGGATAATACCTTTTCTTTTATCCATCATAGAAGAATACCAGTCTTATTTTCTTATTATTCGTTAAAGTTATTTATACGTTACATAAAAGCACGTTTTTGTTTTTTACAAAACCCATAAATAACTTTATTTCATGAAAACGGCTAGGTAAGCCATCCATCCAAAAATAACATTTACACTTAAAATAAGCGCAGCATAGTATAGAACCAATTCAGGTTTGCTGATGATAAGACGACGCTGACGTTCCTGTAAACGTTCGTTTTCTTGCTTTAGAAGCTCATATTCTTGACGTTGCTTTTCTAAATCATCTTGACGACGCGCTGAAATACGCTGATCGAAAATACGATTTTTACTGTCTTCATCATTTTGGCGACGTTCTTCACCACGATCGACAACAAGCCTCACCTTCGCTTCTTTAAACGAGTTAAGGTTTGTTACATTTTCCTGTTTTTTATTAACCATAGCATTTCTTTCCCTCTTTGCTATCCGATTACTTATAGAGAAGTAGGCGAATATAACCCAAACAAAAAACTGTCACATCTATAGCGTGTAAAAGAGAGCGATGAAATACAACCTAATAAATCGATCGACTTTGCATTTCCCTTAAACGGGAAGCAGTACGCTGAAAAGCAAAAGCGCTTTCGCCTTCTGGGCATAAATCTTCAGGTTTTTGGCTTGCTGAACAAACAAAGGTTGTGCCTTTTTCATAAAAAATATCAACCAGAACCACAAAACGCATGGCTTCATCCTGCATGTGAATATCAAAAGTTGGAATGCCTTCCACAAACACCGTATCAAAAAGCCCCGACAAGCTTATGTATTGTTCGCTTGCAAAAGCCTGACCGCACAGTTCTTTAAAAGAAACATAGCAAGCTTTATGATTTTTAGAAACACAAGCTTGAATTTGACCACCTTCAAATAAAACACCTTGCTGATCAGAAAATTCACCAAAATTGCTTAGCCAAGTTTCTTGCAACGCCTTAGTGTTACCCCCTTCAAAGTAATAACGTAATTCTGGATTACCATCCACACGCCAGTCTTTTCCATCACCAAGGGATAGGATATTTAAAAAACCTGATATCATTTTAATAAAAGGCTTAAACAGCACACGGTTGTGCCCACCTTGGAATAAGTCTTCGGGTGCCCAGTTGCTTGTAGTGCAAATAATAACCCCCGTTTTCATCAGCATTTCAAACAAACGCCCCAGCATCATCGCATCTGCAATGTTTGAAATATAAAACTCATCAAAGCATAGAAGCCTAGCTTCTTTTGCAATATCCATTGCAATTTTATGTACAGGGTCCACCCCTTTTTCAAAACCGCCTTGGTGCATACGTTCATGCACTTCACCCATAAATTCATGAAAATGAACACGGCGTTTTTGTTGAATTTGAACATTTTGAAAAAACAGATCCATCAACATAGACTTCCCACGCCCAACTGACCCATAAAAATAAAGCCCTTTGGGTTTTTGAACCGTAAAGTCTTCATCGATCCATTTAAAGGCTTTACCAAAAGCTTGCCAAACAGCGGGTGACTGTTCAAGGTACGTTTTAACAACGTCCAGGTCATCTAAAACAGCAAGCTGAGCATCGTCTTGGCGGATGTCACCTGCATTTAGCTTTTCTTCGTATAGGGTGCGCATATTTTTCATAAAAATAAACATAAACGAAAAAAGCCCCTAAAAAAAGAGGCTTCGATGATTAATCGGGTTGGCTGAAAACATAAATAGCACAATCGCACAGGGTGTTTGTAACCAAGTGGCGCCATGCATTTTTTTTGACGCCAACATATTCAAAGTTAAATTTTTGAACAAGTTTTTCACAAATAGCACGTGAAGGTGCATTGTCCACCGCTGGCGTAATGTCCAGTCGTTTAGCTTTTACATCTTCAATAGCAAAGCGAATCACTTCGCTGACAGCTTCAAAAATGTAACCATTACCCGCATGCGGTGTTACACACCAATAGCCAATAGAAAATGAAGGCAATGCCGGCTCACGACCGTCTAGCGAAACAAAACCCACAAATTTATTACCGCAATAAACGGCAAAGTGAAAACTATGGTTTTGAATAGCTAGACCAGCCATGTCCCAGTATGTTTTACTCATTTCATAGGACTGTGGTACATCGGGGTACATCCAGCTGAAACGCTGCTTCAGCTCAGGTATGGACTGTTGAATACCTCTTAAAATATCAGTAGGAATGTGATGTTCATCCCATTCTTCACGGCGATGGCAAATACGCTTAAGCGTTAAACGTTCAGTTGTTAAGTTTTGTGGAAATTCAATTTCCGAGATGGGAGAGTGCATAAGGTGGCTCCTTAAACGGGTATAAAAAAAAAGAAGTGGTTCCATAAGATACCACTTCTTTGTATACGATATTACATGTTAATTCAAGGCATTAATCATCATTTCGGGTTAAGGCGTAACCTTTATGACTTCTCAAAGTGTCATCCAAAGGCCTGCGCATGCAATTTACTTCTTCACCTTCATAATGAAAGCCGAATTGTTCAACTAATTTGGCAATAACCTTAGCAGAAGCTTCATTTTCACTGTCGTGGTAAATTTCCAGCCTTCGAACAGGCAGTTCATTCCAAGCCATGCTTACCAATGCACTTGCCGCTTCAAGCATATAACCTTTACCTGTATAGCGACTGTCCAGCCAGTAACCAATATTAAAAGAAGGTACATCTGGCTTTACTTTATCCAATGAAACACGCCCCACCATTGTGTTTGTGCCTTTTAAATAAATACAATAATGGAACTCCTCTTTGCTTTCCTGCCCTTGAATGTTTTTACCTGTAAATTCTATCGTTTCTTCAAGGGTTGGCGCTTTGGGGTGAATCCATATAAACCAAGGTTTAAATTCTTCTAAAGAAGCATGAATGGCATTGTTTAAGTCTTCCACCATATCAACTGTGAGCATACGAAGCTCAAGGCGGTCAGACATAACAACCTTTGGAACATCAACATTTTTCATTAAATTCATCATTTATTCTCCATTAAAAAAATAAACTTGCTCGGGGTATTTACAACCATCTTGCGTTTGAAATTCAGTATCTAAATCGGGTTGGTACACACCACCTTCCCGTTCATAAAAGTATTTTGCACGTTTGTTTTGTGTCAAAACAGTGCATGCCAATTGACTGAACCCCTTTTGAAGAGCTTCTACTTTAAAAGCATCAAATAAATTTTTACCTATTCCCTTTTCAAAATAAGAAGGGTGTAAGTAAAGCGCATGTAAATAATAACGGCCTGTGTAATCTTCATGGGTGTTGCCAGTTGCAAAGCCAACAACTTTACCGTTTAGTTCAGCCACTAATATTGTTTGAATGTCTGGCTTTTTAGCAATGATTTCACGCCAGCGTGCCACACGCTTCATAGCGTCAATCTCATCCAAAAAACTCTGTTTAATCATACCCTTATAGGCAATCTGCCACGACAATGTGTGCAAAGTACCCATTTCTAAAGCATCTTCCACTTTTGCATGTCGGATTAAAACTGTCATAGATGTTCCCCTGTTAAAGCCACCTATAAAGGTTAACAACGAATTCTATGGTATACAAGGCTTTAAATTGAATGCGTTATATTTTTTAAAATTTGTGAGCGCCCACCGAATAGAACACCTTCTTGTTTAAAAGCTTCGTCTAAATGAAAATAACGCCTGCTGGTGGTTTCCGCATTTTGAATAAAGGGTGCTTCACCTGTAACTCTTGCTTTCATATAAACCACAAAAGAAACGGGGTATGGACGCCTGTAGTTTTCAGGCTTTTCGCCTTGCACATCTAATTTATCTACAGCAACCACTTCTAGCTGGTCAACATATGCAAAGGCTTCTTCCATTACTTCACGTTTTGCGGCATCAAAAACATTTTCACCTTTTTCGACACCGCCGCCTGGAATATCAAACGTTTCTTTGCCAGCTTCTTGAATGAGCAAAAGTTCACGCTTTTCATTAAAAGCAAATACAAAAACTGATGCAATTAAACTTTCATTCGGTAGTATATTTGTATGAATAAGCTCCACTGAATTGGGTTGTGGCAGCCATTTTACATTATGATCAATATTACCCATAACGCAACACTTCAAAGTTAAAACGAGCTATTTGGCTCTTTTAAAAATTCAATTTCTTCTGGCGTACTTTCGCGCCCTAAAATTTCATTTCTGTGTGGGTAACGCCCAAAACGGTCAATAATTTTTTTGTGCGCATGTTCAAACTCTAAATTATTTTCAAGCGCCTTGCGTGATGAAAATAGCTGAACTGCTTTTTCATGGTCTTGGGGCTTTTCGCTATGCATAAATGGCATGTATAAAAAGGCGACCTTGTCATCAGAAAGTTTTTGGTCTAAGCCTTGAGCCAATGCACTTTTGGCGAATTTTAAAGCTTTTTCATCATAAGCGAAGGATTCAGCACTATCTCGAAACATATTACGTGAGAATTGATCCAATACAATCACCACAGCCAATGCACTTTCAGCTGAATTTAAATATTGGTCAAGGTTTTGGTTGGCAAGTTCACGGTGCAAATTCAAGAATTTTTCTTTAATTTCTTGATCAAACTGCGTGTCTTTATCCCACCATTTTTCTTTCACCCGGTCGGAAAACCAAAATTCAACAACGCTTTGCAGTTGGGCTAAAAGCAAAAATTATTCTCCAATTTTAAGAGCAGCAAGGAAAGCTTCTTGTGGCACTTCTACGTTACCAATGGCCTTCATACGCTTTTTACCTTTTTTCTGCTTTTCAAGCAGTTTTTTCTTACGTGTGGCATCACCACCGTAACATTTAGCCGTTACGTTTTTACGCAAAGCTTTTACCGATTCACGGGCAATAATTTTACCGCCAATGGTTGCTTGAAGTGCCACTTCAAACATTTGTCTTGGAATAAGGTCTTTCAATTTCACAAGTAAAATACGACCACGTTGCTCGCTAAATTCTTTATGCACAATCATCGATAAAGCATCCACCGTTTCACCGTTCACTAAAATGTCAACCTTCACCAGCTTCTCTTCTTGGAAACCGTCTGGCTCATAGTCAAATGAAGCATAACCACGAGAGATAGACTTCAAACGGTCGTAAAAATCAAGCACCACTTCGTTTAAAGGCAGGCGGTAGGTCAGCATCACACGGTTGCCGTGATAGTCCATTGAAACCTGTTGACCACGCTTTTCAACACATAAGTTAATCACAGCGCCCACATACTCATCTGGCAGTAAAATGGTAGCCTTAATCATTGGCTCAAGCACTGCTTTAATGTGGTTTGGTTCAGGTAAGTTTGCTGGGTTATCCACCTCAATAATGGTACCGTCTGTTTTTTCAACGTTATACACAACACCTGGTGCCGTTGTAACAAGGTCAAGATCAAATTCACGTTCAAGACGCTCTTGAATAATTTCCATGTGTAAAAGCCCTAAGAAACCACAACGGAAACCATGCCCTAAAGCAGCTGATGTTTCTGTCATAAAGGTAAAGGATGTGTCATTCACACGCAGTTTAGCTAAAGCGTCTTTCAGTTTTTCGTAGTCGGCACCTTCCGTTGGGTAAAGCCCACAAAAAACCATAGGCTGAACTTCTTTAAAACCAGGTAGTGGTTCTGCACATGGGTGAATATGGTCGGTAATTGTGTCCCCCACCGATGTATCCGCAACCGACTTAATGGCCGCTGTAATCACGCCCACTTCACCAGCTTTAAGCTCATCTACCACTTTAATTTTAGGGTCTAATACGCCCACACGCTCCACAACGTATTGCGCTTTGTTGGACATAAAGCGAATTTTTTGGCCTTTTTTAATGGTGCCATCGTGTAAGCGAACTAAAATCACAACGCCTAGGTAATTGTCGTACCAAGCGTCTACCAATAAAGCTTTAAGTTTTTCATCAGCGTCGCCAACAGGTGCTGGAATTTTTTCAACAATTTGTTCTAAAATATCGGTAATACCAATGCCTGATTTGGCAGAAGCATGCACAGCTTCGGAAGCATCTAACCCAATAATATCTTCAATTTGTTGGGCAATGCGCTCAGGTTCAGCGCTTGGCAGGTCAATTTTGTTTAAAACAGGTAGAATTTCAAGGTCGTTTTCCAGTGCCATATAAACGTTGGCTAAAGTTTGTGCTTCCACCCCTTGGGATGCATCCACCACCAAAAGTGCGCCTTCGCAAGCACTTAAAGAGCGTGAAACTTCATATGAAAAGTCAACGTGTCCTGGTGTATCAATCAGGTTCAGTTGGTATGTTTCACCGTCTTTTGCTTTATAATTTAAGCGAATGGCGTTGGCTTTAACGGTAATACCACGTTCACGTTCTACGTCCATTGTGTCAAGCAATTGGCTTTGCATATCACGTTTTTGAACTGTTTGTGTTTCTTCAATCAAACGATCGGCCAAGGTGGATTTACCATGGTCGATGTGTGCAATAATAGAAAAGTTACGTATATGCTTTAACTGTTTAGACATAAAAATTACCTAATTTCAATTCGTATTCATTTATTTGTGGCAGTATAGCAAAAACCGCAGAAAATAAAACGAAATTCCATCATGTACACACAAAAAGACGCATAAGTACGAAAAGCCAACAAAACACACACGAAATTAAAACCAATATAACAACGTGCGTACTATATAAAACAGATACATACAAAACGTATACATACGTTTTTGTATGGCTGAAAAAGCGGCTAAAAAACTTGCGTGAATGTTGCAGGTAGTATACAGTCCCCCCTGACAAATAATCTACAAACATTTTTAAGCTTTTTGTTTATAAAATTCCCCCTTATCATAACCTGATAATTTTACAGGAGATCTCAATGTCTTTATTCCACAAAAATGGCAAAGCAAAAGACGCTTCGGCATTTACAAATTTTGCCCTCAAAAAAGCAGCACTTAAAGGGAACGACGTGATTGACGTTTTCATTTATTTTGATGAACACGAAAAAGCGACCAACTTTCCACTTCCGCGCACAGGCAGAAAGTTCATTTCATCTAAATTAGGTGACGTAAACTTTATGGCTGGCGGCAATGACATTTTAGTTATGGGTGGTGGTGCCTTTGACGAAACAGAGTATGTTTCAAGGTCGCAATACCTCATGGCTGTGGGTGCTAAACTTTATGATGAACTGGAAGACAGGAAAATTACAAAAGCCAACTGGTTAGGCATGCCAAACCACAATGACTTTGGTGCCATTGCTTATGGCATGTATGTACGTTCATTCAACAACGGTGAAGAACAAAGCCTTCTTGAAATGGGTAACTGCACCTACGTTGGGCGCAGTGAACTTAAACTTGATAGAGTTCTTGCTCAAGCCATTGGCACAAACCTAACACGTATGCTTATTAACATACCGCACGGTGTGCACATGGGTAACGAACAAAATGGTTTAACCGTTCAACGCTTTGTAATGTATTTGAAAAAGCAGTTTAATGTAACCGCTTGTTTCAACAACCGTGAACAACTTGCAAACCTTGGTGCTGGTGGTATTTTATCTGTCGGCCGTGCGAGCGCTGAAAGCCCTGCATTGGTTGAAGTGACATATTGCCACGAAGACTGTACAACCGACACCCCTGCCGTGTACGTTGCCAAAGGCATGATGTACGACAGTGGTGGCGCAGCTGTAAAACCAGCAGGTTCCATGAAAAACATGAAGTACGACATGTCCGCTGCAGCTATTGCCGCAGGCATGCTGGAAACATTCAAACGTGCGAACGCAAAGTGCCACGTGAAAGTTATTTTCTGCTTAGCTGAAAATGCTGTGGGACAAAACATGGTTTACAATGGTGACCATGTGGTGATGTTGGACGGTAAAAAGGTGCATAACACCAACACCGACGCTGAAGGCCGTATGGTTCTTTACGATGGTTTAATTTATGCACAAACCCAAGCTGCACCCCATGCCACTTGTTACCTAACCATGGGAACACTAACCAGCACAGGTAAAGTGATGTTTGGTGGCCGTTGTGGCTTAGCTTACGCCAAAGACCAACGTTTAGGCCATACCTTAAACGCTTGCAATGACGATACAGGTCGCATTAATGATGTGTTCCTTGTACCTGATGACCCACGTACCGACAATGTTGTGTATAGCGGTGAACCAGGTGTTGACTTGGTGAACAGCCAGTCCACCGTTGCCAGTGGCAGTGAGTATTGCTACAAGTTTTTAAAAGCAGCCATTTCTGAAAGTAACCGCAACCGATACACCCATGTGGACATTGGTGGCGGCATTGTTTTTGGCAAAAAAGACATCAGCGAAGAACCACTTTCTTACGAAAGTGGAACAGGCTGGGGTGTTGCCCTCATGGCGGACTTTTTCAGCCGTTTAGGTTAACAGTTTACAGCATTTTAAAACCCATAAAACGCCAAGGAATTTCCCTTGGTGTTTTTCTTTCATGGTAAAATTTCATGCTCGACACACAACTTAAATCTCTTCTTATTAATGCTTTAGACGAAGCATTTAAAGCCTTAAATGCGGCATCACCTATCGTGGCTTCGCAATATAAAAATATGTATCTTTGCTTTAAAACAAAAGGTACAATTAAAGAAATTTGCAACACCATTCAAGCTTTAGAATCAACCATGCACGGTGCTGTAACCCTTGTGCATGCAAATAACATTGCAAAGGAAAGCAGTTTTGATAACACGCCCATACATTTTGCAAAAACCTTACAAACATTAGAACAAGCATTAGAAGTTACATACACAGCACTGCATCAAAACAATGAAAGTGCTGCAAAACTTCACCTATGTAACTATAACCTTGCATATGAATCTAAAAATTGTGCCACTTTGTGCCACACAATTTATGAATTTTACAATATGCAATAACTTACCCCTTAACACAAAAGGAGGCTTATGAGCCTAAGCAAAAAACGTTTGCGTCAGCGCATTCGCACACAGCACCCACACCAACCCACTAACCGGATTTCAACCTTGCAAAGTTTAAAAGATGCTTTTTTAAGTGAGTTTTTGTTTTTACAAGAAAACTTTACTGAAGAAGCTGTTCGATTAGACCATTTGCGTGAAAAGGCACAAAAATCCACTTCCATCACCGAGTTGCTTGAACTGATTAACCAAGTTCATGTCAGCAAGGAAGAAGAACCACTTGTTTAGGAGGCATTATGTCTACCGCTCAATTTGATAGCAAGAAAACCATTGTTTCAATCACAATGATTGCCACCGCATTTTCAAGTATAAACAATCCCAACTTAGATAGTGCATTTGAAGAAATTGAAAATGCACTTTCATTGGCTGAAATGGCTACGAAACTAAAGGCCATCCTGCCAGACATTTGTGACCATGAAGAAGATACACTCATCATGTCTTCTGTTTTAATGGGTTGCTTGTCAAAAGAATTTGTAACTTTGCGTCAGGTAAACAGACCGCTTGCAAACAGGTACAAAGCCAACATTGAAGAAGCCATTGCCACAGCCGACATGAACAAACTGTGCGACGCACTGGCTGTGGTTGACCAAGCTTTAAACCAAAACCCTTAAACTCGAAACTTAAACACCTGCCACAGCGGGTGTTTTTTACTTGAAATTAACTTTGTATACCTTATTATAGGCACTGCAATACATACATTTACTTTTGCTTTTCTCCACAAGAGGACACTCCCATGCAGAAAACACTGCGTAAAATCATAAAGTCACTTTACACCAACGCGCTGGCCCGTTACCCGCACATTCAAGCTGAATATACGGATTATTACAACAAAAACAAAGACGGCAATGACGTTGCCCAGCTGTCTGAAGCTATTCGAAAGCTTTCAGAATCGCTAGAAGTGGTTTGCTCTAACCCACGCGTTGCGGAAGAACAGCTGAACATGGCCAGTATCAACTTTTCTTACACCCGAAATGACATGGAAGAAGTTCGTAATGATCTTTACAAGCTTTGTGAACAAGAATTGGCATCTTTAAAGAAAACCTACCCTTCCAGAACAGCTGGCATGAAACTGCCTGCAAAGGCTGAAACAACGCCAACCAGCCTTTGCCGAACCCTTATTTCCTATGAAAGCTATACCATCGGCCAAGGCATGATAGGCTAAATAATAACGAAACAAAAAACACCTGCAAATGCAGGTGTTTTTTTATGCTTCATTATAAATTAAATTAACGAACCTCTGCATTAAAGCGTTTTTGCACGGCTGCAACTGCTTTTTCAGAAACTTTGTTAATTTCATCTTCTTTGAGTGTTCTGTCTTCAGCTTGAAGTGTCATAGAAAGTGCAACTGACTTAAAGCCTTCCTTCACACCTTCACCATTATACACATCAAACAAGTTAACAGAACGCACAAGGTCCTTATCCACACCTTTAAGTGTGTTGATGATGTCGCCTGCGTTTACATCTTCTGAAACAAGAAACGCAAAATCACGTTCGGACGCTTGGTAAGGCGACATGAATAAGTTGCCTTTCTTCATGTTCATGGTATCCGCCAAAGTAAGGTTTACTTCAAACATGAAAGCGTTACCTTTTAAGCCGTACTGTTTCATCAAAGCTGGGTGAACTTCACCAAAAGTGGTAAAAACATTTTTACCTAAAGCCAGCTGACCACTGCGCCCTGGGTGAAAACCAGTTTGTTCGTTGGTATAAATTTGCATTTTTTCAGGGTCTAAACCTAAACTTTCCAGCATTGCCATAGCATGTGCTTTTATGTCGTACAGGCTTGTTTGAACATCACCTTGCCAGTGTTTTGGTGCTTTACCTGCCATTAACGCAGCTGCTTTAAGCACTTCTGACTTTTCAGTGTAAGTTTTACCCACTTCACCCAAGCGAATTTCCTTTTCACCACGCGCAATGTTTTTCACAGCAGCATCTAAAAGTGAAGGAATAAGCGATGGGCGCATAGTGCTCATCTCTTCAGCGTCCAACGGGTTTGAAAGCTCAAGCAGGGACTCGTCCCCTTTAAACATTTCTGCCTTCTGACGATTTATAAAGCTGTAATTAATGCATTCAATATAGCCTAAAGAAGCAAGCGTTCTGCGTGCAACACGGTCGGCATTTCGGCCTTTATCAGCACCTTTCACACGCACTTTAGGCAATGGTGGCAACTGGGTTGGAACCGCATCGAAACCTTTTATACGCAAAACTTCTTCCACAAGGTCGGCTTCATTTTCCATACCTTGGGCAAAAGTTGGAACAGTGACCTGCATCACGTTTGCACCTGTTACAGCGTAACCCAGTTTTTCAAGTAATGCTTTAACTTCAGACGCATCAATATCCAGCCCACCAAAAGTTTTTACCTTTTCAGGGTTAAATTCAATCACTGTCTGTTCGGCTTTTTCAGTGCCAAATGTATCAATCCCTGAAACCGTGCCACCGCAAAGTTCAACCATCAGTTCAGAAGCCAATAAAGCTGCTGGCACAGTCATCGCACGGTCAATACCACGTTCAAAACGGTAACGTGCGTCGGTGTTGCACTGCAAACGCTGACCTGTGACAGCAATGTTGCTTCTGTTAAACTGAGCAACTTCAAGGAATACACGTTTTGTGTTTTCATCGACAGATGTGCTTTCGCCACCCACAATACCAGCAAGACCAATAACACCAGAATCGTCCATAATGGCAATATCGCCAGCGGCTAGTTCATGCGTATTCCCGTCTAAACCTTCTAAAGTTTCACCGCCTTTTGCTGGGGCTACAGTAATGTTGCCTTTGAGTTTATCGGCATCATAAGCGTGCATTGGCTGACCGTATGTCATCAGCATATAGTTTGTTACATCTGCAAGTGTGTTAATGGGGCGTAAGCCTGCTTGCTCAAGGCGTTTTTTCAACCACGCTGGGCTTTCACCATTTTCAACACCTTCAATCATTTGACCTGTAAAGAATGTACAGCCTTCATGTTCAAGCTTTACATCAACTGTTTTTTGACCTGTTTTAACTGGCAACTGTTTTGGTGCTATAAGCGTACCTGCGCCCGCAGCTGCAAGGTCACGCGCAATACCATAAACACACAAAGCATCACCACGGTTTGGTGTGAGAGAAACGTCAAACACCACATCGTCAAGACCAAGTGCTGTGGCAAGCGGCGTCCCCACTTCATAATCGGTTTCTAGTTCCCAGATACCGTCATGCTCTTCGCCAAAGCCAAGTTCACGCACTGAGCAGATCATACCGTTTGATTTTACACCACGAATTTTCGTTGGCTTAATCACAAAGTCGCCAGGCAATACCGCACCATCTAAGGCAACCGCAACGGTCAGATTATCGCGGGCATTTGGCGCACCACATACAATTTGACGAGGCTCTTTTTCGCCCACGTGTACTTTACAAACGCCAAGCTTATCGGAGTCTTCATGTTTGACTCGTGTTTCAATGTGACCAACAACAACATGGTTAAATTGTTCGCCTTCTGATTCTAAACCTTCAACTTCAATGCCAAGGGTTACCATTTTTTCAGCCAACTGTTCAGCTGAAAGGTCTGTGTTAAGATGTTCTTTTAACCAAGAAAGTGAGAATTTCATTTAATTATACCCCTTAAACTTTCATGTTTGTTGATGGTTTACCAAAGTGTGAAAGGAAGCTAATGCCACTTTCATAAAATAGACGCAAGTCATTAATGCCATATTTCAGCATCGCTAAACGTTCAATACCTGCACCGAAGGCAAAACCTTGCCATTCATCTGGGTTAACGCCACCACTTTTAAGCACATTGCGGTGAACCATGCCACTGCCTAAAACTTCCAACCAACCTGTGTGTGAACAAACACGGCACCCTTCACCTTTACAGAATAAACATTCAATATCTACTTCAGCACTTGGCTCTGTAAATGGGAAGTAAGAAGGACGCAAACGCATGGTAATTTTACGTTCAAAATATTCTTCTAAAAATGTTTGAAGCGTGCCCTTGAGGTGACCAAAAGTTAGGTTTTTGTCCAGCGCAATCCCTTCCACTTGGTGGAATTGCGGTGTGTGTGTTAAGTCGGAGTCGTTACGGTACACACGTCCGATTGACATCACACGCATTGGTGCTTCAAATTTTTGCATGGTATGAATTTGCACATTAGATGTTTGTGTGCGTAGCAAACGGCGTTTGCCTTCACTGTCTAAGTTTTTGAGATAAAACGTGTCATGGTCTTGGCGTGCAGGGTGATCTTCTGGAATGTTAAGCGCTGTAAAGTTATAAAAGTCAGTTTCAACTTCAGGCCCTGTTGCTGCACTAAAACCAAGACGAGACAGAATCTCTTCAACTTCTTCAATAACATATGAAACAGGGTGCATTTTACCCACATTTAACTGAGCAGCTGGTAAAGTGACATCTAACTTTTCCGCTTCAAGTTTTGCGTTTAACGCCGCTTCTTCTAAAGCTTCTTTTTTAGTTTCAAGCGCTTCTGTTACTGAAACTTTTACCATGTTTACAGCTTGACCATAGTCTTTACGTTCTTCTGCTGGTAAGCTGCCAAGCTTTTTCAGCTCGGATGTAATTTCGCCGTTTTTACCAAGAAGCGTTACACGCACTTTTTCAAGCTCGGCTAGGCTGTTTAAGGCGTTTACTTTATCTAAACTTGTTTGTTTTAACTGATCGAGTGATGTCATTTTTTCTTTTCCAGTTGATTAAAACTTAAATACGTAAAATTTATAACGTAAATAGACTATTTTGGCTATGTTTTCTTTGACTTTTTTACAATAAACATCGCTCAAATGCTTGCATATTCAACAAGCTTGATATACAACACAGCGCTAACACACCTTCCCTTTTCCTAAGAGGCCTTTATGACTTCACACAAAACACCTTTCATGCGCCACTTTCAAACGGCCATTACCGAACATAATTTACAAGAAAACCATGTTGTATTTACCGACATTATTTCTGGCTATTTTTTAGAAGGCCACATGGAGATTCAAAACGGAGACCCACAGTTTTTCAAAACAGTTCAGCTGTTTAAAAGTGGTAAAAGAAACTTACTTTTAGTGCCTGGTGGTTTTTTTGTACAACCAAGTACAGAAGAATATGAATGGTTGTTTAACAACTATGTTTGCACAAACCCCCACACCCCCAATATTCTAAATGGGGAAACCCTAAACATGCGCATTGAATATGTTCAAGGCATTGGTAAACATGAAGCAAAACTTTTAATTGAAACATTAGATAATTCAATTGACGTTAAAAAACTTTCCTACAATTTACAAACCGACCAAGCACGTTATGGGTTAGACCTTTCAAGCTGTTCCATTCACAAAAGAACCTGTGACTTAAACATTGACGGTTACAACATGACCTTTCATTTTTACAAAGGCGTGCTGGCACCACTGGCCATAACAACGGTTTATTTTAACAGTGAAGACGAAGCGTGTGATTTCACATTCCCATATACAAATCAAGAAATTAAAAAACCCTTGGAAATTTATGAACGGAATTTAGCCCTTCAGTGCATTGAAAACCAAAACAACTTCCAACAAAAAAGTGCCCAGCGTGCTTAACAAAGCGTAACAACAAAAAAGCCCCTAACCAAGGGCTTTTTTAATGCCATACACTGCATATAAAAAAAGGCCGCGAAAAGCGACCTTTTCTAAAAATAGTAAAAACTATTTCGCAGCAGCTTTTGCTTTTTCTGCTAGTTCGGCGAAAGCTTTTTCGTCGTTCATAGCAATCCAAGCTAATACTTTACGATCGATCTCAACTTCAGCGTGTTTAAGACCGTTCATCATTGTTGAGTATGTCAAGCCGTTTTGACGTGCAGCCGCGTTGATACGTGTAATCCATAGACGACGGAATTCACGTTTCTTTGTACGACGGTCACGGTAAGCGTACTGAAGACCTTTTTCAACTTTTTGAATGGCTGTGCGGAAACAGCTTTTAGCGCGACCGCGGTAGCCTTTTGCCATTTTAAGGACTTTTTTATGACGTGCGCGTGAAGCAGCACCACCTTTAACTCGAGACATTATTTAGCCTCCTTCTTTGCAGTCGTTGTTTCTTGAGCCATACGCGCTTTACGAGCAAGCGCCGCTTTAAGCGCACGAGTACGCTTACGTTTAGCGTTGAAGTATGGAAGCATTGCATCTACACGGTCAAAATCCGCATCACTTACGAATGTGTAACCCGCAAGACCGTATGCTTTTTGACCCATTTTAGATAAGAAGTGGCCGTGTCCTTGGATACCACGCTTGATTTTACCAGACGCAGTAGACTTAGAAAAACGCTTAGCAGCGGCTTTCTTCGTTTTGAGTTTGTAACCCATATTTCTATTCCTTTATCTTCAGGTGGTTGGCAAAGCCAACTCTTTATACCTGCCACATTAAAGTGGTTATTTAAGATAAGACCTATACTGGTGGTTTAATAAATTAAACTCTTTTGAACCATATAAGCACCTAACACTTTGCGCTTTACACACAAAGTAAGCGGAAAAATACAACCATTTTTCATAAAATGCAAGTGCTAAAACACCCTAAAAGTATACAAAATTTAATTTTTTTCATTTTTTTGATAAAAAACACTTGAAAATAGACAGACGAGTCTATATAACCCCTTTCACTGCAGTTTACGCCAAAGCGCTGTAAACAAAACGAACCATCTAGCACATTACCTTTTTCCTCAAGGACAAAATCTCCTATGAATACTGTAGTACCGACAAAGTGTCGCGCCCTGTACCAAGCTTTCGCTAACATGCAAGCACAAGGTACACTTAGATCGCTTGCCGATGCCGAGCAAATGCTCATTACCTTTGGTGCCAAGGTGGAACAAAAAAATACGATAGACTTAGACCTGCTTATTTTTGGTCAGGAATATCAAGAACGGTTGTTTGAATATATGATTCCGTTACACGACGGGTCTTACGCAACCTTCTATGTTGACAAAAACCTTGGTTTTGGTTGTGGTGATGAACTGCCAGATGACTGTAAAAAAGCCATTCGCAAACTTCACATACAAAACAGCCAAAACTTTTTATCTACCATCCATTAATTAGGAACAACGTATTATGTTGAACTTAACAAAAAAACTAAAACTCACCGAAATGCAAATGCGCGTGATTCGTGCAACCATTCACGGTGCCCCCGCAGCCGATGAGGACCTTTTAGAGGAAACCACAGAAAAAGCGGCACAGCTTCTGAATATTCCATATGAAGATGCTGAAAAAGTTTTAGTGCGTCAAATTAATGCCGAGCTGGACCGCCAAAACGAAAGCACACAAACCCGCTGGCAACACGCCGTAAACAATGGTGACAACACCGTTATTCACGACGAAACCATTTTGGATTAACCACCCCCATCGAATTCCCCTCCTAGCGTGGAGTACCTCTGGCCGCAAAAGCGGCCCTTCCCCACCCCCTCAGGCATCTTGTTCCCAACCTTAGCCTGAGGGGGCTTTTTGCAACTGAACGCAGTTGCATCCGATTTATGTTTTATTGAGCATATAAAAAAACCACAGAAACTTCCAACAAACCAAGACCTCAAACAATTTATTTTTCAGATACTTAAATAAAAACCCTTATAAAAGTGAACAAAACAGCCAAAAAAGGCTTGCCACGCTTATAAAAAAAAGCCAAAATTCAAGTGTAAGTTTTAAAACCTTTACTTTTATCCATTTAACAAAAAGCCTTTGGGCTGGTTAAATGCTAAATTAAAACAATTCGTTAACCGAAACTTACATCCACGCTTAAATGCATTTCACGGTACATGTCAGTTTTTAATCTTCAAGCCTTAAAATAAAGGCCCATAAAAAGAATAGATAACTGTCATGGTTGATATTTTTTTCAGCCTTGGCTGAAGAAACATCATACCGTTTAAAATTTTTGGCACGCTTTTGTGCCGACTCTACTTAAGGAAGCTATCATGCTTACTATTACTCAAAAAATCGCAACAGCAAACCGTATCACAAACTCTGAAGCTTTCGCTCAAATGAGCCAAGCCGAAGTTTTACAAGCAACGATCACCACAGCTAACGGAACATTCCGCTACCCTGAACTGGCATCGGAGCTAATTGCAGATATTTCTGCAGAAACGGGTTTGCCACGCGAAGCAATTGCCGCTTCAGTTATTGAAGCACGTCAGCAAGCATTTTTTATGCCGGCTGATAACGCTCGCATTGCAAATGCCATGGGCGTTTACGCTCAATAGTGATTTACTTTTAGCGATGAGGGAACTTCGGTTCCCTCTTTTTTTGTTCAAAAATTCGTATTCGCCATATAAAAATCCCAGATATATTTTGCTCTCGTTGTGCGAGTGTCTGGTGGTATTTAAGAAAATTTTTGCCCGTATCTATAAGTAAATAAGTAGTTAATTTTAGGGGGAATAACATGAGCCGAAAAAACCTTACTGTAAAATTTGCAGGCACAGAATATGAATGCGCAAATGAACAAGAATATAATGACTTAGTGCTGTGTGTTAGCCGTGCAGAAAATACACTGCGTGACCAAGCACTAACAAGCGTTGAAGCGAATGATAATATCAAGGAACACCATAAAGAAGGTGCTTACATGAAACAGTCTATGCTTTTAACCAGCAACCCAGAAACGATGATGCCTGCTGTTGAAACTGAATATGTTTCACTGCTTCGTGAACGTGAGCAATTACGTAAACAAGCCGAATATGGCAATGAATTATCCGATGATAATGAACGCACACGTGACGAAGGCATGTCCATGGCTTAATGCCTGAGATCTATTTTTTCAACAAAATTAGACACTGGTATCTTGCTAGCATATGTGGTTAAACGAGAAATAGTTTATTTTTCAATGAGGACGACTACATGACATGACGTAGTCGACGAAGAGGAAAAGTGAAATAGAATCGTTTAAGCACTTATGCCTTGAGAAGAATTTTAAAAATCTTCGCAATTTCAGCCTTTTGTTTATGGCGTGGTGTTACCATATCTACCATGCCATGCTCTTTGAGGTATTCTGCTGTTTGGAAACCTTCTGGCAATGTTTCACCAATGGTTTGTTGAATGACACGTGGGCCTGCAAAGCCAATAAGCGCACCAGGCTCTGCCATCAACACATCGCCCTGCATGGCAAAAGATGCTGTAACACCGCCTGTTGTTGGGTCGGTTAATAGCACAAGGTAAGGCAAACCTGCATCCTTCAAGTCGAGAATAGCGGCAGTGGTACGTGCCATTTGCATGAGCGATAAAATACCTTCTTGCATGCGGGCACCACCAGAAGCAGGCACTAAAATAAGTGGTAACTTTTTATCGAGAGCTGTTTGAGCGGCTTTCACAATAGCTTCACCTACATATGTGCCCATAGAACCTGCCATAAAGGCAAAGTCCAGCACGCAAACAACCACTTCAACACCATGCATTTGGCCAACAACAACTTTAAAGGCATCATCACCATTTGCTGTTTTTTTAGCGTCTTTAATACGGTCAGCGTATGCTTTACGGTCCTTAAATTTTAAAGGGTCAACTTTTGGAGCTTTAACGGAAACTTCAACGGCTGTTTCAGCGTCTAGCATATATGCAAGGCGGTCCTCCACAGAAATGCGGTGGTGGTGGCTACAATTTGTACAAACACTTAGGTTTGCAGATAAATCCTTCTTATAAAGCATGTCCCCACAAGAAGGGCATTTTACCCACACGTTTGCCTTCACGTCCTTTTTAGAACGTGTAAAAACACCTGGTTTTGTAATATTTCTCAGCCAGCTCATCTGTCACCAATTTTCGTTTACATTTAAATGTGTACGCAATATGCCATAAAACGCTTAAAGTTTCAAAAAATATCGCAAAAAATATGTTGGAACTTATAAAGTGTTAGATAGTAGATTAAAAAAGCCCTCAATTAAGGGTTTCTTTTTTGTGAGATAATGCCAACCTTATAAGCGAATAAACATAAAAATTATGCAAGGCCTTTATTGATTTTAGCTAAAAGCTACAAGGGTGACGGGTAAGTGCCTTTGTGAAAAAGAAGTTTAGATCATCTAAATGACTTTAAAAAAGTCCATAACCAAAGCCTTTATAGCGTTTTATGCATGATATTTTCTGTAACATGGGTGTAAGCCAAGCTTGTGTAAAAACCATGCAACGCGTCCGTTTGGTATTGCAGAAAAAGCATGCTACGCTCTGCCCCTTCCTGCTTTATCCAATTTTCAGCATGACGCATCATGGCTGCACCCACACCTTTTCTTTGAATAGATGGATGCACTGCCAAGTCCCATACCCAGCCAGACTTTTCAGAAATAGCAGCTAATACAACTGCCTGAATCACACCCGATTCTTCCGCTACAAAAATTTGACTGTGTGGCAACAACATAGCCACTGTAAATTCATTTTGAGCATCAAGACCATCGGCGTCAAACAAACCTGCCGCATGCCATAATTTTATAATACGGTTTTGGTCAGAATCTTCACACACAGGGCGAATAAATAAGTTATTTATGTTCTGTAAGGTCATTTTTTAGCTCCAAAGCGTTGATGTATTTTTATTCTTAGACTAGTATAAGCCAACAAATTTTTAAGACACAACAAAAGAAAGTGTATGATAATATGAGTTTTGAAAAAGTTCCTGCTGGTAAAGATGCCCCTGAAGACATCTATGTAATCATTGAAAACCCAATGAGAACAGCACATATGAAGTATGAAGTGGACAAAGAAACAGGCTGCGTTTTCGTGGATAGATTCGCACCAATGCCAATGTTTTTCCCAGCACACTATGGGTACATTAATCAGACATTAGGTGGCGACGGTGACCCTGTTGACGCTTTTGTATTGTCTGATATTGATGTTGTACCTGGTTGTGTTATTCGTTGCCGCCCTGTGGGCATGTTGGTAACAGAAGACGAAAGCGGTATGGATGAAAAGCTTGTTTGTGTTCCACACACAAAACTAGACCGCCGTTACGAAAACATTAAAGACATTGAAGATGTTGACCAACTGTTTAAAGAACAACTAGAACAGTTTTACGCCAACTACAAAAACCTTGAAGCAGGCAAATGGGTTAAGGTTTCTGGCTGGGAAAATGCAGCATCTGCGAAGAAATGTATTACAGAAGGTATGGAACGCCTTGCAAAAGACAAAGTTGCGTAACAGCAGCACTTTTCCATACACAAAAAGCCCACAGATG
>NZGE01000019.1 GCA_002689455.1 Magnetococcales bacterium | reverse complement strand
ATTTTAATAAATTTTTTTTAAACTCTTATTTTTTAAGCCTTGGAGTTTTTCAGGCTTTTCAAACTGTTAGATGTTTTTCTTTCAGTTTGGGTGTAAATATGTATCTCTTATCAAGCAAAATAATATCTTTACTTCAGCAAGTATGCAACCAAAATTTTAAAACGATTGTTTTTTTATGCTATGATGCGCTTGATATAAATTAAGAAGATACACAAAAGGTACAGAGTTGGCGTTATTCCTTTATTTTTTAAAACGATTAATGTGGATTGCTCCGACAGCGTTGGGAGTGATGATTCTTACTTTCTTCTTTGTGCATATGGTTCCAGGTGACCCTATTGAAGTTTTGTTAGGTGAACATGCTTTGCCTGTAGATAGGCAGCGTTTAACGGAAAGTTTGGGTTTGCATTTGCCACTTTGGCAACAATTTTTGCATTTTATAACAGGTGTGTTTCGTTTTGATTTCGGTACGTCTTTTTATTCTGGGGAATCTGTTTTTGATATGATTGTTAAACGTGTTCCTGCTACAGCTTATTTAGCTTTGATGGCTATTTTATTTGCCATGCTTATGGCTGTACCTATGGGAATATGGTCGGCCCTACATAAAAATAAATGGCAGGACCGATTGGCACTCACATTTTCCATGTTGGCTTTTGCGATGCCTTCATTTTGGCTTGGACCACTGCTGATTATTTTCTTTTCACTTTATTTGAAAATGTTACCTGTTTCAGGGAATGATGAATGGAACTCTATTATTTTACCTGCGTTTACCTTAGGGTTTGCAATGTCTGCCATGACAGCACGTCTTTTAAGATCTTCTTTGCTTGAAAATTTAGAAAGCGATTATATTAAAACGGCGCTTGCTAAAGGCCTTTCATATGAAAAAGCAACAAGGCAGCATGCCGTTAAAAATGCTTTATTACCACTTGTAACTGTTGTGTTTTTGCAGGCGGGTGCATTGCTAACGGGTGCAATTTTAACAGAAGCTGTTTTTTCGTGGCCTGGGTTGGGTTCATTGATTGTAGATGCCCTTGGAAAACGTGATTATCCAACCATTCAAGGGTGTGTTTTATTTATTGCATTTGTTTATATGTTGATGACGCTGCTTTCAGATATTGTTTATGCACTTATTGATCCACGTATTCGCTATAGTACAGAGAAGGGGTAGTTATTGTGTTATCTAAACTTTCTCAAGCGCTGAACTTGCCGACAATCTTTGTACTGGTTGTAACTGTTTTATACGGTATTCTCATGTTATTAAATGGTGACGCTTTTAGCATTTCGTTAAATGGAATTTTAACAGTGCCAACTTCTGAAAATTTACTGGGCACAGATGAACTTGGCCGTGATGTTTTATCGCGTTTAGTTTCAGGGGTGTCTGTTTCGTTGACTGTTGGTTTTTGGGTTTGGTTGTTGGCAGGTTCGATTGGCACGGTTGTTGGTGTTGTTAGCGGGTGGTTTGGCGGATGGGTCGACATGATTTTAATGCGTATTACAGATGTGTTTTTATCCTTTCCTGGGGTTTTGATTGCTATTTGTTTTGCGGCATTAACCGAGCCCGATGTTAAAAATGTTATCTTCGCTTTAGGGTTAATGGGCTGGGTAAGTTTTGCAAGGTTGGCACGTGTTCAAACATTGTCTATTAAAAAGCAAGAGTATATTCAAGCGGCTACTTTAAGCGGAGTTTCTGGGTTTGTGATGGTTTTGTTTTATGTTTTGCCAAATATTGCAGCGCCGTTAATTGTTGAAAGTGTATTTACGGTTGCAGGTGCCATGCTTTCTGAGGCAGGCCTTTCATTTTTAGGAATAGGGGTTCAACCTCCAGAGGCAAGTTTAGGGTCAATGCTTAGGGAGGGTGCGCGCTATATGTTGATGGCACCACACTTGGTTGTTGTTCCTGGGGTCACACTCATGCTGCTTGTTTTATCATTAAACCTTGTCGGGGATGCGTTACGCGATAAACTGGATATGAAAAGCTCGCAATAGATGAGCCTTTTGTTTTGGTTTAAATTAAAAGAACTTTTGAGAGATATGTTTAAAAAACAGAGTTACAACATTTTTGTTATAAGCTTTGCTTTGATGTTTTTGCCTGTTTTATCATGGGCGTCTTCAAACTCTGTTGAAAAGGTGCGTTTAGGTCAGCATGATGAAATGACACGTGTTGTGCTTGAGTCTAATAAAGCAATTAAACCAAAGTTTTTCCATTTACAGTCACCTCCACGCTTTGTTTTAGATTTTGAACGTACGGATTTTAAACTAGATATTTCTCATATGGATTTACCAGATAATGGTATGGTTAAGGGGTTGCGTGAAGGTTTGTTTAAGCCAAAGGTTACACGTATGGTTGTGGATCTTAAAAAGGCAGCGGTTGCACGAGTGTTTAATATCCCAGCTTCCAAGAATAAAGGTCATAGGTTGGTTATTGACTTAAAACCTGCGAGTGATGCGCAAGTGGCAAAACAAAAAAAAGAATTTAACAAACTTCAAGCTGAGAATCGGAAACAACAAATAGAAGAAATTTTTGAGGTTATTGATAAAAAGTCAGAGGAAGTTATTGTTGTGCTTGATCCAGGGCACGGTGGGGTTGACCCTGGTGCCATTGGTAAAGGTAAAACATACGAAAAAAATGTTGTATTGCAAATTGCAAAGAAGTTAAAGAAAGAGCTTGAAGGGCGTGAAAATGTTAAAGTTTACCTAACGCGTGACCGAGATATTTTTGTACCGTTAAAAGACCGTGTAGCAATTGCCCAACGTAAAAAAGCAGACTTGTTTATTAGTATTCATGCCGATGCACATAATGATCGCCGTATTAAGGGTGGTTCCATTTATGTGCTAAGTGACAGAGCGTCGGATAGAGAGGCCGCAAGGCTTGCTCGTCATGCCAACGATGGTGACGCTGTTGCTGGCTTTGATATGAGCCATGAAACCCGTGATGTGCAAAACATTTTAATTGATCTAACTCAGCGTGAAACAAAGAATAAATCAGTTATGTTGGCTAATGATATTCTGTCGCACATGAAGAGAAATATTGACGTTAAGCGTGACAACGTTTCCTTTGCAGGGTTTAGAGTTTTAAAAGCACCGGAAATACCTTCTGTTTTGGTTGAAGTGACATACCTTTCTAATACATCGGAAGAGCGTAAGCTGAAGCGCCGTGACCATCAAGAGCGTATTGCGCGAACGATTGCTCAAGGTGTAAACCGTTTTATTGATCAAAATCGTTTAAATTAGCCTGTTGAATTTATTTATGTTATAAGTTTTTGTATAACTACATTTTTACTTCCGTTTGCATTTGTTGATTATATGCGAGGTACTTCTATGAACGAAGTCGATGAATTATATATTCACAACTCTATTCTTTATGAAGAATTTTTAACGCTTCATGAATATTTTGTCTCTGACATGGTTAAGCTCCACATTCATTGGAAAAATAATCCAATTTCGGTAAGTTCGCCTTTTCATGAAATTTATGATGGGCTTAAGTATTTTGAAGAAACAGTTCATTTGGCCTTTACTACCCTTGAAGATATTATGCAGGGTGAAAAAGCTGAGGATGAAAAAACCATTAAAGAAGTTTCGGAAGCTTTTAAAACGCTTTTGCCATCCCTTGAAAAAATGAACAAATTAACCCACCAGCTTTGTGTGGATTATGACTTGCTATAGAGGTTTTATTATGGATAAGCTCGATGAATACCATATGGAAATTTCTGTTCTTGTGGGTGAAATTGAAACTTATATTGATATATTTAATGAATCCTGCACATTTATAGAAAACAATTTTGAAATATTAGCAAAAGGGCGTGAAGAAGAAGTATTTCAATCTTTAATGTCTATTCAAATATATGGAAATGTTTATGTAAGCCATTTTGAAGATGAAAAGAAAAAAGTAGAAATCTTCGAAAATAATGATTTACAGCTTTATCAATGCCTTTGTACGTTACGTAAAATGGTTATAGAAATTCAAAAAATTGCCAACAAGGTTCAGAAAATTGAAAAAATGTTGCAATAAATTTATATCGAATAAAAAAACACTGTCTCTATTTTGGCAGTGTTTTTTTTGTATATAGGGTGTATATTGCCATGCATGCAAGTATCTGGTGAAGGGATTATTTTAAAGGTTAAACCTCAAGCTAAGGGGGCGTATCTTCTTACACTTTTTTCAATGGAATATGGTTTGTTGAAAGGCTTTGTGACGGGAAGTCAAAAAGCTAAGGCTGACTTTGAAATTGGTAATGTTGTAGAGTTTGCACATACCAGAAGATTGGATCATCAGTTAGGCGTTTTTTATATAGATGTTCTTAAAAATATAGGTTCACGTAACCTTGCGGATGTGAATTTTATGCTGGTTTTGCAATATTTGTGCGACCTTCACTTGAAATTCTTGGCAGAAGAACAGCCTTTACCTAGGCTTTATCAAAAATTTTTAAGTTTCCTTGAAGAAAAGCAAATGGATATATGGTTTGCTTTGGGTTTATATGAAGCCGAATTTTTAAAGTCTATCGGTTATGGGTTTTCAGTTTATGAAGAAGATGCTGTACGGGGAAATAATGACAATTCACCACTTTTTTACGTTTCACCAAAGTCGGGTCGAGCCGTTACAAAGTTTATGGGAGAACCTTATAAAGATAAAATGTTGGTTTTACCGCATGTTTTTGGTGGTGAATCCAAGGAAATACTTGACCTTTTAAACTTAACAGGGCATTTTTTACGTGTGGCATTTGATGGCGAGACGTTGCCGTCACGTTCAAATTTATTAAAAATTGCCATGGAAACAAATTTTGGGGAAGACGAATATGGGTGCATCTAAAGGTGCTGCTAACGAAGTTTTAACAGGTCAGTTCAATGAAGAGCTTTCAACACGTTATTTAACATATGCTATGAGCACAATTATGTCGCGTGCTTTGCCTGATGTGCGTGACGGTTTAAAGCCTGTGCACCGCCGTGTTTTATACGCTATGCGTATGATGAAACTTGACCCTGAAAAAGGCTATAAAAAATCAGCACGTGTTGTTGGTGATGTTATTGGTAAATACCACCCTCACGGTGACCAGTCGGTTTATGATGCTATGGTTCGCTTAAGTCAAGACTTTGCATTGCGCTACCCGCTTGTTGATGGTCAAGGTAACTTCGGTTCCATTGATGGTGATAGCGCCGCAGCTATGCGTTATACTGAAGCAAAGCTTACAAAAGTTGCAGCTTGGATTATGAAGGACCTTGAAAATGGCACGGTTGATTTTCAAGACAACTATGATGAATCTGATAGCGAGCCTGTCGTTATGCCATCATGCTTCCCAAACCTTCTTGCAAACGGCGGTAGCGGTATTGCTGTTGGTTTATCTACAAGTATACCACCACATAACGTCGGTGAACTTTGTGGTGCCATGACAGCGCTGCTTAAAAACCGTGATACCCGTGATGCAACGCTTTTAAACTATGTTCAAGGCCCTGACTTTCCATTGGGTGGTGTTCTGGTTGAAACACCTGAAAATATCGCTGACGCTTACCTCACAGGTAAGGGGGGCTTCAAGTTACGTGCAAAATGGGAAAAAGAAGAGTTTGAACGTGGTCAATATCAAATTGTTGTGACTGAAATTCCATATCAAGTTCAAAAGTCTAAACTTATTGAAAAATTAGCCGACCTTATTCACTTGAAAAAAGTGCCTTGGTTGGTGGATGTTCGTGATGAGTCGGATGAAAATATTCGTATTGTTCTTGAGCCTAAAAACAGAAATGTTGAAGCTGAACAGCTTATGGAGCACTTGTTTAAACTGACCGACCTTGAAAGCCGCATTAGTTTGAATATGAACGTTATTACAGCTGAAGGGCAGCCACGTTGTCTCTCTTTAAAAGATGCGCTTCTTCAATTTCTAGATCATCGCCGTGTAGTTTTATTACGTAAAAGTAAATGGCGTAGTGAGAAAATTCAAGCAAGGCTGCATTTACTTGAAGCTTATAGAATTGTTTACTTAAATATTGATGAAGTGGTGGAGATTATTAAAAATAATGATCATCCAGCACCAATTATGATGGATCGATTCAACATTGATGAAATTCAAGCGAATGCTATTTTGGATATGCGTTTGCGCCGTTTGCGTAAATTAGAAGAAATGGAAATTCAACGTGAACATGATGAATTAACAGCTGAATTTAATGAGCTTGCTGCAATTTTAGGGAGTGAGGAAAAACAAACTCAAGTGCTTTTAGATGAAGTGAAAAACATTAAAAAAGAGTTTGCTGACCCGCGCCGTACACAACTTGGTGATGCGCCAACGGCAGAAATTATTCCGCTAGAAGCAATGGTGGAAAAGGAACCTATGACGGTTATTCTTTCACAAAAAGGTTGGATTCGTGCCTTGAAAGGTTCTATTTCTAATGACCAAGAAGTGAAGTTTAAAGAAGGGGACGATGAAGCGTTCCGTGTACGTTGTAGCAGTGTTGATAGCTTATGCGTTATGAGTTCTAGCGGTAAGGTATTTACATTAATGGTGAACAAACTTCCTGCGGGACGTGGTTTTGGAGAGCCATTACAGTTGATGGTTGACCTTGCTCCAGAAGACAAAGTAACTGCTATGTTTGACCTATCGCATGACAAATACTTGGTGTGTGGTAAAGGTGGTTATGGGTTTGTAACGGAAGCTGATAATTTACGTTCTCAAACAAAATCTGGTAAGCAGGTTCTAAACCTTGTTAAAGCGGACAGTGCAGATTTTTGTGTACCTGTAATTGGTAACTTGGTTGCTACAGTTAGCAGTGCCAAAAAGTTAAGCATATTCCCAGTAGAAGAAGTTTCTGAAATGACACGTGGTAAAGGTGTTCGCCTCATGAAGTTACGCGGTGAAGTTTTAGAAAGTTTGGTTGTGTTTGATAATCGTGCGGGGCTTGGTTTCTCTGGTGGTGCAAAAGACCGTGTGGTTGAAGAGCTTGATAAATGGTTTGGTCACCGTGGTGTGGTTGGTAAATTACCACCACATGGTTTTACGAAAGATATTGAGATATTTGCACCTGAAGTGCCTGAAAGTAAAAAAGACGAAGCGCAAGCTTTACCGGGTGACAACTTAAGCCGTGATCAAATACGTTCGGAAAAAGATATAGACCGTTTGATTAAATTGGCAACAAAACCAATTCCTGAAGATGCTGAAGAACTTGATTTGTTTGGCGATGATTCAGAGGACGAGTAAATATTTATGTAAGGAAATAAAAAACACCCTCAAATAGGGTGTTTTTTATTTCGTAGCTTAGGCTAAAGGATTAAGAGTAATTCTTTGTGGTTAGTTTAGATATTTTTCAGCAAATTCACCTCTTTCAATAATATCATCTAGTTCTGGATGGGCGGCTTCAAATGCGTTGAGTTCACTTTTGATTGCTTTGTCATACGACTTGAAAGAAAGATGGGCATAAGCATATGCAGCGAAAATGCCGAAAAGGCATGTAAATAAGACGGTTATGACTTCAGTACCAGTAATATAAATAGGCGTGTCTGAAATTATGCTGCTTATTGTAGCTGTTGCAGTTGTTAATATACAGACAAGGCTTATAATACTCATGGCCATAATGCTTTGCATAGGTCTAACTTTTAGTCGTTTGAAGTTGTAAATATCAACTTCTTTTTTGTGAAGCGCCTGCATTAGAATGAGGTCAGATGTGTCCGTGCTTAAATTTTTAATTTTATCGTCTGTATAAAAGAATAAACCTAGACAAGTGCCTGCTGTTAAAGCTGCTACAACAAATGTAAAAAGGTTTGTATAGCTTATCATCAGTGCGGCGCTTAACCCTGCAGCAATTGCGACGTAAAAACCTTTGGTTGATGTTTTGTAAAAGTGGTTGAGTGCCGTCATGGGCACCTCCTGTATGGTAGAAAGGCGAATTTGCCCAGATTTGAAAAAGAAAATGTAATTAATTCTCAGTATTTATAAGTGAACCGTAAGTGTTTTTCAAGGGGTGTTTTATCGTTATGAAGTTAAGTTGTGCCTGTTTGTGGTTTAAATATGGTTGGATGAGTCAAACTGGCCCTTAGTCATATGGCGTTTGTGACCAAAACCTTTCATGCGTTCAACGCTAAACCCTGCATTTTCTAAACCCTTTCGAACAATGCCTGCTGCTGTGAATGTTGCAAAGGTGGTTTGGGGTTTAGAGAGCTTTGCCATGGTTTTATATAAATTTTCTTGCCACATTTCAGGGTTTTTGGATGGAGAGAAACCATCTAAAAACCAAGCATCTGCTTTTTGTGGTGCTTTTTGTAAAACCTCTTCAACATCACCAATGAGTAATGTAAGTGTTATATTTTCTGAAACTTTAACCGTGTTTACTTCGTTTTGAATAAGTTGGTGGTATTTTTTATTTAAAATGCTTTTGTATGTTTGTAATTCAGGGTATTCGTTAAGGGAGTTTTGGAAAACATCTTCTTTCAATGGAAATTTTTCAACAGAAATAAAATGTAACTGTGTATTTAATTTACTTTCGTCTAACACTTTCCATGTTGTTAAAAAGTTTAAACCAGTGCCAAAACCTGTTTCAATAATTGCGAAATTTTCTTTACCTTGCCAGTTTTGCGGTAAATTATTACCTGCTAAAAAAACATACTTTGTTTCTTCAAGCCCACCTTCAATTGAAAAATAAACATCGTCAAAGTCTTCCGCAATCAGGCGACCGTTTTCATCAAAGTAAGTTTTTGCAAATTTATCCATAGAGGATGTTTTATGAGAGCTTCTTAATTTTGTCCATAAAAAAAGCCCTTATAAGAAAGGGCTTGTTCGGTTTTAAGGGGTAACAGCGTGACCAATTTTTTTGATGAGGCTGTTTTTATCTACAGTGATTGCTGTATTAGGTGCAATATCTTCCTCTGTTTGTGCGTAAACTGCGGTGTTGCCATTGAAAACAATGATGCAGCTAAACTTCCAGCTTGTAATGTGCCTAACTTCCTTTAAATCTAAGACAGATCGGACAGTGTCCATTGAGTCTTTGGGCCTTTCAATGCTACGTGTCGATTCAACTTTAACACGGTAAGCTGTACAGTTTTTTCCAGTTTTTAAACAAGTCACAACAGGGGGAGGTACAACTTCGCCACCAGCTTCTTTAATTGTTGCTGCGAGGACTTCGTTACCCCCAGCGGTAAATTTGTCTCCAATATCTGTCCAATCTAGAATGATGACAGCGGTTTTTGATGGGTCAAACCCAGCCGCATGTACTTCAAATCGGTTGATGTTGTCTCCATCATCAATGCTTTTTTCCAAGCTATGAAATGCTTCCTTTATATCGTTATGCGATTTAAAAGTTGAGACGGATTCAGTAATATCGGAATCTAGTTTTCCTGAGCTAGCGCATCCACCAAGGAATGCGAGGGTACATAAAAGAATGGAAATTTTCATAAAGTGCTTCATAGGAGCACCTCCTGTAGGGAGTTATGTAGAAAAGTGTAAGTCCATTAATGAGTTGTATATGAGTTTAAATGTGTGATTTACTTATGTCAAGGAGTATCGTATACATATTTTGTTAGGGTAGTACGCCACCAATTTTCTTGATAACGCTGTTCTCCTCAACCCGAATGGTTCGGTTTGGTGCAATATCTTCTTCAACCTGTGCGTAAACAGCTGTATCTTCGTCGAAAACAATAATGCACCCAAAGCTCCAACGAGTTATTTCACGCGTTTCTTTAAGGTTTAGCATAGCTTTTAAAGTACCAAATGTACCTTCTGGAATTTCTTCGCTAATTTCCGATGTAACTTTAACTCGATAAGCGCTGCACTTTTTACCTTTTGAAATACAAGTCGCTACGGGTTTAGGTATAAGTTGTCCGTTAGAGGCCTTGATGGCGGCTGCAAGTACTTCGTTACCACCCGCTGTAAATTTGTTACCAATGCTTACCCAATCCATAACTTCTACGGCGGTTTTAGAAGGGTCAAACCCCATTTCGTGAACATCAATTCGGTAGACTGTTTCACCGATATCAATACGTTCTTCTAATGATCTGAATGCGTCGCGCATTTCATCGTGTGTTTTGAAGGCGGATACAGCAAGATTAAGATCTGAATCTAATTTATTAGAGGTTGTACAACCGTGTAAAACGGTTACAACAAGCATTAGTATTATTATTTTAAAGTGCTTCATGCGCAACCTCCCCACTAGGAGCTATTATTTTTTGAGCTACATGCTCATTTTCGAGTACATTATTATACATCACTACTTATTATAGTCATTCTTGTTGTATATTTCTAGTGGTTTCGGTTTTTTAGGATGTGCTTGCAAAACACATAAGTCTCATGCATCATATGCTTCAATTTTTAAGAAAAGGTATCTGTGAATGGCAAGAAAACTTGATCGAAAGGGAGCGATTTATAAAAATCGTTACACATTTATTTCTTTAATGGTTATTTTAGCTATGTATTTTATTGCGACAAGTTACTATGACCCTAATAGTGTTGTACGTCAGGGCTCTGCTGTTGTTACAGGGCAGGGTGCACCAAAAATTGGTGGTGAATTTTCAGTTTTAAACCATAAAGGTGAACCTGTAACTGAAAATATTTTGAACGATAAATATAGTCTTATTTTCTTTGGGTTTACACATTGCCCTGATATTTGCCCAACTTCTATGCTTGTATTGAATGATGTGTACGATAAGTTAAGCGAAACGCAGCAATCAAAGCTTCAGGTTATTTTAGCATCGATTGACCCTGAAAGGGACACGCCAGCTGTGATGAAAGATTATGTAAAAACCTTTAACGACAAATTTATTGGATTAACAGGTTCTGTGGATCAAATGAAGGATATGGCAAAGAAATATCTTGTATATCATGTAAAAAAAGAACCTGATGAAAATGGAAATTATAGTATGGATCATTCAGGTTTTATTTATTTTATGGGGCCTGATGGGCGCTATGTAAAACACTTTAGTCATAAAGATAAAGCCGAAGATATTCTAAAAACGATACAATCATACGTTCGAAAATAAAAAAAAGCCCCTAAACAGGGGCTTTTCGATAATTGGGTTTATATTACTTCATAGGTGTTCCGCCACCACAAATACCTCCACCGGATATATATTTAAAATAAATGACGGTGACTTTGGTGTCTTCTGTCATATCTGGGTAAAACGCCTGCATTTCTTTTAGGAAATTAGCAAGGTCTTCTGTAAATGTTTGGGCGCTTGCCTTGGTACCGTTTTGTATTAAGTCATCAACAGTAAGTTTTTTAAAGACAGTTTGTTTAACCATGTGAATGGAGACTGTTAAATCACTTATTGTATGAGTACCTGTTTTTTGGCTGTTGGGAATTTCGCGGTGAACAGGGGAAATGTTATCCACGCCTAATAGAATGTTTCTGTGCCCTTTTCTGATTGTGTTAACGGTTTTACCTGATTTAACATCATTGAAAAGATCGTTGGAAAGAAGTAGTTTATTGTTCATATTAAAGCGACCCTTAAAGATTATTAGCTTTATGTTTAATTTGTATAGCTGACTTTTCTTGCAAATTCGTATCTTTAAATATTTGGAACAGGTTTATACTGTACACTGCAATGGGGATAATTAAAAATATAAATAACCCCTGAAAGAACAGGGCTTATAGTAAGTAACTTATTATCAAAAGATAGTGTCCACGTATAGATGTTATACCAAAAGGAACTATAGAATCATCTGCTTTGCCCTTGAGATATACATACGCTTTATTTACTTCCGATTGTGGGCTTTCTGAGCGAAAATAGAGAGAGAAAAATGCAAATATAAATGTAATTACAAGGCCTATAATTTGCAGGATCATGTTACTGGAAAATACACAGAATGCAGATGCAAAAGGTATAGACATGATAAATAAAAATAATAGCAAGTTTGGTTTGAGCGGTTTGATTTCAACATGACCGTGTTGTATAAAATATAGCTGTGTTTGCTTGTCTAAGCTCATCTCTTTCATCGAAGTCTCTAAAATGTGATGGTGATGAAGCTAAAAGGTATTGAAGTTTTTTTGATTTTTCATGCGTAATTTATATTGGAAAGATGTATGACGTCAAGTTATTATCGGTTGTAACGTTCGAACCACATAGATCGTTCTTTATTTGGTGATGATGGTAAAGACTTTTAGCCATTTTTTATCTTTTATGATAAATTGTGACAAAATTATATTTTAGAGAAGAAAAGAACATGCCAGAACAAAAAAGAGCCGCAAATTCCATTCTGTATCATTCATTGCCAAAGCCTGGTAAGCTTGAAGTCGTTGCAACAAAACCTCTTACAACGCAAGAAGATCTTTCACTTGCTTATACACCGGGTGTTGCGTCTGTTTGTGAAGCTATTGAGAGTGATCCTTCACAGTCCTACAACTTAACATCGAAGGGTAACCTTGTGATGGTTGTAACCAATGGTACAGCGGTTTTAGGGTTGGGTGATATTGGTCCAGCAGCATCTAAGCCTGTAATGGAAGGTAAGGCTGTTCTTTTTAAAAAGTTTGCTGATATTGATGTGTTTGATATTGAAGTTGAAGAAAAAGATCCAAAGAAACTTGTTGAAATTATTAAGGCCATTGCACCAACGTGCGGTGGTATTAACCTTGAAGATATTAAAGCGCCTGAATGTTTTTATGTGGAGCAAGAGCTTCAAAAACAACTAGATATCCCTGTTTTTCACGACGATCAGCACGGGACAGGTATTGTAGCGCTTGCTGCGTTTATTAACAGTTTACATTTAACAGGCAAGAAAAAAGAAAAAGTTAAACTGGTGTTTAGTGGTGCAGGGGCTGCAGGGCTAGCTTGTGTACGTATTCTTGTTGATTACGGTGTGCCTAAACAAAATATTACATTAGTTGATATTGAAGGTGTTGTGCGTCAAAACCGCCCAAACTTACCAGAACATTTGGCTGAATATGCTCAAGATACGAAGGCTGAAGCCTTGGCTGATGTTATTGAAGGGGCGGATATCTTCTTCGGTTTAAGTGCGGGTGGTGTTTTGAAGCCTGAAATGGTTAAAAAAATGGCTAAGAAACCTGTTATTTTTGCAATGGCCAACCCAACGCCTGAAATTATGCCAGATGAAGTACATGCTGTGCGTGATGATGCTATTGTTGGTACTGGCCGTAGCGATTTTCCAAACCAAGTGAACAACGTTTTAGTATTTCCATACGTTTTCCGCGGTGCGCTGGACTGTGGCGCTACAACCGTTAACACTGAAATGAAAATTGCAGCTGCTGAAGGTATTGCTGAACTTGCAAGACAGCAGGCAGACTCGGCTTTAGACGTTGCATATAAAGGTAAAACGCTGAAATTCGGACCAGAATATGTTATTCCAAAGCCTTTTGATAGCCGTCTTGTTTCTATTGTTGCACCTGCTGTTGCAAAGGCTGCAATGGAAAGTGGGGTTTCAAGAAGGCCTATTGAAGACATGGAAGCTTATGCCTCATCCTTGAAAGCGAATGTTGATCAAAGCTTTAGCTTAATGCGTCAAATTTTTACAATGGCGAAAAAAGAGCCAAAACGCGTAGTTTACCCAGAAGCAGAAGATGCTCGTGTATTGCGAGCTGCACAAACTTTGAGTTCAGAAGGTATTTGTCATCCTGTTCTTATTGGTCGTCGTGATAAGGTGATGAGTAACATTCAAAACCTTGGTTTGAATATGGTAGAAGGTGAAGACTACACATTCGTTGATCCGAATGACTATGAAAAACACGGTGAATATACCGACCTTTACTATAACTTGCGTAAGCGTGATGGCATTTCTATGTCAGAAGCCGAAATTATCATGCGAAGCCGTTGGACAGCGCTTGGTGCTATGATGGTTCGCGAAGGTGATGCCGACTCGATGGTTGTGGGTGTGACTGGTAAATTCGATAAATTTATGCGTGCTACTTTAGACGTTATACCAATGCAGCCAGGTGTTAAAACACCGTATGCCATTCAAATGATTATGCATAAAGGTAAAGTATTCTTTATTGGTGACACTAACGTGAATGTGAACCCAACGGCTGAACAAATTTCTGAACTAGTATTATTGGCATCTGAAGAAGTGAAGCACTTTGGTGTAGAGCCTTCTATAGCGCTACTTTCACATTCTAACTTTGGTACACACCGTGACGAATCTGCGCTTAAAATGCAGCAGGCTTATAAAATGTTAAGTGAAAGCCATCCTGAACTGAAAGTGGAAGGTGAAATGCAAGCGGATAGTGCATTGGATATGGAAGTTTTAAGAAGGTCGTTCCCTGATGCGAAGCTTGAAAAAGAGGCAAATGTTTTAATTATGCCAAATGTTGACACAGCAAGCATTGCTTTTAACCTTTTGAAGAAAACGCTTTCTAATGCGGAAAATTTAGGCCCAATTCTATTAGGGCTTTCTAAGCCAATTCATATTTTGTCTACTTATGCATCTGTAAGGCAAATTGTGAACATGTCTGCACTTTCTGTAGTGGAAGCGCAAGGTGTTTCTGAAAATGTGAAGGAACTTAAAAAAAGCAAAGCTGTTTAATTTTATATTAAGCGCTACAACTTAAATAAAAATAATAAGGTGGTGGCTTATGGCAAAAACTGTTGTTAAATATGAAGATATTGAAGACGTTAACCAATTCCCTATTGGGCAGGGGCTAACGAATGATATCTATGCTAAATGTTTATCTATTTTAGCTGAAGGCGACGAAAAAATTGATGAAATCGATCCAATTTTAGAAGCGCTTCACCCTGCCGATATTGCCGACCTTATAGAGCGTTTACCCCTTAATAAACGTGAAAATTTATTAAAGCATATTCCTGCTGAATATTTAGGTGAAACAATTGCACACTTACATGAAGAAGCGCAAGAAGCAACATTAACCTCTGTTATTAACACTGTTACACCTGAAGGGTTTATTCAAGCTGTTGATAGTCTTGAGTCCGACGATAGGGCTAATTTACTTCGTGCCTTTGAAGAACTAGAAGATATTAAACTTAAACGTGAAGAAAGCCTTTTAACTTATGACCGAGATACTGCAGGCGGTATTATGCAAACTGAATTGGTTGCTGTGTCAGGTGAATGGGAGGTTGGTGAAGTTTTAGAATATATGCGTGAAAACAAAGAAAAACTTCCAGAAACCATTAGCCGTATTTTCGTAGTTGCACATAACAACCGTTTGCTTGGGAGCATATCCCTTTCTCGTATGGTTCGTAAATCGCTTGATCAAAAAATGGAAGATATCATGCGAACTGATAGTGTTGTTGTTCCACACGATATGCCTAAAGAAGATGTCGCACATTTGTTTGAAAAATATGACATGTATTCTTGTGCTGTAGTCGGTGAAGGAAATAAGCTGATTGGTAAAATTACGGTCGATGATATTTTGGACGTTATTATCGAAGAACAAGAGGCAGGTGTTATGCGTGCAGCTGGTTTGGAAGAAGGGCAAGATCTTTTTGCACCTATTATTTTTACCACTAAAAAACGGTTTCCATGGCTGTTTATTAACTTACTAACAGCTATTTTAGCTTCTGTGGTTATTGGTAACTTTGAAGCTGAGATTGACCAGCTAGTAGCCTTGGCTGTGCTTATGCCTATTGTGGCTTCTATGGGGGGTAATGCGGGTACACAAAGTATGACTGTTGCAGTACGTGGTTTGGCAACAAAACAGCTTACATGGCAAAACGCTGGTTACTTGCTTTGGAAAGAGTTGAGAGTGGGTGGCTTTAATGGTTTGGCTTTAGCTTTGCTTTTAAGTGTTGGAACTGTTTTGTGGTATGAAAATCCGACCTTAGGCTATGTTATTGGTGCTGCGACTATTATTAACCACTTGTTGGCGGCTTTTGCAGGAATTGTTATTCCAGTTTTACTTGAAAAAATGGGTAAGGACCCAGCCGTTTCCGCAGGGGTTTTGTTAACAACTGTAACAGATGTGGGTGGTTTCTTTAGTTTCCTTGGTTTAGCAGCTTTGTTTTTAATGTAAAAAATAATTATGGAAACAAGGGTTTTTTAATATGGGTAAAATAAATTTAAAGCATAAAACACACAAAGAAACAGTTTTGAAATTTATTTTACTTTTAGCTGTGTTTATTGGTTATTTTACTTATTTAAATTTTGAATATGGCCTAGCAACGGGCGGTTTAATCGCAGGGTTAACATGGAGCTTTTTTGTGCTTTGTACACCCATTGCAGATGCAGGGTTTCTATTAGATTTTCCAATACGTCTTATTTTAGGTGTACGGATGATTGTTATGGAAGTTGTCGTGTGGATTATTGCTTTTGCGTTAAATTTATATGGTGTTTTTTATAGCCCTGAGGTTTATGAAAATACTTTTGTAACAAATTTGCTTTATAAAATTTTAACCAACCCATACCCTTATTGGGGCATTATATTCTTATGTGGTTTAGGAACATTTCTTTCTATTTATTTTGGTGATGAAATGATGGATGTTTTAAAACATAAAAATCGCGAGAAATTCCATAAGCATGGCTTTAAGTTATATATTTTAGCCGTAATTGCTTTCTTTGGTTTAATTATTTTGGCCTATTACCATTTGTTGGAAACTTTGGATATTCATCTATCTTAGTCTTTAAATATATTGCCTATTATTTATACAGTATT
>NZGE01000018.1 GCA_002689455.1 Magnetococcales bacterium | reverse complement strand
TATTTTATGAAAGAGGTTTGCGTTTAAATGGCTGGGCAATGGTTTTTCATTTTGAAAAAATGCCAGCAAGTCAAGGTCGGTTTCTAAAAGAATATCACGTAAGGCTGTAAGCTCTTCTTCTTGAAGGGTGTTTATGTTGTGGTCAATAAATTTACCCATAATCATATCAAGTTCTTTAATGCCACGTCGGCTGCCACGGAACATAATTTCTTTTTTTAGAATCTCGGTCATTTCAAATCTTTAAACATATTATTTTTAGTGCAGGTGTAATGTAACGAATTATCGCTTTCATGAAAAGTGTTCATTTGCTAAAATTCAGCCATGACAGGGGAAACAAACAGTTCTTTTTTATTTGAGTGCTATACAAAACTTCCACGTGTGCCAGAAAAATTGTTGCCACGCTTTCGGAAGCTTTGTGGTTTGCGCTATATTGATATTTTACTACATTTGCCTGTAGGCATTTTAAAACGTGTTTACCGCACAAAACTTAGCGAGTGTTTATCGGAAGAAATTTCTGTTTTAAAAGTTAAGGTTTTGCGCCATCAAGCGGGGCGTAACCGAAAAAGCCCTTATAAAATTTATGTAAGCGATACAACAGGCGAAACGTTAGAACTTGTGTTCTTTAACAATGGTGCTTGGCTAAAAAACAGTTATAAAGAAGGCGAAGAAGTAACCATTGCTGGCACGGTGCAGTTTAATCTAACAGAAAAACAAATGCACCACCCTGAAAATTTTCCCAAATATAAAACATTAGATGACATTTGTGGCGTGACACCTGTTTACCCCCTCACCGCTGGCATTTCACACAAGGTAATGTGCAACACCATTGAAGCCGTTTTAAAAATGGCTATGCAGGAAAAATTTGTAGAATGGTTGCCCGAAAAAACGTTAGAAGAATTTAACTGGCCAAGGTTTATGGCTGCTTTATATCACATTCACAAGCCCGAAAATGAAGACTGTATAAACCCACATTCACCCAGCCGCTTACGCTTGGCGTTTGATGAACTTTACGCATGGCAACTTGCTTTATCAAAAGCACGGGAAGAAAATGCGCATTTAGAAGGCATTGCACACAGCCTTGAAAACCAAAAACTGCGTGAACAATTTTATACAAACTTACCTTTTGAATTAACGGGCGACCAAAAACGCACTCTTAAAGAAATTGACGCTGACATGGGACATAAATCCCCTATGTTGCGCCTTACACAAGGGGATGTTGGTAGTGGTAAAACGGTGGTGGCCTTTGGTGCCATTTTAACGGCTTTACAAAATGGGCATCAAGCCGCCATGATGGCACCAACTGAAATTTTAGCAATTCAACATTTTGAAAATGCAAAAAAATGGTTAGAACCGCTTGGCGTACGTTTAGGTTTGTTAACGGGTAAGCTGAAAGCCAAAGAAAAACGTGAAGTTAAAAAACAAATTGCAGATGGTGAAATTGACTTGTTAATTGGCACACATGCCCTTATTGAGGACGATGTTTTACTGCCCAGCCTTTCCCTTGTGGTGATTGATGAACAACACCGTTTTGGTGTAAAACAACGCTTGAAGATGACCAAAAACAAAGCACCCGACCTGCTGGTGATGACAGCCACCCCTATTCCCCGCACCCTTGCCTTAACTTTTTATGGGGATATGGACATTTCCATTATTCGGGAAAAACCACCAGGCAGGCAAGAAATTGATACCCGTGTTTTTAGCACCGAAAAATTAGAAGATATTACAGCTTCCCTTAAACGCATTATGGAAAAAGGCGAACAAGTTTACTGGGTTTGCCCCTTGGTGGAAGAAAGTGAAAAAAGCGACCTTGCTGCCGCCACTGTACGCTTTGAATATTTACAGCAATTTTATGAAGGTGACGTCGCCTTATTACACGGTAAAATGAAAGGCAAAGAAAAAGAAGAGATTTTAGAAAGCTTTCGCCAAGGTGAGTTTAAAATTTTGGTTTCCACCACTGTAATTGAAGTTGGGGTGGACGTTCCCAATGCCACCTGCATGGTGATTGAACATGCGGAGCGCTTTGGGCTTTCACAATTGCACCAGTTGCGTGGGCGCGTGGGGCGTGGTTCAAGCCATTCCACTTGTTTGCTTGTTTATGCCCCACCACTAGGTGTTTATGGACGTGAACGCTTAAATGTAATGCGTGAAACGGGCGACGGTTTTATTATCTCTGAAAAGGACCTTCAATTGCGTGGCCCTGGTGAAGCCTTAGGCACCATTCAAGCGGGGCGCATGTTTACCCGCTTGGCCGACCTTGCCGAACATGCCGACCTTATCCCCCAAGCGCGCGACCTTGCCCACACAGAAGAAAAATTAGAAACACGCCTAAAAACAGAACCTTTTACAACGCTGTTTAACATTTTCCAAAAAGCAGAAGCCACAGAGCTGATAAGGAGTTAAAAAACAAAAAAGGCAGCCAAAGCTGCCTTTCATTCGCTAATAGTTATTCATCGTCGTCATAACATTCACTGGTATCAACCCCAGCGTCATTATATATGCTTGGGTTTTTGAGTATGAAGTAGCCTAAGCCACATAAAAATACACCTATGACAAACCCTGTAATTCCACCAAAAAATGCAATAAAAGCACCTAAAACTATGAGAAGTATTCCCATTTTTCTTACCCAACTGTTACCAGAGGGGTCTCCATATTAAAAATTAAAAAACAAAAAAGAGAAACACTCACACGTATAACCACCTTAGGTGGCTTATAAACGTTACAGCAAAATGTTTCATCAACTAATAATTTATGAAAGAGTTCAGTAATGGTAACTGACTAAATGGTTTGTGAATGCCCTTTAAGGATAAACTTATGTATAAAGGAGTCTACCAGTAACCCACCGCTAAAAAAACAAGCGAGCGATAGAACCTGCAAAGCGGTTTCGTGTAAATGAGCTTCGAAGCCTACATAAGTTAAAAATGCAGAAACGATAAAAATAAAGCCTGAAAGTAAATTACTTTTCAAAATAATCTCCAAGTTTGAAATAAAAAAAGAAAAGGTGAATATAACTAGTCCTTAATTAAGTGCTAAGATACATAAAATCAAGGGCGAAAAAATTGTTTCGTATGGATAGGAAAAAATACGCACCGTATTTCGCATTTAAGCTATCTTAAAACCTAAAACGCGAAAATATAACGAAAAAACAGACACCAAATGCGTTAATATGCGTACATTTTGCGTGCTGTTTTCATAAGGTTTTAGCCATTTTTAGTGTTTTGGTGCGTAAAATAGATTTTATTTTTCCAAATGCGCCGAAAAACGTTCCATAAACATACGGCCAATGCCAATAATACGGTCGGTGTGTAACTTATCCATTTCCATATGAAACTGGGACTCAACCACAGGTAGCTTTTCAATGGCACGTTCACGCTCACCGCCTACACCAAACACCATCATGTCGGTCACAAATAAAAAGTCACTCGTTGGAATAAAGTAAACTTTAACCTGCCCTTCATCAAACTTAATGCGACGCTTAAAGTCCGCCAATGCTTTATGGTTTCTTGGTCTGTCGGCTGTAAAAAATGTATAGGTACAGCCCTTTTTAAGGTTTGCTGTAAGCGTGTCTATATTTTCATTTAACTGCACATCGTTCATCATAAAAGGTGAGAAAATCCAAGTGGTTTCGCTTTCTGCCTCAACGGCACTTACATATTTTTCATTCACCAACCAGGAAAGATTTGAGCCAACAATAATGTTTTTAAGGTCACTAATTTTATCGTCTAAATATTCTTGACGGTGAAGCTTTAAACTTTGCGCTAAAATGGTTTGAGTTAAAAAGATAACAACTAAAATGAAACAAAGTGCAATTGAGATATTTTCCATAGAAGCAACGTTACGCGCTTGCTGCATTATAAAAGCAAGAAAAATAACAGAAAATACCAATAGTAAATTTACCATTGGGTGTTTAATAACAGTTGTTAAAATTTCTGAAACTGTTTTATTTTTTTTATTACTCATTATTTAAACCCTATTTTAGCTCTAAGCCTTTATAGCTTCTTTTATTTTCTACCCAATATTTACAACCACTTTCAGAAAAAACAAGCGGTGGATAATTTTTAGGGAACGGAAGTTTTTCATTTATTTTTACACAAATAGAAGCGTCTTCATTAAAATAGGCTATGTTTTTAACACAGTTATAAAAGGCTAGCGGATAGGTAATTTTATCGCATTTTTTAGCGTCTAAAACTTCATGTTTTAAAACATATGAAAGCCTACATTGGTTAGCCCAAAGCCATTTATTCGCCTTATCAAACATCTCACACAAAGCTTCACTTTCAATGATCGTTTCAGGCTTAAAAATTCGTTTAGCATCGCCAAAGCAACTATCGCGTAAGGAAATATCATTTATATTAAAGCAATAATCTAAACGGTGGCTTGTTTCAGACAGGTAAGAAAAGCAGTCAGCCTGGTTCTGTACGTTTGTAATAACCTTACAATCATTTTCACTTAATGCATTATTTTGTAACAAGTAACCTATAGCTGTAAGTGTGCAAAGCTCACGTTCAGACTCATTTTCAATAGACTCACACAACTGTGTTTTAGAAGGTTGTTCAACTAGATTTACAGCTGTAACTTCAAGGTTTTTTGTTGTTGTATTTGAACTACAGCCTGTTATAAGGGCGCAAGTTACAATGAGTATGTTAAGCGCTTTCTTCGAAAACAATTTTAACACTTCCTTTTTTCTGTTTTTCATATTGCTCTAAATATGATGCAACTTTTGATGCAAAATCTCTATAAATTTGTGCTTGTTTACTATCGGGCATTGTTAAAATAACGGGGTACCCTGTATCAGTTTTGTGACGAATTTCAAGGTCTAACGGAATTTGAGCAAGAACGTCAACACCTAATTCCTTTGCAGCTTCAACAGCACCACCATGCCCAAATATATGGGACTCATGGTCACAATTCGGGCAAATAAACATGCTCATATTTTCAACAATTCCAATAATAGGAACGTTAACTTTCTTGAACATATTTAGCCCCTTTTTCGCATCTATTAATGAAATATCCTGAGGCGTTGAAACAATAACAGCGCCGCTTAATGACACTTTTTGAGAGATGGATAACTGTGTATCCCCTGTACCTGGAGGCATGTCTAAAATAAGAACATCAAGTTCGCCCCAGTTTACATTGAAAAGCATTTGCATGAGTGAGCTTTGCACCATTGGCCCACGCCAAACAACTGGTGCATCTTCTTCCATTAAAAAGCCGATTGACATAAGTTTAATGCCATTAGAAACAACAGGCTCAATGCGTTGACCGTCACTTTCAGGTTTTGCATCTTTCACATTTAACATACGTGGCTGTGAAGGTCCGTAAATATCAGCATCTAGCAAGCCTACCTTTAAGCCTTGAACACTTAATGTTACTGCAAGGTTCATAGCCGTTGTTGATTTACCAACACCGCCCTTACCTGATGCGACCGCAATTATGTGTTTAACACCTTCAATGGATGTGCTCATACTGTAGTTTCCTTCGTTCATTTAATTTAAGTGAATTTAGCATAATCTATAGGAAATATCTATAGACTATTCATCTTCAAAAAGCAGACTTAAGGGGTGTTTTTCCTCTAAAACTTTTTGTTTTTGTTTGTCAGCAATTGAAGTGTAAATTTCCGTTGTTGTAAGGTCGGCGTGACCTAACATTTTTTGAACAGTTCTTAAGTTTGCATCATTTTCTAATAAATGTGTCGCAAAGCTGTGGCGTACACCATGCGGAGAAATGTAAATGCCAAGTGGTTCAGAAACTTCTTTTAAAAGTTGAAATACACGCTGGCGTGTGAGCGGTTTGTTTTTATATTTGGGTGAAGGGAATAAATATTCACCGCCTTTGGGGTTAAATTCAAAACGTGCTTTTTGAATATAGTCCTTCACATATTTTTTTGCTGTTTCACCAATGGGAACAATTCTAAATTTAGACCCTTTACCTAAAACTCTAATAAAACCGTCATTTTCAGCGTCTTGAATGTCTGAGATTTTTAAATTTGCAAGCTCACTTACACGAATACCTGTTGCGTAAAGCAGGTAAAACATAGCACGTAATCGTATATCTTCAGACTCGTTCCCTTCACACGATTGAAGTAAACGTTTCATTTCATCTTCTGAAATAGCTTTTGGGAGTCTTTTAATTTTTTTGGGTAAGTCAATTAAGTTTAGCGGGTTCTCTTCAATGATTTTCTTTTGAATTAAAAAAGAATAAAACATTTTTAATGTAGATAAATGGTGACTTTGTGTGGACGCTTGTAAACCCTTTTTTGACATAAATTCTATGTATGACTCAATATCTGAATCTGTCACATCTATAATGTTATTTTGAAATTCAACAAAGGACTCTAATGCATTTTCATAAACAGTAATTGTATTCAGAGCCAAGCCTTTTACCGACAATAAAAACTCTTTATATGCTTCAATGAGTATATAAGATCTTTCCCTTGGTGATAAGGTCATATTAAAGTGTGGAATCAGCTTGAATTAAAATTTCAAAAACAAGTTTTTGAGCATCTTCTGGCAATCCAATAAAACGTAAGCCTGTAATTATATTACTGAGCGTTTGGTCACCAATTTCATCAAGGTTATGGTTAAATACTGGTTTAGAAAGTAACCTTAGAGATGCAACTACGTTTTGTGATTCTAGTGCATTGCCAAGAACACGTAACCAAAGCGCACTCATTTCAGTTGAATTGCTTGTGAATTGCTGTTGAGAGTACCTTTCTAACTCTAGCCAAATATCATCAGGGAATTGAACTTCAGAAGCTTCAAATAAAGTGAGATAGCTTTCAAGTTCTTTTCTGTTTGTTTCGTCGGAAAGGCTAATGTGTTTCAACCATGCATCAAGGTCTTTTTTGCTCAGGTTGTTTGTTGTAAAGGCCATTAAAATGGATAACTTATCTTTTTTAAGTAGCAGCTCACGTGACAAAGAGCGATTTTTTTCAAGCACAGACCACCATTTTTTTGCATGTTCAATATCACCCACTAGTAGTGACTGGCGAATGACTTGAGGTGCAAGCCAAGCGAGGTTACTGTCGGCTTGAATGCCACGTAGTTCAGGGATAAGACGTGCTGCTAGATAGTCTAAGTTGTCTTTTAAAGCACGGTCCCACAAAGCTTTTAATGTAAGGGCACGTGTTGAAGGTAACCCAGAAAACTTAGAAGCTTGCCATAAAAGTGCACGCGCAATACTACCGTCAATTTCAGCATCTGCAAAACGTTCAACACCAGGAGATTTAACAATTTTTTCATCAAACTGTGCTTTATCGTAAAGTAAGCCTAAAAGTGCTACATCATCAATAAAGTTAAACCTTTGCACTAAACTTTCAGCCGATTGAATGCGTAGTGACATATCCAACGCCACATTTTTTGCAATTTTACGCAGAGCGATATCCGGCATTAAATCAACCACATTTGGTGTTATAAGGTCTGGTGCGAATATATAAATACTTGTATGTAAAGCTGATAATTTTTGATCAGGCCTTAAGATTGGTGTTTCAGCATTACCTTGTGCCGCATCTAAAAGGCTGAATAAAAGTGGGTCGGCTCTTCTAGATTTTTCATCTACCATATTCAGGCTTAACTCTAAGCCTTTTTCATCCCCTGTTAAAAGCTGGCATGTTAGAAGAGCTTTTCGCCAAAAAATGCCATCAGCATTTAAAATGTTGTTACGCACAAATGGGCATGTTGTGTCAGCATTTCCTGTGACCAATTCATTTTTCACCCAAACTTGTGGCAAACCAAGATATTGGCTTACATTTGTGGGTTGAATACCTGCTTTCGCAAGCAGAGTTTGTGACTGCTGATATTCACCAATTGACTGTAAAGCCTGAATACGTACAGCTAGCCAGTTTTCTTGCTCTTCTTCTGGAACATTAGATACAGGTGGTTCAGCTTGAGTAACCAATAACCTTGTAATAATGTTTTTGAAAGTTCTGTTATTCAATTTGTTTTCTGCAACCGACATAAGAAGCTCACGTGCCTCATTATATGGTGTAGTGGAAAAGACATCTGACCTAAAGCCGTTTTCAGAACTTAAAATGCCAACAGACTTAACATCTTCAGATGATTTATTTGTAAGCTCTGGAATTTCATTTAAAGGCTTCGCTTCACGGTCTTCTACTGGTTTATTGTTTGATAAGCCACGGTTAATGATGGATTCGATTGTCATTTCCATGCTTTCAACGGAACGCTCTAGGTCGTTTAGTTGCTGAGCTGAGTTTTCATTTTGTGACTCTGCCTGACTTTGTGCATTTTCAGCATCTGAAGTTTTTGGCAGTGAGTTTACAGAAATAGACTTTGCATTTTTAGGGATTTCTACAGGTGTTTGTTCTGCTTCAGCATTGTTTTGAGGTACATATCCTAAAGCCTCTGACGGTTCACCATAAACAGGTTCGGTCACTTCTTGAATAGCGTCAGCGTTTTGTTGGTAAAAACGTTCAAAGGCATCGTCACTTTGTTGTGTGTTGGGCGCGTTAATGACGTTGGCATTTTGTGTGTCATTGTAGTCAGATGGTAGTTCACCATTTTCTCCAATAAGCGGTGCATAAAGCTCCTCATCTGACAAAGGAAATTCTTTATCAAAGTCCACTTCTTGGGCTTGTGCAATACTTATAACAAAAGAAAGTACAACAAAACTGTACGCAATACGCATTTTAAAGTGAAACCTCCTGATGAAACTCTTCGAATTTAATAGGCTTTGTGTAGCCATATAAAAATAATCCAAGAAATGCTATTGTTATAAATATCATGTATTTAACAACTTTTGAAGCTGGGTTATTTGAAGTAACTGTTTCTGATTGTAAAGACATTTTCAAACCTATTATTTTTTTGCGTCATATATTAGACAAATTTATCATTAAAATCACTTTACCTTTCGCAATTTTAATTTGCAAGTGAAAGTACATAATATTTAATGGATTGCTTGATATAAAATATAAAATAATCCATAATGCGCTTTTATATTAATAGGGCTAAATAATTTAATAAAATGTTCTCAGATAAACTGTTTGACCACAAGTACGATATTGACGAGTTAATGCTTGCCTTTTGCTCTGGCCACGTTGGAGATAAATGGGTCTTAAATACACGTGATGGTGTAATTTCTAAATGGAATGAAAACTCTTCTGTTTGTGATGGTGATGACAAAGGTCATATTCATATTATAGAAAGCTTACCTAAAAGCTTTTTAGATGAGCTAACAATGAACCACCGATTTAAACAGCTTGATGCGCAAACGAGAGAAGAAGTTTTATCAATTATAAATAACAGCCAAACCGTGCATGATTTAATTAACCACTTTCATGATGGGCAGGCCGGTAGCTATATTGTTAAAACATTAAAAGCAGCTTGCCTTGATTGGCTAGATATGAGAAACCTCATTCCCCCTTCCATGCGACACACAAGTGATATGAGCATGTTTGACAGCTTAAGCAGTGGTAGTGGGCAACAATTTAAAGTTAAAATATCAATTAAATAAGGTTTAAACGTTCATGGGCGATACAGAAGTCCTTTTTACATTAGGATTCATTGCATTCTTGTTATTATTTTCAGCTTTCTTCTCAGGCTCTGAAACAGCACTTATGTCATCTAGTAAGCCAAAATTACACAAAATGGCTAAAGAAGGTAATGCAAAAGCTGAACGCGTAAATAAAGTCACAAGTGACCCAGAGCGTTTACTAAGTACAATTTTATTAGGTAACAACCTTGTAAACATTGGTGCATCAGCTTTAACCACAGGTGTGTTTATTAAACTCTTTGGCGAAAGTGGTATTGCAGTAGCAACTTTGATTATGACATTCTTAGTTTTGATTTTTGCGGAAATTATCCCAAAAACACTTGCAAGCCGTAGCCCTGAAAAACATTCATTGTGGATTGCCATTCCTATGAATGCTTTATTGTATATTTTAAAACCGTTTACGGTTTTCATTCAGTTAATTGCAAATGGCGTTTTACGTTTAATGGGTATTAAGCCCAATGACTCAGGTAACTTCGATGAGGACGATGTGCGTGGTGCAATTGGTATGGGCCTTGAAGAAGGTGTACTTGAAAAAGGTGAACATCGCATGCTTGATAGTGTGATGAAGCTTGATGAAATGACCGTTGCTGACGTTATGATTCATCGCCGTGACATGGAAATGTTAAATGCTGAAACACCTATTGAAGAGATTTACAGAATTTTATCAACCAAACCAGTTCATAGCCGCCTACCCCTTTGGAAAGGTGATAAAGATAATATTATTGGTATTTTACTTGTGAAGGACTTTTTTAAAGCGCATTACTTTATGAAAGAGCAAGGTAAAGACTTTTCAATAGAAGATGTTATGCAAGAGCCTTACTTTGTTCCAGAAACAGTTTTATTAAATGACCAAATGTTGGAATTTCAAACGCAACGTAAGCATATGGCTGTTGTTGTAGATGAATATGGCGACATTCAAGGTGTGCTAACACTCGAAGATATTTTAGAAGAAATTGTTGGTGATATTTTAGATGAGCACGATATTGTAAAAACACACTACCGAATGGACCGCGATAATACCATTACGGTGACAGGTCAGTTCCCTGTGCGTGATGCCAATAAAGAGTTTGGATGGTCACTACCAGAGGAAGAAGACGCTGTTACGCTTGCAGGCTTCATAGTGGAAAACCTTGGACGTATTCCAGAACTTGGGGAAACGGTAGAACTTTACGGTATTGAATTTAAAGTTATTATGAAACGTAAACAAGGCATTACAAAATTACGTGCAACGATTATAAAATCTGAAGTTACAGAAGACGACTCTTCAAACAATGACAACCTTAATAAAGAAAATTCGGAGAATTCATGAGCCCATTAATTACAGCTATTTTATCTGCACTTGGCGGTTTGTTTTTACTATTTTATTGTGGGAACAGACTTGTAGACGGCGCAGTTTTTGTTGCTAAAAAATATCAATTGTCGAGTATTTTTATTGGTGTTGCTATTATTGGTTTTGGTACAAGCGTACCTGAAATTGTGGCAACCATTACAGCGAATAAAGCAGGTAGCCCTTCCATTGCTTTTGGTAATATTATTGGAAGCAATATAGCTAACATTGCACTTGTTCTGGGTGTCGGTCTTCTTATCATGAAAAAGTTCACACCCAATAAAGAACAAATCCGTGAATACCTTATTATGATGATGTGCATGTGGTTTTTCGCTTTTATTATTTTAACACAAGGTCAAGTTGATACAATTTTTGCCATTGCGCTAATTATTGGCTTGTGTGCTTATCTTTACATGGCGCATCAATCAGGCAAAAAAGCAGGTTTCAGTGAAGAAGAAATTCAAGAAGAAGTGAACCTGCCAGAAAAACCATTAGTGGCATATAGTTTCATTCTTTTTGGTTTAGTTGGCTTATTCATTGGTGCAGACTTAACGGTTGACGGTTCTGTTGTTATTGCTAAGCATTTAGGTATTAGTGAACGTGTTATTGGCTTAACACTTGTTGCCATTGGTACAAGCTTACCCGAAATTGCAGCAACTTTTGCTTCTGCACGTCACGGTAACATTGGTTTAACACTTGGTAATGTTGTTGGTTCTAACGTGTTTAATGCGTTAGGTGCAACAGGCGCTGCGGCACTTGTTAAACCTCTTGTTGTGCAAGAACAAGGTATTTCCACAGATTTATTTGTGATGCTTATTCTTGGCTTCGTTGTTTCTTACTTATTCCTTGTGCAAAAGCCACATACAAAGCGTTTAGGGTTTATACTCATTGGGCTTTATACGACTTATATGCTTTCACTTGGTATACAAGGTTAATTTAACTTTTAAGGAGCTGATTATGAAAAAATTACCACTTATAGCTTGCTTAACTGCTTTAGTTGCATGTTCTTCTGAAAATTCTAATCAGAAAGAAAGTGTAACCCAAAAACAGGTAGAATATGAAAAAGCACATGGTGGTGCTTTTATTACAGCATCTATTGGTGATGCAAGTAACTTAATCCCATGGACATCATCCGACAGTGCTTCTCACGCTGTATCTGGAAAAATTTATGACGGCCTTTTAAAATATGATAAAGACTTAAACCTTGTTGGTGACTTGGCCAAAAGCTGGGAAATATCAGAAGATAGCCTTACCATTACCTTTAAGCTTCGTGAAGGCGTTTTATGGGAAGATGGCACAGAACTTACTGCACATGATGTGATGAGTACATTTAAAACCTTAACTCATCCCGATACGCTCACACCGTATGCTGGTGACTACCAAATGGTTACAGATGCAAAGGTTTTAGACAATTATACATTTCAAGTTCAATATGATGAGCCGTTTGCACCTGCTTTAGCCAGTTGGACATTAAAAATTTTACCTAAAGAACGCTTAGAGGCGGAAGATATTAACAATAGCTCATTAAAACATAAACCAATGGGAAGTGGCCCTTATATTTTAAACGAGTGGAAGCGCGGTCAATATATTTCCATGCGAGCAAACCCAAGTCATTTTAAACATGAACCTTATATTACACAAACGTTAACGCGCCAAATCCCTGATATGGATACACAGTTCTTAGAATTAAAAGCTGGTAATATTGACAGTATGGGTTTAAAGCCACTTCAGTTCACAAAACTTACAAACGGCAAATCATTTACAGATAAGTTTAATAAATACAAGTATCTGTCAAATGGTTATACGTACATGGGTTTCAATTTAAATAATCCTTTGTTTTCCGATAAACGTGTAAGGCAGGCCATGTCATATGCCATTAACCGTAAAGATATTGTAGAAGGTGTGTTATACGGTCAAGGGCTTCCCCTTGCTTGCCCATTTAAACCAGGAACATGGGCTTACAACGAAAATATTCAACCCTACCCTCTAGATATTGAAAAATCTAAGTCACTTTTAAAAGAAGCTGGCTGGGTTGATACAAATGGAAATGGTATTCTTGATAAAAATGGTAAAGAATTTGAATTTACAGTGGTTACAAACCAAGGTAATGACCTTCGTAAAATGACAGCTGAACTCATGCAACAAGCTTATAAAACAGTTGGCATTAAAATGAATATTAATATTCAGGAATGGTCTACCTTTATTGAAAACACCATTAATAAACGCCAATTTGAAGCTTTCATTTTGGGTTGGTCACTTTCACCAGAACCAGACCCATATGACATATTCCATTCATCTAAAACAGGTGAAAAAGAATTTAACATTGTTGGCTTTAACAATGCAGAAGCCGATGAATTGATGATTAATGCACGTAAAACATTTGACCAAGCCGAACGAAAAAAATATTTAGATCGCTTCCAAGAAATTTTACATGAAGAACAGCCTTATTTATTTTTGTACGCACCGTACAGCTTACAGGCATTACATAAGCGCATTAAAAATGTTGAAGAAGCGCCAGCAGGTATTTCACATAACTACATTGACTGGTATATTCCTAAAGAACTTCAAATACGAAACGCATTTAAACCATAAAATTTAAAAAAGGGCTTGAAAAAGCCCTTTTTTAGTAATACATATCCTAATGCAAATAATGCAACACCTTACTTTTTGGAGAATAAAAAATATGCAAAAGCCAGATTTAAACATCTGCCCTGCAACAAATATTCCTTTAAGCCTAAATCCGAATGCTATTCTGGAAAAATACAATTCTTGTAAAATGCAAGAAGAACAAGATACTGAACAATTTGAAGAAGAAATTGAATTTCGAGATACGGACTGCATAATGTCCCTTCCCGATGGTTACCATGTGAATGAAGAAGGCATAGTTGTTCCTGTAGATGAGCCTGAACAATTTCCAATTGATATAGATGACTATGATCCTTGGGACCATTTGTGCGATGAAAGCTTTTATTATTCTTATCAATAAATTTTAGCGAATCAAAAAGCCTCCTTAAAGGAGGCTTTTTTTTGTGAGTATTTAGAGATAATGAACGTTTCAACGTTCAACACCTGCAGCTTCAAAGGCAAGCGCCATCGCATTGCTAGGCTCATGCTCTTGTGAAAATTCTTTGGCAAGTTCATTACGGCGTTGTTTGCGCAATTCATCCACTGAAATCTCCACTGGATCTTCTCCGATAGACTCCTGAATAGAAGCTAAAGCTTCACTTGCGCTCATGCCACGTGGAATACGAGAAGCTTCTTCATAACCTGTGCCATTTAATTGCATTTCGTCTAGTTCATCTTTTTTTAATTGTGCGGATGATTTATAAGCTTTCTCTGACATGCCCTTGTCCTTAATTTGTTCAACTTATAACTTTATGGACACAGCACCCACTTTTTTCCTGTCACTTTCTGACAGTTTTACATGACAATGTTTTAAAACACTTTTATGCTATGGTTATGTTAATTTATTTACTTAAACGTCTTCTGGGAATGGTGCCACTTTTAATTGGCATTACACTTATTTCATTCATTGTTATTCAATTAGCACCTGGCGAACCTGTTGGCCTTGAAACCGACCTAAACCCTAAAGTAAGTGCCGAAGCCCAAGAACGCTTGCGTGAGCATTACGGCCTAGACAAACCCATTCATGTTCAATATTTAAACTGGATGGAAAGGTTTGTAAAATTAGATTTCGGAAAATCCTTTGCGCCAGATGGCCGTGACGTTATGGAAAAAGTTGCAGAGCGTTTACCTGTTACATTATGGATGAATGTCATTGGTTTAGTCATTGTCTTTCTTATTGCTGTGCCTTTAGGTGTTGTTTCTGCACGTTATCAGGATAGTTTTTTTGATAGGTCAACCACCGTTATTGTGTTTACTTTATTTGCAGCACCCAGCTTTTGGATTGGTTTACTATGCATGATGTATTTTGGTGTTCACCTAGGGTGGCTTCCTGTTTCTGGATTATCCAGCTTTGGCAGTGAACAATGGCCCATGCATGAACGTATTATTGACTGGGCATACCACCTTACTTTACCTATTTTAATTGGTGTTATGGGCAGTTTTGCAGGTTTAAGCCGTTACATGCGTAGTTCAATGCTTGAGGTGATTAGGCAAGACTTTATAACAACGGCACGAGCAAAAGGTGCAGCTGAAACTTCAATTCTTTATAAGCACGGTTTAAAAAATGCACTGTTACCAGTTGTCACCATTTTAGGCTTAAGTATTCCAGGCCTTATTGGTGGAAGTGTTATTTTTGAATCTCTTTTTGCAATTCCTGGTATGGGTAAACTGTTTTATGATGGTGTTATGATGCGTGACTACCCTGTTATTATGGGAATTTTAAGTATTGGGGCTGTACTTACGTTAATAGGAAACCTGATTGCCGATATTTCATATGCGCTGGTCGACCCTCGTATTCGTCATGGTAAGCAATAAGCTATATTTGAATGCTAAATGATGTTAACCGTCAACAAGTTCTGGATGCCTTTCAAGCGGGTTTACATTGGCACGCTTAACAACTTCCTTAACTAATTTTTCAATGCCCTGCTCGGCTTCAACCATGTTTTTTGCAAGCATATAGGCAGGTGTAGAAACAATGTTAAATTTTTCATCAATAACAATATCGCCTACATTACAAGGAACATGTACACAGCCAAGTTTTTCCATTTTATTAGCTACATGTTCATCGTGTCCAATTGTTAATTTCGCACCTTGACCTTTAAGAATAACTGCCCCAATAGATGCAGGTGAAATACAAATAAACCCAATAGGCTTTTTATGTTTCAGTGCACCTTCAACTAAAGCACGTACATGAAGTTCAACATCAATATCTTCAATAATATCTCTATAAGCAAAGTCACTTAAGTTCATAGCTGCGCCAAACCCACCTGGGAAAATAACGGCATCATAGTTATTAATATCGGCATTTTCTATATTATGAATATCACCACGTGCAATACGTGCGGATTCTTCTAGCACATTACGTGACTTTTCTTTGTGGTGAATTTCGCCTGTTTTATGGTTGATGACATCAGCTTGGTCAATGTTAGGTGCAAGGTAGCATACTTCTGCGCCTAACTTTTGTAGGTGTAACGAAGTTAAAACACTTTCATGAATTTCACTTCCATCATCAACACCACAACCAGCTAAAACAACTGCAACTTTTGCCATAAAACAAACCTTTCTTTTTCTTTTCTTATCATAAATTATGAAGTTAGAAACTTAAAAGTTCAAGCGGTTGATGCTTTATTTTTTAAGCGCAGCTGCCACCCAGTCGCCAATTGTAATTTCATCAACCAGTGTTAAGCCTTTGCTTACATAGCTTTTGATTACATCTTCTTTTTGAGTTGTTAAAAACCCCGAAAGAATTGCAACGCCATTTTTATCCATGGCATTTACAAGATCATCCGACATTTCAATAAGTGGATTTGCTAAAATATTTGCAAAAACAAGGTCGTAAGGCGCCTTGCTTTGAACAATGTCTGAGCCGAAACCATCGCTATATGCACACTTTACAAAGTTCAGCACATTGTTAAATTCACAGTTTTCAATAGCAACGTCAACACTTGGTTCATCAATATCAACCGCAATACTATGCAGGCCATGTTTTTTAGCTGCAGCCATGGCTAAAATGGCGCTGCCACAACCCATATCTAAAGCGTTTTCAAACTGACGTTCTTGTGTGAGGTTGGTGTATAAAGTTAAGCAGCCTGCCGTTGTTGGGTGTTCACCTGTTCCAAACGCCATCCCTGCTGGAATTTTAAGTTCAACCAAACCTTCTGGTACTTCCTCATCAAATGTATGAATAAAAAAGCCTGCCACTTCAAGTGGTGGAAATTCACGACGCATTTTTTCTTGCCAGTCTTCGTCCTTAACAGCTGTTAAAACAGGTGAACTTGAAACACCTAAAATATCATCTGCAATTTTAAATGCCGACTTAATAGATTCTTCTGTTTGTTCAGCTGTGAAAAAGGCATTCAACATCCACTGACCCGATTCTTTGCCTGTATCAACCGCAGCATCTAAAGGGGATAAAATCTCTTCATATGTTGGAATATGTGATTCTTCCACAGAGATAGATGCTTTCCAGCCTACAAATGTATCGCTCATTAATCTTCTTTCTTTTTAGAAGTTGTTTTCTTTGTCGTTGTTTTTTTGGCTGTCGTCGACTTTTTACTTGTTGTAGTTGACTTCGCTGTTTTACGTGTTTTTTCTAATTTATCATCAGTTTTCTTTTCACGTTCAGCTACCTTTGCAGCTTTTTCAGCATCAGATTTTTGCTTACGACGAGATCCTTTTTTTGCAATAACAGGTTTACCATTAAATAAATCATCAATCTGTGCCTTATCTAAGGTTTCATGTTCTAGTAACGCTTCTGAAAGTAAGTGAAGTTTATCTTCATGCTTTTTCAAAATAGCCTTTGCACGTTTGTAGTTTGTATCTACAAATTTACGAATTTCAGCATCAACTGCCTTTGCAGTATCCGAGCTAAAGCCACCTGAAGATGAACCACCACCCATGTTGCGACCAAGGAACGGATCCTGTTCTTTAGAGCCATAGTTTTGAGGACCCATTTTTTCAGACATACCCCAAGAGCAAACCATATTGTGTGCAAGCTCTGTAGCACGTTCAATATCATTTGAAGCGCCTGTTGTCATTTGATTTAATATAAGTTCTTCAGCAAGGCGACCACCCATTAAAATAGCAATTTGGTTTTCAAGGTAAACCTTACTGTAAGTTACTTTGTCCTCTTCTGGAAGTGACATGGTAACACCCAATGCACGACCGCGTGGAATAATTGTCACTTTATGTAACGGGTCTGCTTCACCTTCCACAAACAAAGTTACAATAGCATGACCCGCTTCGTGGTATGCCGTTGTTTTCTTTTGTTCTTCAGTCATGGCGTTGCTGCGGCGTTCAGCACCCATCATCACTTTATCTTTCGCCATTTCAAAATCTTCCATATCAACCAAACGCTTGTTAGAGCGTGCAGCCATAAGAGCAGATTCATTTACAAGGTTTGCAAGGTCAGCACCAGAAAAACCAGGTGTACCACGGGCAATGACATGTGCATCAACATCGCCAGCGAGTGGCACTTTTTGCATATGAACATTTAAAATTTGCTCACGGCCTTTAATGTCTGGCAGTGGGACAACTACTTGACGGTCAAAACGACCAGGACGCATCAAAGCTGGATCAAGTACGTCAGGGCGGTTTGTTGCTGCAATTAAGATAACACCTTCATTTGCGCCAAAACCATCCATTTCAACAAGAAGCTGGTTTAATGTTTGTTCGCGTTCATCATTACCGCCACCAATACCAGTACCACGGTGACGACCTACAGCGTCAATTTCATCAATAAAAACAATACAAGGTGCATTTTTCTTCGCTTGTTCAAATAAGTCGCGTACACGAGAAGCACCGACACCAACAAACATTTCCACAAATTCAGAACCCGAGATTGTAAAGAATGGAACGCCTGCTTCACCAGCAACAGACTTAGCAAGAAGTGTTTTACCTGTACCAGGAGAACCTGCTAAAAGAACACCTTTAGGAATTTTACCACCAAGCTTTTGGAATTTAGATGGATCTTTTAAAAAGTCTACAACTTCTTCAAGCTCTTGCTTTGCCTCTTCAACACCTGCAACATCATCAAATGTGACACGTACTTGGTTTTCGGTTAGCATTTGTGCACGGCTTTTTCCAAAGCTCATTGCTTTGCCGCCACCTTGCATTTTGTTCATCATAAAAATCCAAAATAGAATAATTAACCCAATTGGTAACAATGAAATGAATATTTGTTTAATAATACTTTCACCTTCTTGAGGCTTCACTTCAATAGCTACGTTTTTCTCACGTAGGTTTTTAATCAGGTCTGGGTCGTATGGTGCAAGTGCTTTAAGGGCTGTACCATCAGAACTTGTTGCCGTTAATGTTTGACCTTGAATTTCAATGTTACGAACAGCCCCTTGGTCAACAAGGTCCATCATTTCTGAATAACCAACTTTGTCCGACTTAGAGCTCATTCTTCCGTTATCTGTCATTTGAAATAATGATAAAATGACAATAAAAATAGCTGCCCAAACTAAAATGTTACGCATGTTTCCGTTCACAGGAAAAATCTCCGAAATTTGTTAATTTTTTAAATACAGTTTAACTGCTTCTTATTTTTGTTAGGCAAGAGTGTAACTTTTTGCGCCAAAACCTTCAAGATTAAATGTATTTCATACCCTATTTTATTTTGTCAGTTAAAAGTTAGTTAATACTACTTTAGAAGTACATAAAATTTCGGGATTAATGGAGAAAGTAAAAATGCAATCAAAGTCATTTCACGAATTTATACAAAAAGGCGGGGTTAAGAATGTTTATGGTAGAAAAGGTTTTGCGTATTACCTTGTTGAATTATTTAATAGATATTAGGCACCTGTAAATGAAACGACACTGGCCATGTACTGCCTACTAGGAGTTTCGCTCATACGTGGAAACTCACCTACAAGGATTCCTTTAAAGTTAAGCGCTTTACGTATAATATGAAGCGGGATTCCCCCTAACCTTACCTGTAACTTGCCTTCAGACCAAATTTCCATACGCTGTGGGTAAACATGCACCTGAGCCTCATTCGTTGAAAAGGCATGCTCAGGTATACAAAGCATTACTTCACCTTCACCATTTAAAACAACATCGTATAAGTTCAATTTTCAGCCCTGTTTTTACCCATAAAAATCAATAAGATGTAAAATATAAATAAATTGATTATTAAATACAAGTTTTTTGATAACATGTTATTAAGACAACTAAGAATAAAATTAAAGGAAAGCTAATGTTTTCAGATAAGATTCAAAGCTTATCATCTCAAGTTATAGAAAAATCGGCAGAGAAAAATTTCAGGATTTCAACTGCGGAAAGTTGTACAGGCGGTTTGATTATCAGTGCACTAACGGAAATTTCTGGTAGTAGTAAAGTTGTTGATAGTGGTTATATAACATACAGCAATGAAGCTAAAATAAAACTGGTGAATGTTCAAAAAGAAACGCTTGAAAAATATGGTGCCGTTTCTGAACAAACAGCTACTCAAATGGCGAAAGGCGCACAAATAAACAGTGGTAGCCATATAACTGTTGCTGTTTCAGGTGTTGCAGGGCCAACTGGTGGAAGCGCTGAAAAACCTGTAGGGTTGGTATATTTTGCATTTTGTATAGGTAAAAAAAATGTCACTTTTGAAAAGGTTTTTATGGGAAACAGGCATGAAATTCGTATGCAAACAGTGGAAACAGCGCTGTACTTCATTGAAGAAGAACTTAACAAACTTGCATAATGAAATAAAAAAAAGTATCTTCACTTCCTGAATAATTTTTTCTGAACGAAAGGCTATCTATAATGAATTTAATGCAGGGTAAAAAAGGCTTAATTATGGGCGTTGCAAACAAAAACTCCATCGCTTGGGGTATTGCACAGCAACTTCACGAAGCAGGCGCTGAAATTGGCTTTACATATGTTGGCGAAGCGCTTCAACGTCGCGTAAAACCTTTAGCTGAAAGCATTGGCAGTAATTTTATTGTAGAGTGCGATGTAACAAATGACGATGCCATTGCAAAAACATTTAAAGAAGTTGAGACAAAGTGGGGTAAAATTGACTTTATCGTACATGCCATTGCGTTTAGCGATAAAGATGAACTTAAAGGTCGCTATCTTGAAACAACGCGTGAAAACTTCAAGGTAAGCTTAGACGTTTCTTGTTATTCTTTAACAGCTGTATGTAAAGCTGCCGAGGCTATTTTAAACGAAGGAGCTTCTGTTGTAACGCTTTCTTATTATGGTGCTGAAAAAGTTGTACCTAACTACAATGTTATGGGTGTTGCAAAAGCAGCTTTAGAAGCTTCTGTACGTTATCTTGCTGATGACATGGGTTCTCACGGTGCTGTGCGTGTTAACAGCATTAGCGCTGGTCCAATTAAAACATTAGCAGCTTCAGGCATTGGTGGTTTTAAATCCATTCTTGATGCCAATGAAAAACACGCACCACTGCGCCGTAATGTAACACAAGAAGAAGTAGGCAAAACAGCTTTATACCTTCTAAGCGACCTAGCTTCTGGTGTAACAGGTGAAAACATATATGTAGATGCTGGTGCATCTCAAGTTGGTATTCACTTAGACTAGCTTTTAATATCATAAAAAAAAGCCCTCTGTTGAGGGCTTTTTGATTTCGATCATTTAACGCTTTTTAAGCGACCTTCGTAAGTTAATAG
>NZGE01000017.1 GCA_002689455.1 Magnetococcales bacterium | reverse complement strand
AATAACAAACGTAGATATAACAATTTTTTTCATTTTTTGCCCTTAAAAATAGAAATTCTTAGTGATTGTACAACTGTATATGTGCTTGGTCAAACAAGCAGTGTTTTTGCCCCGTAAGTGGGTGGCCGAAATTGCGTTTTGAGAGAAAAGAGGTAAATTCTCTAAATTCCCTGATAAATAGGATTATCTACCCACTTTCAGTATTTAGGGTGCTTGCGAAACGGCGCCAAACGGCGGGGTTTTTAGCCTGTAGGTATAAAAAAACAGCCTGCTGGCTGTGATTTTAAAATAAATGGTGGTGGAGTGTTCAGCTTCTTCTCATAGCGATGCAATACCCTGTTATTTGCCAATTTACAGCGTATTTTTACATTTTTACAGGGAATGGTGTTTGTGGGTTTCTTGGGAACTGAGTTCTGTTAAGGTATTTAGCTGTTTGCTTCTAAAGATTAACAGGGAATAATGTAGTAATAATGATTGAAGTCAAGGATTGACTCTGTATATTATTGTATAAATAGTAAATAATTTTAATGTGTAAAGTTGGTTATATGATTTCGTTTTCAGAGGCTGTTGATATTATTAATAACAATTCTATGGGTGTAGAGTTGGGTGTTGAGAAGGTAGCGCTTGAAGATTCCGTTGGTCGTATTTGCGCTGTTGATGTGTATAGTAAAATAAATATTCAACCTTTTGACAATTCTGCAATGGACGGTTTTGGTGTTGGGTTGGAAGATTTGAAGTTAGCATCAAAAGGTAACCCTATTGTTTTGAAAAAAGTAGCAGAGGTCTCGGCTGGACAGAAAAATAATTTGGATATGCTTCTTAAAAGTGGTGAATGTATTCATATTATGACAGGAGCGCCTGTTGTTTCAGGTGTTGAGGCTGTGGTCCCTATTGAACTCGTAGATATAAAAGGGTCTCAAGTTTTCTTTTGTGATACGCCTGAAAATGGGGCCAATATTCGCCGTGCAGGAGAAGATATTAAACAAGGAGATCTTTTGTTACAAAAAGGGTCTGTCTTGAAGGTGACGGATATATTACCTTTAGCGAGTGCGGGTGTTGCTAAGGTTGATGTTTTTAAAAAGCCAAAGGTTCTGCTGATTACTACGGGTGATGAGCTTGTGACTGACTTAAATAAAAATTTAGATTTAGGTGAAATTTATAACTCTAACTTTTATTATATGAATGCATGGCTGATAGGGAAAGGCTGTGAAGTTATTCATGTAAATATGCCTGACAGTAAAGAAACGTTTAAAGGAAAATTACTTGAGCATTTACCTTCCGTTGATATGATTGTATCTAGCGGCGCCGTTTCAGCAGGTGTTCATGACTTTGTTAAAGGTTCTTTATTGGATCTAAAAGCTGAGATTTTATATCATAAAGTTAAAATGAGACCTGGTAAGCCCAACTTGTTGGCTAAATTACCGAACGGGGTTTTATATTTTGGTCTGCCCGGTAATCCAGTCGCATCGTCTGTTGGTTTGCAATTTTTTGTACAAACGGCATTGGATGCTCTTCAATGTTCATTAACGAATGCGCATAGGCAGATGCCTTTATTAAACTCTTTTACAAAGAAAAAAGGCTTTTCACTTTTTTTGAAGGCTATTGTGCATGAAAATGCAGTTGAGATTATGGAAGGGCAAGCGTCATTCCAAACTAAACCGTTTTTAAATATGAATGCGTGGGTTGCTTTACCTGAAACTGGAGATGATGCATTAAAACCTGGAGATATGGTGAAAGTTTACCCTATTCTTTAATTTTGCAATCATCTTTAGATGATTTGATGCATTTTTTTGTAAGCGTAGGGTCGCAGAATTGACATAAAGACTCTGACGAGGAAAGTTTAATTTCAGTTCCTTGTATTTCTATACCCATTTGTTTTAACTTTGCTAGAGATCTAGAAAATGTCTCTGGAGCAACGCCGAGTTGGTTTGCGATATCTTGTTTAGTATATTGGAGAGAAAATGACTTTGAACTCCCGCCGAGCTTTATGTGTTCTAAATATTTAGATAATAGATAAAAACCAACTCTATCTAACGGTTTTTGAGTATGTATAGCATCAACTTGCAACATGCTGCTGCCGTAGTGGTTTGCAATGATTTGGAGAAGATTATGAGCAAGTATAGAGTCTTTTGAAATTGCTTCGTGAATAATTTTTTGTGGAATCTTTAATGTTTTAGTTGGCTCAATGCTTTGGGCAGATATAGGCGAAGTGTCTGTATTCATAAATATGACAGCATCCATAAAAGTTTCTTGTGGTTTAAGAAGGCGGATAATGGTTTCTTTGCCTTCGGTACTGTGTCGATATGTTTTAACTTTACCTGACAATATAAGGTGTAAGAATGGGTGTTTTTCTGACTGTTGTACGATAATCGTATTTTTATCGAATTGTTCTATCGTGGCATGGTTAAGAATATAGGCAACTGAACTTTCTTGAATGCCGCGCATAAGTTGAGAGTTTGAATAAGAATTTTGACGAATATTTATCATGTTGCCCTATATGTTTTTGTCTACTTTAAAATAATTATATTTGTTGACTCAAGTCAAGTTAATTAACATTTGTATTGTCTATAATTAACCGAAAAATAAGTATAAAATAGAATTGTTAGGATTTTATATGTCTACACAAGTATCTCAAAATCGTGCTTTGTTTATGAGCACTCTTGCATTTACAGTTTCTTTTGCTGTTTGGACCATATTTTCAATCATTGGTGTTCAAATCAAAGAAGATCTTATGTTAACTGAAACTCAGTTTAGTATACTTGTTGGACTGCCTATTTTAACAGGATCTTTGGTGCGGTTGATATTAGGTATTTGGGCCGACCAATTTGGTGCAAGGTTTATATTTGTGTCAACGATGTTTGTTTCTGCTGCATTTACATGGCTGTTAACGATTGCTAGTAGTTACGAGGTTATGCTGTTAGCGGCTTTAGGTTTGGGTGTTGCTGGGGGTACCTTTGTTGTTGGGATATCCTATTTGGCAAAAATTTTCCCATCGAATAAGCAAGGTACAGCATTGGGTGTTTTTGGTATGGGTAACGTTGGTGCTGCGGTTACTAAGTTTGTTGCGCCTATGGTTATGGTTGCATATGGGTGGCATACAGTTGCGCAGGTTTGGGCTGTCGCTCTCGTTGTTTCGGCAGTGCTCTTTTTGATGTTTACGGAAAATGAAAAAGAGAGCCTGAAAAATGAAAAACGTCTTTCCTTTATGGAGTCGATAGAGCCTTTGAAAAAATTACAAGTTTGGAGATTTTCTCTGTACTACTTCTTTGTGTTTGGTGGGTTTGTTGCTCTTGCTTTGTGGCTGCCACATTATTATGTAGATGTTTATAATGTCGATATTAAAGTCGCTGGTATGTTGGCGGCATCATTTTCTCTTTCAGCCTCTCTTTTCCGTGCTGCAGGCGGTTATTTGTCTGATAAATATGGTGCGAGATCTGTTATGTATTGGGCTTTTGGTGTTTCTGTTGTGTGCTGTTTCTTGCTTAGCTACCCTTCAACGGTTTATACGATTCAGGGCGTAAAGTCTGATATAGAATTTTCTCTTTCAATGGGCGTTATTCCGTTTACAGTTCTATTGTTTATTCTTGGTTTTGTGATGTCTCTAGGTAAAGCTGCTATTTATAAACACATTCCAATTTATTATCCAAATCATGTTGGTTCAGTTGCAGGGATTGTTGGTTTAGTTGGTGGTTTAGGTGGTTTTGTTTTACCAATTATGTTTGGTTTGATGAACGATTACCTAAATGTTTGGACAAGTTGTTTTATGTTGCTGTTCGTACTGGTCTCTATAGCTCTTATTTGGATGACGGTTGCGATTAGACGCATGGAGAAAGAAAAATACCCTGTATTAAAAGAACCACAAGATTTCCCTGAAATGGCGAATATGAATAAATTGGAAGGTTAAAAAATATGTCGAACTTAATACGTGAATGGAATCCCGAAAATGAAAATTTTTGGGATTCGAAAGGTAAAGCTATAGCGCGTAAAAATTTGTGGATATCTATTCCTTCACTGTTTTTATCTTTCGCACTGTGGATGGTGTGGAGTGTTGTTGTTGTTAAACTACCTACAATTGGGTTTGATTTAACAACAGATCAGCTTTTTTGGTTGGCTGCCTTGCCAGGCCTTTCAGGGGCTACTTTAAGGGTTGTTTACTCATTTATGATCCCTATTTGGGGAGGTCGATTGTGGACGACCGTTACCACGTTTTCTCTACTTATTCCAGCTGTTGGTATGGGGTTGGCAGTGCAAGACTTAAGCACGCCTTATGAAGTTTTTTTAATGTTGGCTATTTTGTCTGGTTTTGGTGGTGGTAACTTTGCTTCAAGTATGGCGAATATAGCTTACTTTTATCCTAAAAAGGAAAAGGGACATGCTTTGGCGTTGAATGCTGGGCTGGGTAATTTGGGTGTGAGTGCTGTTCAATTTTTAGTGCCTATTGTTATTACCCTAGGTTTTCTTGAAGTGGCGACGGGTAATGCACAAACAACAAATGATGGTAGTAGTATGTGGCTTCAAAATGCGGCATTTTTCTGGATTCCTTTTGTGGTGATTAGTGGTTTATTTGCATGGTTTGGTATGAATGATATTAACGGTATTAAATCATCTTTTAAAAGTCAGTCGGTTATCTTTAAGCGTAGACATAATTGGATTATGTGTGTTCTTTACGTTGGGACATTTGGTTCTTTTATTGGTTTTTCTGCAGCGTTTCCTTTATTGGCAAAATCACAATTCCCTGAAGTGAACTCGCTTCAGCTCGCTTTTTTAGGTCCTTTAGTAGGTGCTTTGTCTCGTGCGTTAAGCGGAAAAATGTGTGACAGAATAGGTGGCGGTAAAATTACATTGGCCGTTTTTGTAGCAATGTTGTTAGGCACTTTAATGTTGATTTACTTTTTATCTATTCGTGAAGCATCGTATGCATTTTATGGTTTCTTTGGTTCTTTCATTCTCTTGTTTATTGCAACAGGAGTGGGTAATGCTTCTACTTTCCAAATGATCCCGACAATTTTTTGGAAGGATTGTTCTCTACGTATGAAGGGTCAAAGTGAGGATCTTGTTAAAAAAGCATCTGAAACAGAATCTGCAGCAACAATTGGCTTTACATCTGCTTTAGGTGCTTATGGGGCATTCTTTATTCCGAAAACATTTGGTTTTTCATTGTCAGAAACGGGTGAGGCTTATTTGGCGCTTATCTTGTTTAGTGTTTATTACGCGCTTTGCATTTTAATAACTTGGGTCTGTTATTTACGTAAGGATAGTCAGTACAAGTGTTAAACCACATATACCTTGATGCGAGTCAAGGTTGTGATAGAACAAATTTATTAAAGTATTATTGCTCGCAAACCTCTAGGAGAAATATGAAATGAGTTATTTTATTGATCAAATTACATTTTTTAAGTCAAGAGAAGGTACCTTTTCTGACGGCCATGGTGTCACAACAAATGAAAATAGAAAATGGGAAAAAGGTTATCGTGATCGTTGGTCACATGACCGTGTTGTACGTTCTACGCATGGTGTAAACTGTACAGGGTCTTGCTCATGGAAAATTTATGTAAAAAATGGTTTAGTGACATGGGAAACTCAGCAAACTGATTACCCAAGAACGCGTCCAGAGTTACCTAATCATGAACCACGTGGTTGCGCCCGAGGTGCAAGCTATAGCTGGTATATTTATTCAGCAAATAGATTGAAATACCCTATGATTCGTAAGCAACTTTTGAAGCTGTGGCGTCAAGCTAAAGTTGAATGCGACGGAGATGTTGTTAAGGCATGGGAAAGTATTCAAAATAGCCCAGAAAAAAGAAAAAGCTACCAAAAGGTTAGAGGTTTAGGTGGCTTTGTGCGTGCAACTTGGGATGAAGCATATGAACTTGCTGCTGCATCTAATATCTACACTATTAAAAAATATGGGCCTGACCGTATTATAGGGTTCTCTCCTATCCCCGCAATGTCAATGATTTCATATGCTGCAGGTGCGCGTTACCTTTCTTTGATTGGTGGTGTTTGTATGAGTTTTTATGATTGGTATTGTGATTTACCTCCAGCATCACCGCAGACTTGGGGTGAGCAAACAGATGTTCCAGAAAGTGCAGATTGGTACAACTCTGGCTTTATTATTATGTGGGGCTCGAATGTTCCTCAAACAAGAACGCCAGACGCGCACTTTATGACAGAAGCACGTTATAAAGGTACGCAAGTTGTAACCATTACACCTGATTATTCAAAAGCTTCAAAATTTGGCGATATTTGGATGAATCCTAAACAGGGGACTGATGCTGCTCTTGGTATGGCTATGGGGCATGTTATTTTAAAAGAATTTCACATTGACAAACCTTCTGAGTATTTTGATTCATACTGTCGTCAATATACAGATATGCCATTCTTGGTTAAATTGGAAGATTTTGAAGATGGTTTTAAAGCAGGGCGCATGTTACGTGCTTCTGATTTTGATAATAGCTTAGATGAAAAAAATAACCCTGAATGGAAAACGGTATGTTTTGATGAGAATACAGGTGATGTTACCGTTCCAACAGGGTCTATTGGTTTCCGCTGGGGTGAAGAAGGCAAATGGAACTTGCTTGGAGAAAACTCTAAGACAGGCGATAAAATTAAACCTCAGAAAACTTTATTAGGTAAAGAAGATGCTGTTCTGGAAGTTGCATTTCCATATTTTGCAGGTGAAAAGCATGAACATGATTACTTTTCTGTAAAGTCAGGTAAAGATGTGATGTATAGAAACTTGCCTGTTAGATATATCAATTTAAAAGGCAAGAAAACACCTGTTGTGACTGTCTTTGACTTGCTATGCGCTAACTATAGCATTGAGCGCAAAGGTTTGGGTGGTGCACATGTTGCAAAAGACTTTATGGATGATGTGCCTTATACACCAAAATGGCAGGAAGAAATTACAGGTGTAAAAGCTGAACAGGTGATTCAAGTCGCAAGAGCTTTTGCACAAAATGCGCATGAAACCGAAGGTAAATCTATGATTATCATTGGGGCGGCAATGAACCATTGGTACCATATGGACATGAATTATCGCGCAGCCATTAACATGCTTGCCTTTTGTGGTTGTATTGGTCAATCTGGCGGTGGTTGGTCACACTACGTGGGTCAAGAAAAACTTCGACCTCAAACAGGTTGGGCGCCTGTGGCTTTTGCGCTTGATTGGCAGCGACCACCAAGACAACAAAACTCAACATCATTCTTTTATGCACATACAGACCAATGGCGTTATGAAACCTTATCTGTGGATGAAGTTCTTTCTCCTATTGCGAATAAAGACGCGTGGAAGGGAAGCCTTATTGATTGTAATGTACGCGCTGAAAGAATGGGTTGGTTGCCTTCTGCGCCGCAATTGAGTGAAAATCCAATCGACCTTGTGAAGAAAGCTAAAAAAGCTAAAAAAGACCCTGTTGAATATGTAAAAGATCGCCTTTTAAAGGGGTCTTTAAAGATGTCTTGCGAAGACCCTGATAACGAAGTGAACTGGCCAAGGAATATGTTCGTTTGGCGTTCAAATATTTTAGGGTCAAGTGGTAAAGGGCATGAATATTTTATGAAGCATTTCTTAGGTACTCAGCATGGGGTTCAAGGTAAAGATCTTGGTAAAGAAGGTCTGAAGAATTCAACTGACGTTAAGTGGCATGATAAGGCTCCTGATGGTAAGTTAGACCTTATCGTGACGCTTGATTTTAGAATGTCTACAACGTGTGTTTATTCTGATATTGTTTTACCCACAGCAAGTTGGTATGAAAAAAATGATTTAAATACATCTGATATGCACCCATTTATTCACCCGCTTTCTAAGGCCATCGATCCGGTTTGGGAAAGTAAGTCTGATTGGGAAATTTATAAAGGGCTGGCTAAAAAGTTCTCTGAATTGTCGGAAGGAAATTTAGGTGTTGAAGAAGAATTTGTCTTATCCCCTATTCAACATGATACAGAGGGAGAGCTTGCTCAAAATGATGTATTAGAATGGCGTAGAGGTGAATGTGATCTAATCCCAGGGAAAACGGCACCTGCGATGAAGGTTGTAGAAAGAAATTACCCTCAAACATATGAAAGATTTACATCTATTGGTCCATTGATGAATAAATTGGGTAATGGTGGTAAAGGCATTTCATGGAATACCGATAAAGAGATTGAATTTTTAAAACAGCTCAATGGTGTTCAAAATGATAAACCTCAAATAAAGACAGATATTCAGGCCTGTGAAGCAGTTTTATCACTCGCACCTGAAACAAACGGTGAGGTTGCTGTTAAAAGTTGGTCTGCTTTAAGTAAAGTAACAGGTCGTGATCATACGCACTTAGCTTTACCGAAAGAGGAAGAAAAAATTCGCTTTAGAGACATTCAGGCTCAACCAAGAAAGATTATCAGCTCTCCTACTTGGAGCGGTTTAGAATCGGAACATGTAAGCTATACAGCCAACTATACAAACGTACATGAATATATTCCGTGGAGAACGTTAAGTGGTCGCCAAGAGCTTTATCAAGACCATCCTTGGATGATTGACTTTGGTGAGTCATTGGTGTCGTATCGACCACCTATTAATACACGTACGGTTCACTCAATGCTGGATAAGCACGGAAATGAAACACCAACATTGTGCTTGAACTTTATTACACCGCACCAAAAATGGGGTATTCACTCAACATATTCTGATAACTTACATATGTTAACGCTTTCTCGTGGTGGGCCTATTGTTTGGTTGAGTGAAATTGACGCTCAAAAGGTTGGTATTAAAGATAATGACTGGTTAGAAATTTTTAACACCAACGGCGCGATTATGGCAAGAGCTGTTGTTTCTCAACGTGTGAATGAAGGTATGCTTATGATGTACCACGCACAAGAGAAACTTGTGCACACACCAGGTAGTAAAATTACTCAGGCGCGTGGCGGTATTCACAATTCTGTAACGCGTGCAACCGTTAAACCAACTCATATGATTGGTGGCTATGCTCAGCTTTCTTATGGGTTTAACTATTATGGAACGGTTGGATCAAACCGTGATGAGTTTGTTGTGGTTCGCCGTGTTGAAAATGTAGATTGGATGGATGAACCTGCGAAAAGTAAGGAGGCGTAACCTATGAAAGTAAGAGCTCAAATTGGTAAGGTTCTAAATTTAGACAAATGTATTGGCTGTCACACATGTTCTGTTACTTGTAAAAACGTGTGGACCTCTAGAGAGGGTGTTGAGTATGCATGGTTTAATAATGTGGAAACAAAACCAGGCGTTGGTTACCCAAAAGAGTGGGAAAACCAAGATAAGTGGAAAGGTGGTTGGTCCTTACATAAAAATGGTAAAATTCACCCAAAACAAGGTAACAGGTGGCGTATTTTAGCAAATATTTTTGGCAACCCAAACTTACCTGAAATAGATGATTACTATGAGCCGTTTACGTTTGATTATGATCATTTACAAAAAGCGCCCGAAATGAAAACGATGCCGACAGCTAGGCCACGTTCCCTTGTTTCTGGAGAAAGAATGGAAAAAATTAACTGGGGACCTAACTGGGAAGAAATATTAGGCACAGAATTTGAGCACCGTAAAAAAGATTACAATTTTAAAGATATCGAAAAAGAGCTTTATGGTGAATTTGAAAATACTTTTATGATGTATTTACCAAGGCTTTGCGAGCATTGTTTAAACCCAACATGTGTCGCGTCATGCCCTTCAGGGTCGATCTATAAAAGAGAAGAAGACGGTATTGTTTTAGTTGACCAAGACAAATGTAAAGGGTGGCGTATGTGTATATCGGGCTGCCCTTATAAGAAAATTTATTACAATTGGAAGAGCGGTAAGGCAGAAAAATGTACATTCTGTTACCCAAGAATTGAAAACGGTGAGCCGACAGTTTGTTCTGAAACATGTGTTGGTCGTATTCGTTACTTGGGCGTTATTCTTTACGATGCTGATAAAATTGAAGCTGCTGCGAGTGTGGAAAATGAAGAGGACTTGTACGAAGCTCAGTGTGATATCTTTTTAGACCCGCATGATCCAGAGGTTATCGCACAGGCTAAAAAAGATGGTATTCCAGATAGCTGGATTGAAGGGGCGCAGAATTCACCTGTTTATAAAATGGCGATTGATTGGAAGGTTGCTTTTCCATTACACCCAGAATATAGAACTTTGCCTATGGTTTGGTATATTCCACCTCTGTCACCAATTCAGTCTGCTGCTGCACAGGGTAAATTACCAACTAAATCTGATGGGATTATGCCAGATTTAGATGACATGCGTATTCCTGTTAAATATTTGGCGAACTTATTAACAGCAGGTAAAGAAGAACCTGTAAGACTTGCTCTTAAGCGTATGAGTGCTATGCGTCAATTTATGCGCAGTAAATTGGTTCTTGCGAAAGAGGACGATAAAGTTCTTTATGAAGTTGGTCTAACAAAAGATCTTGTTGAAGATATGTATAAAATTATGGCGATTGCTAACTATGAAGATAGATATGTTATTCCATCTAGTCATCGTGAAGAAAGTATGAATGCTTTTGGTGAAAGTGGTGGTTGTGGATTTAGCTTTGGTAATGGTTGTTCAAGTCATAGCAATAGCAAAATGGATGTGTTTGAAAGCCAAAAACAGTCACGCGGTGAAACCGAAACGAAACCTAAAAAAGGTGAGCGCGTGAATATTATTTTTGAACGTGATCACGGTTAATATTAGAAAGTTTTAGAAATGAAAAGTTTGAAAGTCTTAGGTTTTTTACTAACTTATCCAACAGATAATCATAAAACCTATGCAAAAGAAAATTTGAGAATTTTAAAAGACGAAGGCGTACTTTCGAGTGAGAATGTTACCACTTTAAAAACTTTGTTGGATTGGATCGAATTAACAGACCTTTTGGATGTACAAGAAGAGTATGTGTCCTTATTTGATCGCACACCATCTCTTTCGTTACACATGTTTGAGCATGTGCATGGTGATTCAAGAGACAGAGGCCAAGCTATGGTTGATTTAAATGATTTATATGTCTCTAAAGGTATGGAGCTATCATGCCATGAAACACCCGATTATTTACCGATGTTTCTTGAATATTTATCGACACTTGAAATTGATGAGATCAAAAAAGACCTCTTGGATGTATCGCACGTTTTATCAGCATTAGAAAAACGACTCGAAAATAGAGATAGCTTATATAAAGCTGTTTTTAAATCTATAGTATCGATTGTTGATGAAAAGGTTGATGAGAAAAAACTAAAAGAAGTTTTAGATAAGTCGCAAGGAGATGCTTATTCATTTGAGGAGTTAGATAAAGAATGGGAAGAGCAATTTGCTTTTGAAAATTCTGCGCAAACTACATCTCAAGGTGGTTGTCCTAAAGCAGAAGATATGCTGGCCCGTATGGGGATTAACGATATTAGAAAAGGTATGTAATTATGGCATCATTCGACTATTTTATGTTTCAAATTTTCCCTTATATCGCAATTACATTTTTTATATTAGGGAGTGTGTTGAGGTTTGATAGAGACCCTTATTCTTGGCGTACTAAATCAAGTCAACTATTACGAAGAAAGCAGCTTATTTGGGGGAGTATCTTATTCCATGGCGGTATTCTTGTGATATTAATAGGTCATGCCGTTGGTTTATTAACACCTATTGCTGTCTTTGATGCTTTGGGAATATCTCATGGAGCAAAACAAATATTGGCTATTGTGGCTGGTGGTATTGCTGGTGTGTTTTGTCTTATTGGTTTGTTAATGCTTCTACATCGTAGATTGTTTGATGCTCGTATTCGTAACAATAGCTCTTTTGCCGATATTTTCGTTCTTGTTATATTGTTGGTTCAATTATTGTTGGGATTATTTACTATTACGGTTTCAATGGAGCATTTAGATGGGCATGAAATGGTTAAGTTTATGGAATGGGCACAGCACATTGTAACCTTTAGAGGTGGAGCCTATAGCTTTATTGAAAATGTTGCTTTGGTGTTTAAGTTACACATTGGTTTGGGTTTGTTTATTCTACTCATTTTCCCTTTCACACGGTTAGTTCATGCGTTAACAGCACCTATATTCTTTATATTTAGACCTTATCAAATTGTTAGAAGTAAAGGGTAGGTTAGATGGATGGTAACCCTAAAAGTGTGGTTGTTAATAGCATAGAAATTACACCTCAAGAAATTGGACAGGAGGCGCAGTATCATCCTTCATCTAATTTTTTTGATGCATATTATGAAGCTACAAAAGCGCTTGTTATTAAAGAGCTGTTGATTCAACGAGCTGTTCACTTAGGCTTAGCCACAAGGGATGGATGCGTTAAAAATGTAGATAAATTCATAGACCTTGTTTTGGAAAAAGAGGTTGAAGTGCCAAAAGGTGATGAAAGTGATTATATAACTTATTATAACAATAATAAAAGTAAGTTCTTTACTTCGCCTTTGTTTGAAGTTTCTCATATTTTACGTGTTGCACCACAAGATGATACAGAAAAAAGAACTGCTGCTAAGGAAGAACTTTTAAAAATATTAGAGTCTATACAAAATGATGCTGTGAGTTTTGCGGACGCGGCGGCACAGCACTCTCAATGCTCGTCTGCTCAAGATAAAGGGTTCATTGGTCAAATAACAAAAGGACAAACATTACCTGCATTTGAAAAAGTGCTGTTTTCTATGTATAAAGGGGAAATAACAAAAGAACCTATAGAAACAGAAGTGGGATTTCATATTATTAAGGTACATGAGAGAGAAGACGGTAAACAGTTGCCATACGAGCATGTCAAAGGCTGGATAGAAGAAGAGCTGCAGTCTAGAAGTTGGAATAAAGCTTTTCAGCAATATATTCAATTACTCCTAAGTGAAGCAGATGTTAAGGGTTTTTCATACGACAAAGCAACCTCTCCATTAGTTCAGTAGCTTGATTTAAGTCAATGTGTTGAATGGTTGTTTAAGGTACGCTGTACTCTGTTTTTATGAAGTGAGGCCTAATGGAAAATATAATTGAAAAATATAATGTGAACGTACCACGTTATACAAGTTATCCACCAGCAACACAATTTATAGACATTGAAAATCTTCAGAACTATTTTCAATGTATAAAGTCTATAGACAAAGATAAGAAAGTGTCTTTATATGTGCATATCCCATTTTGCCATAGCCTTTGTTACTACTGTGGATGCAATACAAAAATTGTCAATAAACTTTCTCCTATTGAGTCTTATGTTGAAACTTTATTAAAAGAAATTGAAAACTTTCAAAAAAACACCTCATTTAAGTATACGGTTTCTCAATTACATTTTGGAGGAGGTTCTCCTAATTATGCAAGCTGTGAGAATTTGAAAGAAATTATCACAGCTTTAAAAAGCGTTTTTATTTTTGATACTCAAACAGAAATTCACATGGAGTGTGACCCTCGTCTGTTAAATGATAATAAAATAGCCTCTTATATAGAACTTGGTGTTTCTAGGTTTAGTTTGGGCATACAAGATTTCGACGCTACAGTTCAAAAGGCGATTAATCGTATCCAGCCATTTGGTACGATAAAAAGTGTCATAGATTTGTTCCATCAGCATAATATGAGTAATATTAATTTTGATTTAATTATAGGTTTACCTAATCAGACAATCGATACGGTAGAAAAAACAATTCAACAAACCTTGAGTTTAAAACCTTCAAGGGTAGCTGTTTTTCCTTATGCACATGTACCATGGATGAAAAAACATCAAAAAATCCTAGAAGAATATCCAATGCCTAGCGCTGAAGATAGGTTTGAAATGAATGAAATTGCTAGAAGTATGTTTTTAAAAGCTGGATATGTTCAAGTTGGTATGGATCATTTTGCTTTATCCGATGACCCGCTTGCTATTGCCCAAAGTGAATCTAAATTACAAAGAAATTTTCAAGGATATACGACAGATGAGGGCGATTGTTTGATTGGTTTTGGCCTTTCATCTATTAGCCAATTTCAAAATGCAAGTTTTCAAAATGCATGTTTTATTAAAGATTATAAGGGTTTGGTTGACGATGGTAAACCTACAGTAGTCAAAGAGATGATTTGTACTGAAAATGATGTGCGCGTGAGACATGCAATTCAATCACTATTGTGTCATTTTAAATTAGATAAATTGAGTTACACATCATTCTTGAAGGATGGAGATAAAATGAAAGATCTTTTAAAAGATAAATTGGTTGCATTTGATGTAAATGGTGATTTTTATATAACCAATAAAGGTAAACCGTTTGCACGTGTGGTCGCTGCTTGCTTTGACCATTATTATTCGAACTTTAATACCGGAGAGCAAAAACATGCAAAAGCTGTTTAATGGCCCTTTTTGGTCACGTGGGTTTAGACCATTTTTCTTTGGCGGTGCTATTTACGCTGTTCTTTCAATATTAACTTGGGGGATGTTTTATGCAGGAATTTTAGAAATTTCTTCACCTTTTGACTCTCTTGTGGTTTGGCATGCTTATGAAATGATTTTTGGTTTTGCAATGGCAATTGTTGCAGGTTTTTTATTAACAGCAGTTGCCAATTGGACGGGTTCGTCGCCTGTTCGTCGCACTCATTTGTTTGTTTTGTTCCTATTATGGGTTTCAGGCCGTATTTTTATGAACCTGTCTTTAGGGGTTCCTACTTGGTTTATAATGTTTGTGGAATTGGCGTTTATTCCTCTTCTAGCGATCTCTATTGCTGTTCCTATGTTTCGTATGAAAAATAAAAGGAATTTTATTT
>NZGE01000016.1 GCA_002689455.1 Magnetococcales bacterium | reverse complement strand
GCCGCCACCGCCACCGCCGCCGCTACCACCGCCTGTGCTAGTGCATGAACCGTTATATTTAATAGAGCTCTTCAATACATCGGTATTTCCTGAACAATACTGTTGTGCATTACTATAAACGTCACCACACATCAAAGCATTGCTCTTCATATAATTTTCCCAACAAGCATCATTCTCACCACAATCCATTTTAACATTGTCATAAACATCATCTGGCAACAGTGACTTATCCTGCATCGCTAGAATAAAGTCCTGCCAACAAGCAGCATCAACATCTCCGTAACCTACAACAGTACCTTTCGGTGTTCTACCTTTACAGTAGTCCTTACCACCTTGAAAAATATCATCTGGCATAATTGAATTCTCTTCTAAATAAGCAAAATACTCATTCCAACACGCTTCATTCTTTTGAATTTCTTTCGCATCGTCCTCTTTAATTCTGTTGTTTTTTGCTTGCTTCTTATAACTCTTTTTAAATGAATTAATTTCCGAACTAGACGCATACTGTGCATACGAAACCGCAACATTCGAGAAAACCAAACTTAAAGCTAATAATAAAACCCTAAACATAAATACACCCCAAATTTAAACTATATGATTTATTGTGGCCATAAAAGTTATAAATTTCAAGCACAAAAAAGAGCGCTTAAAGCGCCCTTTCTTTTAATGCATTATCTAAATAAGGCTTAGAACTTCATTTTAAAGTTAGCTGATAAAATATCTACGCTAGCATCAAATGAACCACTTACAACACCTTTTGCAGTAGATGAAGCATTTTCAACAACGCTTGCATCATCTACAAAAATGTGTGAGTAACCTACTGTAAAGCTCTTATCTTCACCCCATTCTTGACCATAACCAAATGAAACCCATAAACGGTCTTCATCAGGAATACGGAACGTACGGTACTCATCATCCACAGGTGTTTGATCGTAAGCTACACCAAACTGGAAACGCTTATTAGGGCAGTTACATGGGTTATACTCCATACCTAAAGCCATAAAGTAACTATCATCCCATTTTTCTTCAACATTACTTAACACAGAACCTGTATCACTGTTTACAACAGTTAAATTCTCGAACACTGACCAGTTCGTCCAAGCCAGTTCACCCATAACAGCTAAACGGTCGTTTAGTTTGTGGTAAACACCAAGAGAAGCAACGTCAGGTGTTCTCAACTTCGCTTCAGCATTATCGGTACTTGCGGCACCAATCAATGTTGAACCTAATATTGTTTTCACATCACCTTCAAGTTTATGGTGAATACCGCTTTGATAAGCCAAGCCAATGCGTGTACTATCTGTTGGTTCATACATTGTACCAACACGGAAACCGAAACCAAGGTCGTTCCCTTTAAGTGTTGTTAAAGCATCTGCCAAAGCAACATTGTTTAAACGTGTTGCGTTTGTAAGTTCCGCTTCAGCGTATTGAATGTTAAGTGCCGCACCAAGTGACCATTCTTCGTTTACCTTCCAAGCAACAGTTGGCGCAACGTTAATTGTCATTAATTCAGACTTAATAGCGTAGTAACGGCCAACCCAATCATCGTTATATTCAGTTTTAAGGCCATACGGTGTGTTAATAGCTAAACCGTAACGCACACCATTGTCCATAGAACTTACAGCGTAAATTGCAGGAATAGCAGCAAGTGAACCAGCATCACCGCCTTCACCGTCATTTACAGTATGTGCCGTTGCAGCTGGGACAGCGGCAGCTGTAAACCCTGATGCGTCATTGTTAAATTTAGCAGAAGGTTTAATTAAACTTAGGTTTGCATGTCCTTGTGTACCTTTAAGGCGTGTAATACCTGCTGGATTATAAAACATAACACTTGCGTCATCAGCTTTTGCTGAAGCACCTGCAAATGAAAGACCTTGTAAAGAACCTGATTGTTCTTTTAATTGAAAGCCCGCACCAAGCGCAACTGGCGCTACAAAAGCAAACGCTGATGCGACATATAATGATTTCTTAAAAACAGACATTAACTTGCCCTTTTTCTTTGTTTTTCTTTATATTTGAATAGATTATATTGAAAATTTAAAGTGGACACAACTCATTTTAAATAAACACTTACTTTCGACGCATTCATCATTGCATATATGTCATACACAAAAAAAACCTCCTATCAGGAGGTTTTAAACAATTATTCAAAGCTTAATTTCGCTCAAAACGGTCATCCATAAACTCTTTAATGAATGGGTTTGTCGCTTCTGACATAATCGGCGAATCTGTTAACATTTCAATTGGGTCACGTTTAGTAATACCAAATTTGTGCGCCAGCAACGAACAAATATCCATATAAAGCTCAACGTGCGATTTAAGTTCATCTGAAACGTTTTCAACACTCATATGCTTGGTGATTGAAATTTCAGCCATTGAACAAAAAAGTTCTAAATCAGCATCAAATCGGTCAAGCAAAGCTTCCGCCTGATCTGAGTTTGTCACAAAAATATCAGCCATTGCAATATAGTCATCACGGCGACGCAATGTCAGCGGTGTAATACGAGAAAGCACGTTATGTAACCAGCCAGCATCGCATGCATTTTCAAGGCGGGTTACGGCAGCTACATCTAAATTGCGGCGCTCAATGGCCATTAAATCTTTTTCCACGTTAAGGTCTCTTTCATATTCATTTGCTTTTATCATACAAATGATAGTTACGATTTTTTAATTTTCAATCTTCTACTTATATCCTTATGGTATTCAGCATTAAAGAGCTTCCACAGATGTGACTTCTGGGCAATAGTGCATTAACATCCCTTCTACACCTTGTTTTAAAGTAATTGTAGAGCTTGGGCAACCACTGCAAGCACCCTTCATTTCAAGGTACACAACACCATCTTTAAACCCACGATATTCAATATCACCACCGTCTTGTGCAACAGCCGGACGAACCTTCTCATCGATAAGTTGTTTAATACGTTCAACCAATTCAGGGTCAGCCGTATCCGCGCCAATTTCTTGGATTTGAGCCGTTTCACCGCCTGTAAGTGCCGCCTCGCCCGATTCAAAAAACGCTTCAAGCACAGGTGCAATTCCTTCGTTAATTTCAGCCCAATCTTCGTCATCACCTTTTGTGATTGTAATAAAATCGGAACCTAAAAAAACTGCTGAAACACCTTTTACAGTAAAAAGCTTCTTAGCAAGTGGCGAACGCTTTTCAGCAGTTTCGACTGCGGGAAAGTTTGCACTTCCACCTGGAATAAGAACACGGCCTAAATTATACTTCAAACTGTTTGGGTTTGGTGTTCGCTCGGTGCGAATTGTCATAACTGTTTCGTCCATTGTCTTGTAAATTTCCTATATTTTTTAACTTAAGTTTTATAAAGTTGGCGCTGAAGCGTCTGTTTCATCTAATTCACCTAACGCTCTTAGCAACCCAAACGCGCGTGAAATAACAGCGCCACGAGCCACAGCAACATTCACACGTGCTTCTAACAACTCTTGCCTCGCATCTAACAAATCGAGAACGGTACGCTCACCTAGAAGCTGTTCATTTTCAACACCTTTTTCAGCAACAACAGCAGCCGACTCTGCCTCTTTATAAGCCTTCAAAGATGCCACAGCTGTGTTGTAAAGCTCAATTGTATCAACAAGGTTTTGGTTAATATCACGCCTTACCTGATCAAAGTTTTGTCTATATTGTTCACGTGTAGCAATAGATTCGCGCACTTGACTGACATTGCGACCACCAGCAAACAAAGGCAACGAAACTTGAACCCCAACGGACTTATCTTCATAATCACCTGTAGCTGTATCACGGTTATATGTAAAAGTAGCTGTATCACGGTTATCTGTAAAACTTGCCACTGCAGAAACTTGCGGGAAATAAGTCGAACGACTTGCTTTCACTGTGTATTTTCCGCTGTTATAAATTGCTTTAGAAGCTAGAACTTCTGGGTGAGAAGCAAGTACCTGCTCACGCAGTTCAACTGAGTAATCAGTTGGTAAGTTAAACATAATTTTTGGCCAAATAAGTGTTTTAACATCATCACCTACTAGGTTATTTAAAACTGTACGTGCTGTTCTAAAGTCACCTTGAGACTGAATACGCTCAGCTTGTGCTAACGCAAGGCGTGCCTCTGCTTGTTTAACATCTGTTTTAGTCACTTCACCCTGTTCAAAACGGGCGTTTGTTAATTTCAACTGTTCAGTTAAAAGTTTTACTTGGTTAATTTGTAAATTTAAAACATCTTGCGCAGTTAAAACATTAATATATGCCTCAACTGTACTATTTAAAACATTTTGAACAGATGCATCATAACTATATTGCGCTTGATCATACAAAGCTTTTGCAGCCTTGTATGAATAAACTTCACCGCCACCTGCAAACAAAGTTTGCGACAATGTAACACCTGCTGACTTAGGCGAAGTGTCTGTTTCTACACCTGTATCAAACTCTCTTTTTGTATCCGTGTAACTGCCATTTGCAGTAATTGTTGGCATAAAATCAGCGCGCTCTTGACGCACGTTTTCCAATGCAACATCAACATTATTTTTACTTGCCAATATAACAGGGTTGGTTGACATAACTTTTGCGAAAACATCTTCCAAAGTTTCACTGTAAGAAGCTTGTGATACAAGCCCTAAACTTAGAAAAGTTGCGCTTAAAAGTTTAATTTTTGCCATGCTAAAATTCCTCCGGTTAAGTTCGAGACATTCTCATAGCCTCGACTATATAAAAATTCGCACACCCTTGCGCTGCGTCCCCCCATGACACAAGCAACAATAATATGCTTTTCATCGTCCAATTCATCCAGTTTTTCAGGTACGCTATTCATAGGAATATGAACAACGTCTAAATTTTTAAAAGGTTGCTCTTCAACCTCGTGCAGCTCACGCACATCTAGCACAATTACATCATCATTATGCGCTAGTTTGTATAATTCTTCTGCTGTTATAACCTGCATAACTTAAAATTCAAACCCTTGCTCTTTCTTAAAGCTTGGGTGTGTTGGAATGCTAACCACTTCACGTACTGTCAATTCAGTGATTTTTCCATTCGCATCTTTTACATATTTTTTAAGTGCAGAAACATTTTCATTTTGTTTAACAACAGCAACCAGTACGCCTTCGTTTTCAAGTTGATCAAACAAAGCTTCAGGCACATAATCAACTTCAACGTCCACCATAATTTTAGAATACGGCGCTTTTTTATCTAAACCTTCTTCAGGCTTACCGTCTGAAAGAATAACACTTTTGCAAGAAGCATCTAGCAAAGCGCGGCGGGCAATTTCAAGTAAACTTAAACTATCTTCCACGCCATAAACAGAACCTGCAAGGCTTGCAAGAATGGAAGCACTGTAACCTGTACCCGAAGCCACAACCAACACACTATCATCGTGTTCTGGGTTTAAAGCCTGCACCATGTGCGCTGTAACCATGGGTGGAAACATAAAGCGGTTCACTGCAATTTTAACAGGGTTGTCGCGGTATGCCATGTTCTTAAAAGAAACATCTACAAAGTATTCACGTGGAATTTTAAGAAATCTTTCAATAACCTGAGCATTCACAATTTTGTTTGGTGTTAACTGACCGTCAACCATATTTCTACGCGCTTGATTAAAATCCATGATATTTATTCGTCATTCTTCTTATTCATGTTTAAAATACATGGTTAACACTTTACAACTTTGAGCGTTAAATACCAAGAAAAATAAGGCTTGCCTAAAAAAAACACACTTTTTTAAAAGTTTTTGAAAATTGAGTGTTGACGTATGTTTTGAATTGCCCTATAACTCTTCTCAGTTTTGAGGCGTAAGGTTACGAAACGGCCGTGTGGCGAAGTGGGAACGCTGGGGACTGCAAATCCTCCATGAGTCGGTTCGATTCCGACCGCGGCCTCCAAAACGAAAAGCATTTATTGCTCCGGTGTAGCTCAGTTGGTAGAGCACCTGACTGTTAATCAGGTTGTCACAGGTTCGAGCCCTGTCACCGGAGCCATTTTTCCAAATCACCTCCATTTAGCATTAAATCAAACGGTTTACGCATTGAAACTGTTACGTTTTCACCATCTAAAAGTAAGTTCGAGAAAATTAAGTTTATAATTTTACGTTTTTCAGCATTTCCCGAACGCTTAAACAAGTCCCCTGCTCTAGATGCTATGGTAACCAAGTATTCTAGCGTTATAGTGTACTTCTCAGCAATGCTACCGCATTCATCTAGCTTTATTTTAATTTCATGTAGCTCATTGTTTAGTTGCTGTACTTTTTTGTTGTAGTCAGCTTGTGTAATACTCTCCTCTAAGCGAAGGTCTAGTAGCACATCTTTTTGTTTTTCAAGTTTTGCGTGCTGCCTTTTTAAGGCACTAATACTTGCCTGACTAAACTCTGCGTTATTCTCCACATTTTGGCGTACAGCACCAATTACAGCTTCTAAAGCGATTTTAGGTATATGTAATGCGTCCAAATAGCTCTCTACACAGCCAAGGGCAACCTTTTCATTTATTTGTTTACAACCACATTTATTTTTACTGTTTGGGCGTAGGTACACATATTTAGCCTTTTTAATTTCAGGGCTTAATAGTCCACCGCAATATGTACATCGTATAAGACCTTTAAATATAAACTCTATTTTTGTATTTTTTGTGTAACTACCCTTACGCTTAACCCTTACTTTTTCACATTCTTGGTAGGTTGCTTGACTTATAATATGTTCATATTTGTGTTGGTAATGCACACCTTTTACAACCATTACACCTGCGTAAAATGGGTTTTTTATAATACTTTCAACAGTACTTTTACTTAGCTCTTTACCTTTCTTGCTACGCAGGCCTAAGCTTGTTGCCATGTTTTTTATTTCTTTTAGTGAATACAACCCTGTTGCATAATCTTCAAACATCTTCTTAATTATGTGGCAACGCTCAGGATCTTTTATTACGTGCTTTTTACCATCTGTGCCTGTAGTGTTTAAATACCCTAATGGCGCAGATCCACAAATTTCACCATCTTGTATTTTTTTGTTATAACTTCTTCTAACGTTATCTGATATAGAATTTGTGTAGTTGTTTGCCATTGCTACGTGTATGTTATACATAAGTAGTTGCGCACTATCTGATTCGTTGCTAATTACTTGCCCTTCGCTTACAAAGTGTAGCTCCATTTTTTTATTGGATCGTAATTCTTCAATAATTGGCAATTCTTTAAAGCTACGCTGTAATCGGTCAACTTTATCGCAAATAAGCGCAACTTTTTCATTTTGTTTTTTTATATATTTGATCATTTCGTGAAATTCTGGACGGTCACCACGTGTAGAGCTTTCTACAAGTGTAAATTCTTTATCGATGGTAAGTTGTTTGTCTGTACAATATTTACGCAATCTTCTACTTTGCGCTTCTAGTGAATGACCTTCTTCTTGTTCCTTGCTAGAAACCCTTGTTAATAGCACTGCTTTCATTTTTTTCCTCCTTCGCTTTATTGTAAGCTTTAAGCTGTGTTGCGCTCATGTTTTTTATTTCATTGCTTATGTGGTTAAAACAGTTTGTTAAATAATTGTTTGTTTGACTTGCCTCTGCACATCTTTGCTTTATCTCTTTGTAAAGCCTTGATGAAACCATACGCTTTAAGGCTCTTAAACCTTGCTCCTTCACAATACAAAGCGCCCCTAGAATTTGCATAGCTTTGATGCCTTTGAGCCCTGTAGCTAACAATTGGTTCATTACTGTGTTTGGCAACTGTTCCGATATCAACACTACATGCATAGACGACTGTAACGATAGATTCCAATAATGTTCGAGCACTTTTTTTGATCTACGCTTGCAAAAAACATTAATTAATTGAGTTGCTGTAGCATCTTCATTTAATTGCTCCATAAGCCTTTTGTATTTACTTTTACCGTTAAATCGCACCTCCATCCTAAAAATTGAAAGGTGCTTAAAGTAAGGGTCTTTAAGTAGATTGGTTTGTATATAGCTGTCGTTTTCAAAGGTACGGCTTTCACTTACACAACCTTGCTGTAACTCTTTAAGTTTGTCGTAAAATAAAACTTCGTAAGTTTTTGCATGGTAACGTAAGGCTTGCCCATCGTTTTTATAAGTAGTATCTGCAACATCCAGGCGACTTGTTATATCTAACTTCATTAAAGTGTTTATTATTAAGCTAGGTGGTGTATGGTCAGTAAAGACCACATTTTTACCATAATGTACACTTACCACATCCGCTTGCAGCAAAGCCTTTTCAGTTACTTCTATATGCATTTGCTTAAGAGTTGCACGCAACTTATCAATAAGTGCGTTAAAATGCGTTTCATCTACTTCGTCAAAATTATTGCCAAACATTAATTTGGGTGCTGAAAATTCAATTTTCAAAGCAGTTGAAATGCTATGCGTTCGTACTTGTTTTGAAATGGTTAATTTAGGCTTGTAAATGCCACAAACTCTTTCGTTTTTTGTGATGTTTTGAATGCATTTTACATTATTGTTGTAATAAGGCGCCTCAAACATACCCTTACTTGATGGCGTAAATGCATCATGTTTCATTACCGTAAAATCACTTTGCGGCACAATTAATGTAATAGTATCTATCATCTTTAAAGTTCTTTCTTGTTATTAAATTACTTATAACCCTTGCTTTTTCGGTCTATTTCAACCAATAGCGTTAGTAGCTCTACTAGCAAAACCTGCTCATCTTTTTGTAATTGGCAGTTGCGCTCATCTAGCAAAGCTTTTTTATTCATTAAATTCTTCATATAAGCAGTTATAAAGACATTAAAATTAGCATGTAAATTAGACTAGCGAACGCTAGCGAAAGAATAGTTGTTTGGTTATGTTTTAAGTTGTTTTACATAAAAAAGGCTAGCGATCACTAGCCTTTACCATAAATAAAAAGAAACTTAATTTTCTACCAACTCATTTTCAAGATCCACAGCCTTCTTTATATTTATTTAAATAGGCTATCAACTTACCTTCCTTACCCTGCTTAAGCATACGCAATACAAATGCACGTGTGTTGCCATTCTCGCCGTTAACGTTAAAGTCACTAAACCCTAAAGACCTTCTACGTTTATTTACACGTTCTATATATTCTTTTGACATGGGGTTAATGCCTTGAGCCCTTAGGTTGCTTTCTAAAATTGAATCGTAAAACATATCGTATTCTTCGGGAAATAATTTGCAATGCCACTTGGTAACCTCTTCACTTGTTATGTTTATATTTTTACACGCCATCTCGTAGCCTTTCATGTGTTTTTATGTTGCGCCACTACTCAGAGGTAACAATTAAACGTAAAAACAAAAACCTTCACTTGCAACAAATGATGGTATTTATTTTAATATTGACAGGCTTTTAGTGTAAATATTCAAACAAACTTCATTACAAACTGGTGAATGAAATAACCAATAATAAGCAAGCCTAATCCAACCACATAACAAATTGGAAAGCTTAAGCTGTATTTATCAGCAAAGAAGAATGGCACAAAAAATAACCACGAAGCAGGAACACCAATAAGAATGCTTTTGGCAAAGGTGATACTTGCACCACCATCTTTGTGTTCCATATAGGAAAAAACAAGAGCAATTAAAGACGCAATCGGCAGGGCAATAATAAACCCTGCCAGTTCAGGCTTTTTACCTGCAAGCCAAGATGAAAATGTAATAACACCTGCGGCAATGCCAACTTTTACAAAAACCCAAATTGCGCCCATAACTGCTCCTTGTTTTTAAATTATTCCAAGCCTTCAAACGTGCCTGTAAAGTTCATGTCATAAAGTTCACCCACATCTGAAAGTAAGACATAAAGTGTTTGACCTTGAACAGGGTTTTTAAAGCTTACAATGTAATAACCATTGCCTTGCGCTTTAACTTCACCATCAAGGCTAGCCCAGCTTGGATCTAAACTTTGAGCGCCAACTTTGTAACCCTGCGCTGAAAGAGCGGTTAAGCCTTCTTTCGCTGCAACAATAGCTGTTGGTGCATCTAGTTTTTCAGCATGCACATGGTCGCCATGCGCATAAGCACCTTGCACGGCGAATAACGCCATGCAAAGTGAAAGTGCTGTGAAAAGTTTTTTCATATACTTTATCTTTCTATCTTAGTGTTTATGGTAAGTTGAGCCATCGTGTGTATGACCTTTCGGCTTCACAGCAGGCTCTTCTTTCACCGTTTCTGTTGCTTCATTTTGTACAGGAAGTTCAATTTTCTTCTTGTAGTTTGCAAGTGCGGAAGATGCTTGTTCCATGTCTTTATGAACATGGTAGTGGTCATCTTTGTTAAGTGGATAATCATCAGGGTGTGATGTGTGAGAATACCCATGTAATTGCATTAAGAGCAATAGAATACCTGTTGCCATCAATGTTACGTTAGACGCATTGCTAAAGCGTTTGAAGGACTCCATTTTTCTCCAACCTGAAAGTAGGAACAGCATAATGCTTAGCGCAATAATTTGACCGACTTCAACACCGATGTTGAAAGATAGGATGCGCCAAACTAAACCTTCAGCGTCGCCAAGTGGTAGTTGTTGCAAGCGTGTGGATAAACCAAAACCGTGAATAAGACCAAAACCGAACACCATCCACATAAGACTTGGAGATTTCATGCTGAGGTACTTTTTAAAGCCGTCTAAGTTATCAAATGCTTTATAGCAAACAGTTAAAGCAATCACCGCATCAATCAAGTAATAGTTTGCTTGAATGCCGTATAGCGTTGCAAACACAAGTGTGATGGAGTGACCAATCGTGAAAGCTGTAATAAACTTCACAATGTCTTTAAACTTGGTTAGGAAGAAAATAACCCCAAACAAGAAAAGCAAATGGTCATAACCTGTAAGCATGTGCGTTGTGCCAAGCTCTATGTATTCCCAGTAACCTGCATCTAAGATTTTTTGTTTATCCGCTTCGGACATACCATGTGCAAAAGCGTACGATGTTGAAAACATGCCCAGTAATGCAAGGGCAAGTAATTTAATTTTTTTCATGTATTTTATACCTTTAATAAATTTTAACTTTAATTTGAATTTTGTTTCGAAATTAAGGTTAAAAAGGTGGTGCTCTTAATGGGGGCGGTGCTGAAACTTTCCACCGTGAAAATATGGGTATGTAAGGAATGTAAACTTTAGTTTTAAGTGGAATAATTTTAACCGCAAATAAAACAAACGCTGTTAAAATGAAAACCTTAAGAACTTTAACATACGTTGTCGTAGTGTTTAGTTGCCCATCTATCAACGTGTTTAAATCGATCGTATTGATATTATGCCCATGTGTTTTATGGGAAGTGTCATGCACAGGGTGGGCGGTTGAGTAATGCCCTGTGTTATGTTCGTGAGCATGTGCATGGTCATAAACATGAATGTGCATTGGAACAAACGCTGAAACAAGCAAAGAGAAAAGAACGGAAACCGCTAAAACAATCATTAAAAATGGGTTATGGTTGGTCTGCACGTTCTATAAATACCTAAACACTTTATAAAGCCTGTAAAAAAATATACTTTAATTTTTTTATAAATTCTAGTTAATGTTTCACTAAAAGAATAATTTCTTTTTAAATACAATGCATACATCTTACCTTCACCTGTTGATTACTAATCAAATGCAACCTCACCCCTTGCAAACACACAATGTTTATAGTAGCTTAACTGCATGAGCGTAAGCTCTGGGGCTTAGAAACCCCTTCATAGATGGCTAACACCGCCATAATTGGTGTTTTTTTGTGTCCTAAGTTTTGCTTGGGCATTAAAAGGTATTTATACCTGCCAGTGGGCGGTGTTATGTCCAAGGGTTCGCCCTAAAAGCACTGCGCCATTTCTATGAATGGTTTCTAACCACTGGCAGGCTTTTATCTAAATTCTAAAGCCCTGCCCTTTAAACTAAAGTTAAAATAAGGGGTTCTACCGTGAAAAAAATTCAAACAATGTCTCTAACAGCGTGTATGTTGGCATTTACCGCTCCAAGTTATGCAGGTTGGCTAGACGACAACAAAGTTCTTGTGGGCACAACTGCATTAGGTGTAGTTGGTATGGTTAAAGACAAGCTGGACGCCGACGAAAAGGCTAAAGACGAAGTACAGCAACAAAAGGTGCAGGCAAAACAAGAAAGTGCAGAAAAGGCGTCTCGTTTGGCCAAAGAAGATAAAATCGAAGGTAACTTTGGCTTTAAATTAGGTGAAAAATTTGACAAGTCCAAATGCTTAAAAGGTACGCATAATGTTTCTTATTGTAACGTAGGCTTAAATGGCAATACGTTTTTTAACGAGGCTTTAGTGTTTTATGACCCTAAAACTATGAAAATTGCACAAATTACGGGCCGTGTTAAAACCAAACGCTTTACTGTACCAAAAGAGCTAAAGGGCAATAGTTCTTCCACCCGTGACAAGCATGAATATGTTACGGCTCAATCGGCTATGTACCCGCATAGCGTAGGTAAGTTAATTCACGAAGTGTTTTTAGCCAAAGGTATTTTAAATAAAGACGACCAAGTTGACTGGGCTGGAAGTTTTTATGACGGCGAAGTTAAAAGCATTTTCGTAAGCTCTGAAATGAAGGGTACCAATATGGGTAATAAATACGTTCAAGACCCTTATGCCGAAGTTCAAGTGTCTTTCCATTACCGT
>NZGE01000015.1 GCA_002689455.1 Magnetococcales bacterium | reverse complement strand
CCCAAAGCAGAAGCGTTACAGTTGCTCTTCCGATTCATTAATCAGTAATACATCGGTATTAATTAGTGTTTATAGCGATTCTGAAAAAAAAATTATTGGATGAATATTTTTATTATATTAAATAAGGGGTGTAAGAATGGTTTATACGATTAGATATTATTTCATAGCCAGTGACTATGGACATATGTACGTAGGATTAAAAGCCAAGTTTGTCTCACCTTTTTGTCTCACTTAGGTAAGTTTACTTTTAACTGTTTGATTTAATAAAGAATGGTGGGCAGGGAGGGAATCGAACCCCCGACACAAGGAGCTTCAATCCTTTGCTCTACCAACTGAGCTACCTGCCCCCAGGAAACCGTTGGTTATCGGTAATGGGGAATATAACGGTGTTATTTTGTCTTTGCAAGCGAATTTTAACCCTTTTTTGAATAAATTGCACAAAAGGGTGGCGTTCGGTTTGTAAGGTGTTGTAATACTTAAGGTAGGTCTGCCGTTTCGGCGTAAAGCTCTTGCACTTCTGTAAGCAATGGAATGCCAGGTTCTGCTCCCATACGTTGAATGCAAAGTGCTGAAGCGCATCGTGCAAATTTAAAGTGTTCAACCCAAGGTTTTTCAGGGTTTTCAATGTAAGAATATAAATAACTACCGTGAAAAACATCGCCTGCGCCTGTGGTGTCCACTATTTTTTCGAGGGGTACAGGAACTGATCCAATGTGATATTGATTACCTGTTTCGAATTCGTAAACGTTTACACCTTTGGAACCATAGGTGATGGCAGCAACTTTAACGCCTTTACCTTTTAAAAATTCAAAGGTTTCTTCTTCAGTCATTTTCTTTTGTTTAGAAAAATCTTCGCTCATCACAGCAATGTCTATATATTCTAAAATATCATCAATTAAAGGGCGGTCTGCGCCACCATCTAAGGATGTTAGAATGCCTTTGTCGCGTGCTTTTTTTAAAACATCTAAAGCGACGCGTGGCATGTGACCGTCTACATGAATAGCATCCACGTTTTTTAAACGTACTTGATGCGGTTTTGTCAGATAGTCCGTATCACGGCAACGCAAAATAGCGCGTTTATCACCGCCATTGGGTAAAATAAGTGATAAAGAGCTTTTATTTACTGTGCGTGGAAAAATGCGAATACCGTGCCTTGCTGCCCGTTGTAGGAAAATGTCGCCTAAACGGTCGTCGGCAACTTGGGTAATAAGCCCTGCATCTAAACCAAACTTTGCACAGGTAAAGGCTGCTACAACTGCGTTACCACCCACACCAAATGCGTAATCATCGCCAACGTATTTTTCATCACCTGTTGGAATATAATCGGTTACGAAGGTTACATCGGTGTAGTTATGGCCAATAAACAAAGCGTCCATGAATTCAAAAATTGCCTTATTGTTGTTCTTTTTATATCCTGACATTATGAATTTAAATAAAGCTAAAGCGCAAGTAAGAACATGAACAAAACATATAAAGCTATTATTTTTGACCGTGACGGTACCCTAAATGCAACGAGCCGAAGTGAAGGAGGCTATGTTTTATGTGCTGATGACTTAACGCTGCTGCCATTTGTTCAAGAAAGCTTGAAAAAGCTAAAGGACAAGGGGCTGAAACTGTATGTTTTTACTCAACAGCGTTGTATTGGCAAAGGGCTTTTAACTGAGGAAGAATTAACCGAAATTCATAAAAAATTGAATGCTTTGTTAGGCGAAAACGCAGCGATTGATGCTTTTTATCACTGCCCGCATTTGGTTGATGCTGAGTGTGCTTGCTCAAAACCCAAGCCAGGCATGTTGTTTGATTGCATGAAAGAACATAATTTAAACCCAGATGATGTTTTGGTTGTAGGAGACAGTTTAAGGGACTTTTACGCGGCGCAGAATGCACAACTAGACTTTGCATTTGTGCCGAATGACCTTGGTAAACACACCAGCGAAGAATATGCTGCCACAGGCGCACCTTATTTTCAGAATTTGCATGACTTGGTGAATAAGGTATTTAAAAAGTGAGCATGTTTAAACTTGCATTAACAGCTCTTATAAGTGTCATCCCGCAAGGCGTTTATGCGGGTGATGATTCATTTTTAAAAGGTGGTATGGTTGACAGCTTATGGGTTTCACCGAATGAAGACATGATGCTTTTTATGTACACAAGGTATAACTTTTTTAATTCGGTCATACTGGGAAAAGATGATTTAAAAGTGACAGGTTTTAGACCTAAAGGGCACCATAAAAATAATGTAAACCCGTGGAGTGATAGTGATCTTTATTTTAAATATAAGGATGCAAATGGTAATTGGAGCAAGGCGATTAACTTTCCACTAAATGACGGCAAGGCAAACTGTTGTGCAATGATCTCTGAAAATGAAATTTTTTATCAATATGAGTCTAATATCTATAAGGCTGAATATGTAAAAGGTGAATGGGGTAAAGGTGAGGCATTAAACATTAATAGTGAAAAAATTGACACTAACCCTCATTATGATGCCGAAAGCAAAATTTTATATTGGTCATCTAACCGAAGTGGGGGTTTTGATATTTGGCAAAGTAAAAGAATAAATGACTCCACATGGGGCAAACCTGAAAAAGTTAAAGGAGATGTGAATACATCTGCCAAGGAAGACCAGCCCTTTGTATGGCGCAATGAACTACGTTTTAGCCGTGATAATACGGCAGGAAATATGCTAGCTATATACAAAGAAGGCGAAGGTTGGGTTGGTAGTAAACCAGAAAATTTAGGAGTGAATATGTACCATGCTGAAGTTTCGCTTTCCAAAGATGGAACAACAGCATATTACGTTGTGGGTGATATAGAAAAAGGTAAGCTTTATTTTATGAAGTCACACCGATTTAGTCCTCAATCTAAATGGTTTAAGCCAACTGTTATGAGTGTGTTTGAAGAATGAATTTAAAAAGAAAAAGGAGGTGAAAGCCTCCTTTTTCTTTTTTTGAAACAGGTTATTTAGCAGCTAATAAACGCAACCATTTACCTTGAAGTTTGCTGTTTGCAGCTAAAATTTCTGTGCTGCCAAGTTCAATGGCTTTACTGCCTAGTTCGCATGCAGAACCACCAGATTCACGAATAATGAATTGGCTGATGAAAACATCAACAGGTTTTTGGTTGATGGAAATAATGCTGTCTAGTTTACCTTTACAGTGCGTAATTGCATCGTGAATTAGGTTGCCAGAAGTACGTACGTGGCAGTTGTTTTTACGTGCAAGTTTTACAAGGTTGAAGTATGTATCTTCGTCTTGTGTGTTTGTCACTGGTGAGAAAATAGAAACAAGGCTGTTTTCAACAAGGTCTTTGCCCGAAACGCGTAAGCGACCTTCATGGCTGTAAGCACCTTTACCGTGCTCAATGGCAAAAATTTCATCTGTTAGTGGGTAATAAACAAGGGCGCATTGAATAACGCCGTCTACCATGTAAGCAAATGAAACGTTCACAGGTTCGTGGCCGTGGGCTAAGTTAATAGCACTACCACATGTGTTTACTAGCCAAGCGCTACCTTCTGTTGGTAAGCTGCTGCCTGTTGTGAATACTAAAGCATCGTCAGGTGCTTTTTCGGTGATATCTTGTGTGTAGAATCGCTCCATTTTAGAAAGCGTTTCGCTTGTTAAGTTGGCAGCGCCATCTTTGGTTACAAGTTTACGTTCAATGTCAACAAACGCTAATTTAAATGGTTTAGCGCTACGTCTTGCCATACGCTCCATAATGTTAAGTTGGGCGTTGTCCGAAAAAGCCATGGTACGTTCACGACTTTGCTTCATGTTCTGTTTCATATTATCAAAGAGCCTTTTGTAAATTTGTTTATTTGACGGTTATTATAACGATAACTGCCAAAATGGTCTATTAACATCCCTTAAACCGGTTAGGGTTTAAGGGTGTTGTAATGTATTGTATGCAATGTTGCAAGTGAAAAGATGTTTCTTTTACTTTGCACGCTCTACGTAAGAGCCATCGGTTGTGTTGATGACAATTTTTTCACCCGAGCTGATGAACTGTGGAACCATAACGGTTTCACCGTTTTCAACAACCGCAGGTTTAAATGAAGATGATTGTGTTTGGCCTTTAACAGTAGCTTCAGCTTCTGTAATTTCCATAACAATTTTTTCAGGAAGTTCAATGCCAATGGCTTTGTCTTCATAAAACTCAATTTGAACCATCATGTTTTCTTGTAGCCAAACTTTAAGGTCGCCCACCATGTCATAGTTTAGGGCAACTTGTTCATAGTTCTCTGTGTTCATGAAGTTTAAGGCCATGCCATCGTCGTATAGGTACTGCATTTCAACTTGCTCTAAACGTGCACGTTCAACTGTTTCAGAAGAACGGAAACGCTCGTTTAGTTTTGTGCCAGAAACAATGTCTTTCATTTCGGCTTGGGTGTATGCGCCACCTTTACCAGGCTGAGTGTGCGAAATCTTTGCAACACGCCACAAACGGCCTTGGTGCTCAAGTACCATACCTGGGCGAATTTGGTTGCCATTAATTCTCATGGATGTCATCCTTAAATAGTTTAGAAATATAAAAGACAAAGTAGCAATAGACGTTTATGAAATCAACTGCCAACATTAAAAAAACAATCTTTTTTATGCTTTTATCTTCACTTTTTTTTGTAAGTGAGGCTTTTGCTGGATACGGCATGAAAATTAAGGACGCATATTTAACATTTTACATTGAAGTAGATGATGAAGGTGTGGCGAAGCTTTCTGGTTTACCTTTAAAGGGTGAATATTACTACGACACTCGCAAGGCGCAGTTTATTTTTACCAAAGAAGATTACGAAAAAGCATATAGCTTTAACGTTGTACCTTTAGAACGTTCGTTACCTAAAGCTCGTTTTTCACGCAACCCAGGGCGTGACAAAATGTTTATAGGGTTCGATACGCACAGCTGGGGGCTTTCCACCAATGAAGTTGACTGTAAAGAGGTGTTTGCTTCACAAAAATTAGGTGAAAAAATGCATTTTAATATGACAGATATTTCACGAATTAACATTGCACTGGCACATATAACAGGGCAGAAGTTGTCAAACCCTTGTTCGGTGCATGTGGTTTCAAAGGCGGTTGGTAGTTTAATGGGAATGCCTTTACATTCATATAGCCTGCTTGATCGAAGTGATTTTACGGTAGAAACTTTGCGTGATGATAAAAGCCTTAAAAAGCATAAGTTGCATAAAGAAGTAGAGCCTTTAAGCAATGAAATTTACGCAGAATATTTATCTTCTCTTTTAACACCTTTTGCATACCAAAGCTTTCTGCAAACGGTGGATAGGTTGGGCGACAGTGGTGTTACCAAGGTTAAAGCATTAAAGCGACTGTTGGAAGAACCAGAAAACCGCTTGAAGATTATTCCAGAGTTACCACAGGAAAATAAAAAAGGAGGCGATTAGCCTCCTTTTTTATTGGCTTTAAGAAAGAATCTGTAAATACAATATCTTTTCCGTTTCTTTATCATTGGTGCTTTGTGCAGGTTTCATACGCCATATGTTTCGTATTAATTTTCATATATGAAAATAATTTGTCCGTGATGCGTATTTGATGCGTATTGAACGCACCGATACGTTGGTGATGCACCTTTTTTTCGTATGATATGCGTATGATACGCATCAAATTTTTAAGATTTATACGACCTTAATGGTGCCTGATATGTTGGTTTTGTCGCCTTCAATAACCCCAAATAGAAATGCGCCTTCGCTCCAATGTTTTAAGGCTTCTTTTAAGGCTTCATTGTGTCTTGCGGATTCTTGCAATATCTTCTTTCCTTCAACGGCAAGGCTTTGGCCCTTTTTGGATGCTTCCATCAGCGCTGTAACGGCTGCAATATTTGCTTTTGCACCTGCTTCAATGCCGTTTGGATGGCTCATAACATTGGCGCCACATTGAATAATGCAGCCTGCGCCTACCGTGTCTATAATGCGTGGAAAGTGCCATGGGTTGTGCCCACCACCAACTGCTGGAATGGATTGTTTCATGCAAAGTGTTGGTTGGTCGAAGGAAAGGCCTAAGTGGTCTTGCGCAATTGGGTCATCACCGATAAGGGATAAAATAGTTCCTTTAACTTGACGGCGTGAGTTTTGAAAGCTTTCCCCTAGCGGGCTTGGAATACTTACAATATCTGCCCCTGCAAAGCGTAAAAGTTTTGCAATAACTTGTTCGCTCATGGTGGCTGTTTGCATGCCACGGGCGCCCATGGCTGCAATAATAACGTCATGTTCTTCTGCAAATTTACGTAGGCTTTGTAGTGTGCTAAAGCCCGTTGCGGAGGTGTCGATTAATAGGTATTTTAACCCTGCATAAACAGCATGGCGTGCACGGTCAATCACTTCTTCTGTGGTGGCTGCACTTACATTCACCATGTGGTGCTTATTTCGAAGTGACTCTTCATATTTTAGCTCATTGATTACTTCTGCAATGCGGTTTACACGCTCACGAAAGTCGTGTTCAGGAAGTGAATGCATCATGGTGGGGTCGCATGTGAAGTCAACACCGTTTTTTAGCAATTTATATACAGTATCTGCATAGTGCTGTGGTGTTAAGCCTGTCATAGGGCGCATGGTCACGCTTAGCAACGGGCGGGGGGTTTCAGACATTTTTTCCAAAATAGATTGTCTGCCATTAAAAGGGGCTTTAAAGGTGCGCACCAACGCTGTAGGTATGCGAATATCCATAAGTTTGGCTTGTGTACCTGCAAGGGCTGAACCAATAACACCAATAAGGCTGGCAATGGAACCTTCTTCAACGTAGGTGTGTGGGAATGCTAAATCCACACATATTTTACGTGTGCCAGTTTGCATGCAAAAAATAGGCTTAACACGCGGTGTGTTTTCTTTAATCAAACTGTCGTGTGGGTGCGCTATCCATGTGCCGTTGGCAGCGCTTGTAAGCATACGAGATGCTTGGGAAGGTGTTAAGTCTGTATCGCTTATTTCAAAACTGGCTAGAATGTCGGTTTCATTTGAATAATCCTCTTGCTCAAGGGTGGGGGCGTTACTTTCCACTTCCTTAATAGGTAAGCCCGTTAGTTTGTCTAGGCTTATTTCTAAGGACTTTGCAATACGTACAATTTTATCAAAAGAAGGGTTGGCCTCACCTGATAAAATACGGCTTAGTGTGGCATCGGATACATCTGCTTTTTTAGCAAGTTCTGAAATAGAAATATCTTTTTCTTCAATTGCTTTTTTTAGCTGTTTGGCAATATTTCTGAATAATGTATCCATTTTTAGGTCCGGTTTCATGTATGGGTTTTTTTTGTCTGTTACTTTCATATATGAAAATAATGGATAAACTTCAACCCTAAAACAATAATTATTTTCTAAAAAAATCCTATATGAAATAAGCTATTGTTTGTTTTAAATGTTTTGCCCCTTTTGTATGATTTTATAACGTTGCACGGCCTTGGCAATTGTGAATAAACCTATACACGTAAAAACTTTTATTCGGGACAGGTTCAATGTAACCGTCTTCTCTAAAGCAGCCGTAATTTATAAGTTTTCTTAGGTGTTTGTGTGCGTTAAAGTCACTGTCGTAGCTTGGGTTTGTCGCATCATTTTCAGTAACCCACATGGTTATATTTTCACTTAAAGCACTGTTGATAATATCGGTGCTTGTGCCAAATGCAACTGGGATTTTTTCTTGGAATACGGCTGGGGCATAAAACCCTTTACGTCCAAGCACATAGTTCATTTTACCGTTTTGCGTGTAGAGTACTTTATCGCCATCATTCATGGTGCGCTTTAAATATTGAGCTACGTTTACTTCAGGCATGTTATATGCAATGTAAGTTTCTAAAGGTATTTTTTTAAAGAAAAGCGCTATGGCAGGTTGGTTTAACTTAGATGAAATACCATATTGTACAGCCATGATTGCAAAGGTTGCTGTGATAATGCTGCTTCGAATGGCAAATGAGCTGCGTGCAATGAGTGTTTCCGCCATAACCCATGCTGGAAGCATAAGTAGAGGTAGCATTGGTATCAGGCTTTGTGGTTCCATAGACATGCCATAAAAGAACCAAAGTGCATAAAAGGTCATGAATAGGTAAACGTGAAGCTCAAGTGTGCCTATTGGTTTAGCTATTGGACTGATGTATGAAAACCTTTTAAATACAAGGATAAGGCCAGGTATAAGCGACATTAAAAATAAGGGTCCCAATCCAAGGTGGCTTGTGCCCCATTCTTTGGCTTTTAGGGTCATTGCAAGTGGGTAAGTGAATAGCCAGTTTGACTTTGTGCGCTCTACAAAGTTTGATTGCGTTAAAGCTTCTTGGTTATATAAAGCTTGTTGCATATCGCTCCAGCCTGTCATACCTGAAAGGTCGTTCATAAACGGAATAAGAACTTTACCCGTTTCAGAGTACGCCCAAAGATAAAAAGGTGCTGAAATAAATGTGCATAAAATGGTAAATAATGCAAAGTGACTAAGACCTTTTTTAAGGCCAAAGTCTTTTTGGATTAAGATGGCGGTTATTAAAAAGGCCATGTAGGTAAATATACCAATAATATGCATTTGCGCTGCTGTACCAATAAACAATGCGCTTAAAACAAGCCATGAAAGCTTTTCACTGCGTGCGTAGTAAATAAGAGAAAAAGCAGCCAGTGTTACAAGCCCTAAAAGTCTTGGTTCTATAATGCCACTTCCTGCACTGTAAGTTAATGCGGGTAAGCTCATAACCAATGATGTGAAAATCCATGAAGAACCCACACGTAAACGGCGGCGTGCCAATGTGAAAACAGCTAACCCAGAAAGTAAGAATAGTGACCAGCCATGTAACATCATCAACTTTTCACCGCCTGCTAAATATGCAGCGGCGCTTATGTTATGTGATAATAGGGGGCCTGATTGAATAAAACTATCCATTGTTAGTGACATTTCGCCTGTTTCAGCGATAGCTTTGGGAATGGCTAGGTGATATTCTAGGCTTGAGCCAGCTAGTGGGGCTGTCATGGCTGCAGGTAGGGTGATAAGGCATGCAAGCACAAATAAAGAACTAAGCAAATGACCTTGATCAAATGACTTAAAGTGGCTTTTCATTGTTTGTGTTTTACTTGGTAAGAAGCCAAGAAATGCAATTGAAAATATAGAAGTAACTGCGGTTAGATTCAATGTAAATAAGCTTGTGTATATGAAAAGAATAAGGCTGATGATTGAAAAGCCTGCCCAGTAGTTAAAGGTGAAAGACGAAATACCCTTTAAATGTGTAATACCAAAAAAGCGAAGCGTAAACCTGCCTGTTAAAACAAATGCAAAAACCCACGGTAAAATGAGCATTAGTTGTAAAAATTCCACTGCGTAGACCTTGTTATTATTATGTAATTCAGTGTAATAAGGTGTTCATAATATTTTCGATAACAGACCCGTATTGCGACATCCAAATAACAAAAGATGTAACCACCCATGTGATTAATAAGTAAGGCGCAGCTGTACGAGTTATCCATTTCATGGAAGGTGAATATAAAGACCTTTTAATTTTGATACAATAGACACATTTTCACAGATTGGCTAAAAAATAAACATGTTATTAAAAATCAATATGTTATTTATCATACAAATTCATAGTTAAAAGTTTGTTATTTTTGGGTTTGATGTAAAAAAAGCACACTTTTAAAAGGTGTGCTTTTTTGAATAAATTTAAAGGTTTAGCCCCAGCGCTGAATAATGTGAGAAAGTTGGGCACGTGCAATGGTGTTTAGGTCAATAAATCCTGATAAATTTCCACTTTCGGTGATGATGGGTAAGTTTCTTATTTTATATGCTCCCATAACCCTTACAGCTTCGTCAATTGCTTCGTCAGGGTGGCAGGCCATCAAATCAACGGACATAATTTCAGTGATTTTGAGCTCTAAAATTTTTTGTTTAAATGTTTTAATGGCTAAAACAACATCTTGCTCAGTCACAATGCCAATTGATTTTTTTGCTTTGTTTAAAACAAGAACAGACGATAATCCTTGTTTAAATATGATGTCTGCAACATCATAAATGGTGATGTTATCCATAACGGTTTTAATATTACGTGAATCATGCGTTACGAGGTTTTGTAAAATCATTAGTCATTCCTTGATACAGATTTAATGGGCTTTGCCTGTGTGAGAAGTATAATGTCTTCAAACGAAATTGTGTTTAAAGTTTTGCGTAGGCGTTTTTCAAGGTAGTGTACTGTGTGTTCGAAAAGTTCTTTCTTGGCGGCTTTAATAACTTCGCTGTTACCATGCATATTAATGCGCCAGCCAATTTTATTTTCTTCAGTTTGCGCAATGTGTACGTCAATGTTTACACGAAAACCGTGTTCAAAATTAACAACAACGTTGCGTGTAATAGCGTCTTCTTTAATTTTTAAAGCGTCGCTAAATGTACAACGAATCATATTTACCCCTTTAAAACTACCCTAATAACCCTTTTTTTATTATGTGTAAATTAAACTTGAATATCAAGAAAAACAATACCTTGTATCTCTTAAGGGGTATATAGTAAGAGCGTGTGTACACGGATTGCGTGTAAATTTATGAGGTGTTTAAAATTTAATTTAATTGGGAAAATGGTGGCGCTTCAGGGACTTGAACCCCGGACCTTTGGATTATGATTCCACTGCTCTAACCAACTGAGCTAAAGCGCCATGTATGAACGTTTTGCATCATAACCTGAAAATTTTTCTTGTCAATAGTGTTTATGCACAAAAATAAAAAAACTCATGTTGGTTTGTATTGTTGCGGGTGTGACTTGTTTGAATAAAGTTGCTTTATGGTTCATTTTTGTGTTTTTTTAAGTGCATTTTTAACGCTAAATGCGTTGACTTTTTGGGCTGTTTCTCTATGCTGTTATTTGTTATGACATTGTCGGTCATATGCTAAATAATTTTATATAAGGAAATAGGTTCTATGCGCCTTTCACAAACATTTTTACCAACTTTAAAAGAAAACCCAGCTGAGGCTCAGGTTCCGTCGCATCGTTTACTACTGCGTGCGGGTATGATCCGTCAAGTAACAAGTGGTGTTTATAACTGGTTGCCGCTTGGTTTAAAAGTTTTACAAAATGTTCAAAATATAGTGCGTGAAGAAATGAACCGTGCAGGCGCACAAGAAATTTTGATGCCAATGATTCAACCTGCTGAATTTTGGCAAGAAACAGGCCGTTGGGATAAAATGGACGCAGAACTTTGCCGCATTAAGGACCGTCACGACCGTGATTTCTGCCTTGGCCCAACACACGAAGAAGTGGTGACAGACCTGTACCGTAATAACATTCAAAGCTACAAGCAGTTACCTGTAATGCTTTATCAAATTCAAACGAAATTCCGCGATGAAATTCGTCCGCGTTTTGGTTTAATGCGTGGCCGTGAATTTATGATGAAAGACTGCTACAGCTTTGATGTTAGCCGCGAAAGTGCATTAGAGTCATATGAAAAAATGCGTTTAGCTTATCATGCTATTTTTAAACGTTTAGGCTTGGAGTATCGTCAAGTTTTAGCCGATACAGGTGCTATTGGCGGTAATTACTCACACGAGTTTCACGTTTTGGCGGAAACAGGTGAAGATGATTTATTGTTCGACCCAACAGGTGACTATGCTGTAAACGTTGAAAAATATGTTGAAGCCGAAGCACCAAAACCTAAAGATCAGCTTGAACAGAAAAAAGGTATTGAAGTAGGGCACATTTTCTTGCTTGAAGATGTTTATTCTAAACCAATGAACGCAACAGTTGTTGCTCAAGACGGTAAACCTGTTCCCGTTGTAATGGGGTGCTATGGTATTGGTGTTTCTCGTTTAGTAGCGGCAGCTATTGAACAAAACTTCGATGAAAATGGTATTGTTTGGCCAGATTCAATTGCGCCGTTTAAAGTGGGTATCATTGCAATGAAAATGAAAAACGACGATGTTAAGGAAGCCGCTGAAAAGCTATATGCCGACTTGCAATCTCAAGGTATTGAAGTTTTATTAGATGACCGTGATGTTTCGCCAGGTCAAAAGTTTAATGAAATGGATCTTATTGGTTTACCTTGGCAATGTGTTATTGGGCCAAAAGGGCTTGAAAATGGCGTTATGGAATGGAAGAATCGTAAAACAGGTGAAAAAATGGAACTACCACTTGGGGAATTACCACAATCTTTTACTGTAACTATAGGTAAAGCGGCTTAATGTCATTTCACACCTACATGGCATGGCGATACTTTAGGGCTCGTAAGGGGTTTGTATCGGTTGTGTCAACATTCTCACTCATTGGTATTACTTTGGGTGTTGCTGCACTTATTATTGTTATGTCGGTTATGAATGGATTTCGTGGGGAGTTAATGGGTAAAATTTTGGGGATGAGTGGGCATGCCACAGCGCATGTTCCTTATGCTCAAACAGCAGAAGCTGAAAAACTTGCCACTGGTTTGGAAAAATTAGATTTTACACAAAAAGCTGAGGTTTTTGTTCAAGGACAAGCGTTGGTTATGAATCGTGGTTCCGCTTCTGGTGTTTTACTACGTGGAATTGACCCTGAAAAACGTAAAAACTTTGTCTTTAAAGATAATTTTTTACTGGCGGGAGACCTTTCAAAGCTTTCAGAAATGAATACCATTGCAATTGGTAAAGAATTGTCCCATAAAATTCAAGCCGGTGTTGGCTCTGTTATTAACTTGGTGGCGCCACAAGGCTCTACCACGCCATTTGGTTTTATTCCGCGTATGGTTAAAGTTAAAGTTGTTGCAGTTTATGATGTTGGGATGAATCTTTACAATGAAACGTGGGTTTACACGTCCATGCCCACAGCACAAAAATTCCTTAAAATGGGGGATAACGTAACAGGAATTGAACTAAAGGTTACTGACCCGATGAAAATTTCAACGTACCGTGCATTGCTTGAAAGGGAAATTGGAAATCCAAGCGCTTATGTGATGACTTGGAAGGACAGCAACCAGCAGTTCTTTGAAGCCCTAGAGGTTGAAAAGGTCTCAATGTTTATTATTCTATCGCTCTTGGTTGCGCTTGCATCTTTTAATGTTTTAACAGGTCAAATGATGAGCGTAAACGGCAAGCGTGGTGAAATTGCTATTTTAAGAAGTATGGGGGCTGGTAAGCACGATATTTTAAAAGTGTTTGCATTTGGCGGTTCTATTATTGGGCTTATTGGTACAACCCTTGGCGTTGTTTCGGGCTTGGTTATTGTTTATAACTTGCAAAGCATTGTAAGCGTTTTAGAGGGCATTTTCGGAGTTTCTATTTTCAGTGGGGAAGCTTACTTTTTAGAAGAACTACCAACCGCTGTTAATTGGAACGATATTGGATTAACAATTATTATTTCAATGGTTCTTTCTGTGGCTGCCGCTTTAGAGCCTGCGCGCCGTGCTGCAAAACTTGACCCTGTGGAGGTGTTGCGTAGTGAGTAACCTTTTAAAAATTGAAAACTTACATAAGTCCTTTACTTCGGGCGCTGAAACTTTAAATGTGCTTGAGGGTGTGAACCTTACGGTTGGTAAGGGTGAACAAATTGCCATTATTGGTCAAAGCGGAAGCGGTAAAAGTACATTTTTACAAATTGCTGGTCTTCTTGACTCCCCTACATCGGGCGACATTTATGTGGAAGGTTTAGATGCTTCTAAAATGTCCGACCGCGAAAAGTCAAATGTGCGTCTGGAAAAATTTGGTTTCGTTTATCAAAGTCATCATTTACTTGGCGATTTTACAGCACTGGAAAATGTGCTTATTCCTGCTAAAATTAAAGGACGAGTGTCACCTGAGGATAAAGAGTATGCATTGTCCTTACTTGAAAAGGTTGGGCTTTTGGATCGTCAAGGTCATTTTCCTTCACAAATGAGTGGCGGTGAACAACAGCGTGTAGCTATTGCTCGTGCGTTAATGAATAAGCCTATGCTTTTGCTTGCAGATGAACCCACAGGTAACCTTGACCCGCAAACAGCAATGGACGTTTCAAAACTGTTGAAGGGCTTGGTGGATGCAGAAGGTCTTTCTATTTTAATGGTTACGCACAACCATGAAATGGCTAAGGGGATGGATAAAGTGTTTACCATGGAAAAAGGTGTGTTAAGTCATGAGTGATGAAACGACACCGAAACCACCAATGGCAAAATTTGTGCATTTAAATGCACATTCTAGCTATTCTTTGTTAGAAGCTATTCCTTCGGTTAAAGCGCTTGGTAAAAAAGCGGCTGAATATAGCATGCCTGCTATTGGTGTGGCAGATACAAATAACTTGTTCGGTTCGGTTGAAATCGGTGAAAAAATTCCAGATTTTGGCGTGCAACCAATTATTGGTTCTGGTGTTTCCATTACCATGGAAAAAGACGACCCAAACCAGTTGGTTGCTGAAACAGGCCTTATTACCCTTCTTATTCAAAATGAAAAAGGTTGGCGTAACTTAACAAAAATTTCTTCTATTGGTTCTTTAAATGGGGATAAGTTGGGCACGCCTCAAATTTCAATTAAAACTTTAAAGCAATATTCTGAAGGCCTTATTTGTTTAACAGCCAGTGCACGTGAAGGTTTTGTAGGTAAGCTTATTGGTAAAGACCAGTTTGAAAATGCTGAAAAATTTATTCAAACTTTAAAAAGTATTTTCGATAAAAACCGATTGTATATAGAGCTTCAACGTCATGGTATGGAAGAAGAAATAAAGGCTGAACCATATCTGTTAGACTGGGCATATCAACATAATATTCCACTTGTTGCCACCAACGATGTTCGCTTTTTGAAAAAGGAAAACGAAGAGGCTTTTAATGTTATGTTGGGCATTGGGGATGGAACAACGGTTTCCAATCCAAACCGCCGTAAATTTACAGCTGAACATTACTTCAAGTCACCAGAAGAGATGCTGGAACTTTTTAAGGACCTGCCTGAAGCAACAGAAAACACCTTAGAAATTGCGAAGCGTTGTGCCTTTAAAGTGCCGCTAGGTACATATTATATGCCGCAATGGTTTAAAGAAGATGGCGATGAACGCACCGTTGACCAAATTATGATTGATGAAGCCAAAGAAGGTTTGAAACCCCGCTTTGAAACTTTTGTTAAACCAACCTGCGATGGTGAAGAGGAAATTGAAGCAAAATGGAAAGAATATAATGAGCGATTAGACTATGAAATTGGCATTATTACGGGCATGGGTTTCCCAGGTTACTTTTTAATTACTTCCGACTTTATTCGCTGGGCTAAAAAAAATGACATTCCAGTTGGGCCAGGGCGTGGTTCTGGTGCGGGGTCTTTGGTGGCTTGGTGTTTAGATATTACCGACATTGACCCTATTCCATTTGATTTGTATTTTGAACGTTTCTTGAATCCAGAACGTGTTTCTATGCCCGATTTTGATATTGATTTTTGTCGTGATCGTCGTGGTGAGGTGATTGACTATGTGCGCCGAAAATATGGCGACCCAGCAGTATCGCAAATTGTAACTTTCGGTACTCTGAAAGCAAAGGCTTGTATTCGTGATGTAGGGCGTGTGATGGAAATGCCTTATTCACAGGTTAACCGTGTGGCAGCTTTTGTACCAGAAGGACCGGGGAACTTTACCATTGAAGGTGTAATGGAAGATGATGAACGCTTACGTGCCCTTTACGATGATGATGAAGATATTAAAGCCGTTCTTGATACTGCCATGCAGTTAGAAGGGGCTTACCGTCATACATCACTCCATGCAGCCGGTGTTATTATTGCAGACCGTTCTATTGACGAAATTTGCCCGCTTTATAAAGATCCGTCATCTCCAATGCCAGCTATTCAGTTAAATATGAATGACGCTGAACCTGCGGGGCTTGTAAAGTTTGATTTCTTGGGGCTTAAAACGTTAACCGTTATTCAAACAGCCATGCGCTTTATTCGTGAACGTGGCGACGAACCTGAATATAACTTCGATATCAACCTTATTTCTATGGAAGATAAGGCAACTTTCGACCTGTTAAAAGCTGGGCATACAATTGGTGTGTTTCAGGTGGAAAGTAAAGGGATGAAAGACTTCCTTGTACGTATGGAACCTGATAAATTCTCATACCTTTCAGATGTTGTAGCACTTTACAGGCCGGGACCTTTAGAGTCAGGTATGACAGATGACTTTATTGAATGTAGGCACGGTAGGCAGGAGGCTAAATACCCACACCCAGCGTTAGAACCGATTCTTGGTGAAACATTCGGTGTGCCTGTTTATCAAGAGCAAGTGATGCGTATGGCGCAGGTTATGGCAGGTTACAGCCTTGGTGGGGCCGATATGTTGCGCCGTGCTATGGGTAAGAAAAAACCATCTGAAATGGCAAAACACCGTGAAATTTTTGCTGAAGGATCTGCAAAGTTACATAATTTAAAGCGCGAAGAATCTGACGCTATTTTCGACCTAATGGCTAACTTTGCGGGTTATGGTTTTAACAAAGCGCACACCGTTGCTTATGGGTGGGTGTCGTATCAAACGGCTTATTTAAAAGCACATTTTCCGCTTGAATTTATGGCAGCTTCCATGACGCTTGACCGTGGTAACAGCGATAAGGTTCTTAAGTTTAAACGTGAACTAGAACGTATGAAAGTGCCGCTTCTAAACCCTGATATTAATAAGTCTGGTCTAGAGTTTCGTGTTGAAAATGGTGATTCTGTTCGCTTTGCACTTGCGGCATTAAAGGGAAGTGGTGAAGACGCTGTTGCGTTTATTGAAAAAGAGCGTCAAGAAAACGGTGAGTATAAAGACATTTATGATTTTATGGAACGTATTCCACCTGAGTATATGAACCGCAGGCAGTTGGAAGTTCTTATTAAAGCAGGTGCTTTCGATGCGATGGGCTATGAGCGTTCAGTGTTGTTTAAAAATACCGATATTTTACTGGCTTATATGCAAACCTACCATAAAGAAAAAAACAGTGACCAAATTGGCTTGTTTGGTGGTGGTGAAGTGATATTGGAGCGTCCGAAACTACGCTTAGATGTGGATAAATGGGACCCGTTTGAAGCTTTGGATAGGGAACAGCAAGCTATTGGTTTTTATTTGTCTTCACATCCATTAAATATTTATGATGCCGAACTTCGCGCGAAGCGAGATTTAAAGGAAGTCGCAAACTTGAATGCCCTTGCTTTAGATGATATTAAAAAAGCAAAAATTGCGGCTATTATTCACGAAAAACGTGAGCTTAAAACCAAACGTGGCGACCGTATGGCGATTCTTCTTATTTCTGATACATCAGGGCAAGAAGAGGTGGCTGTGTTCCCGAAAGATTATATTAAGTTTGAAGAAACAATTGATAAGGGACGCCCTGTCTTTATGAAAATTTCACTTGGTGTGGATGGGGAGCGTGTACGCATGAATGTGGAAGATATGTCAGACCTTGAAAGTACACTTTCTTCAGAAAATTCATTGCACATTCACCTTAAAGATGTAAGTGCAATTGAAAAACTAAAGGAAATTTGGGCAGGGCAAGAAAGTGGTCAAACAGAGTGTAAGGTTACTTACAATGCACCGAATGTTGGTGAGGTGGTGGTTGGTTTAAACCGTCCTGTACAAGCAGGTAAGCGTTTGATGTATCAGCTGGAATCTATCGCAGGTGTTGAGATTCTCTAATCATTTATAAAATCCTTAGGTGTTCAATTTATAGCAATTACCATTTATCAGTTTTATATACATTGTTATATAATGCCTTTATAAGATGAGGGAGAGTTCAAAATGGAAATGCAGAAGTTTATTGATCTTTAAAAAGAGCTGATAATCGATGAAATTCGTATGTCGCGTGAAAAATTAAATGAGCTTTTACACGACGATTTTATGGAGATTACACAAAGTGGTACGACATATAAAAAGTTAGACGCTTTAAAGGGATTAAGTACCTCGAAAACTGTGGATATTGAAGCTTTTAACTTTTCTGTGAAAGTTTTGACAGAGGGTTTGGTACGGGTTTTGTTTGAAACTAAAACAACTGATATAAAAAAGAATATTGTAAAAGAAGCTCTTCGCAGTTCTTTATGGAAGTTTGAAGGTGGTAAATGGCAGATAATTTTTCATCAAGGTACGCCTAAAGGAAAATAAAAAAGAACCACTTTTTTTCTGGGTAAAAGTGATTCCTTTAAGTCGCTTGAAGTTGGTTTTCTATAAAGCTTCCCTCAAACCTATTCTCATAGGTGTTTCAAATGTTTTTATTATTATTACATTTATGCTTTACAGCCTACAAACGTTAATTTTTATTATTATTTTTGCAGGTTTAATCCAGAACGTATAAACAGATAATGAGCTTCGAAACGTGAGCTCAGGTCATCGCAATCACCCGATAAGGTAAGTGAATTATCCCTTAATAAATTGTATTCATCAACACAAAAAAACACAATATAGGGTGGGTGTGATGTTTTTTTGTCTAAATAAATATACCACATGTATACATTGTGCTTTTAATTGTTGTTAGGATGTTGAAATAAAGGGTGTTTATGCTTACATAATATTGGATATATTCACATTATTCCCTTTTTTCCTTTAGGAGGAATATCATGGAAATTAAAATTCCATTTACTGATAAAACATTCACTGGCGAATTGCGCTGGAACTTCCCAGAGACGGAAGAGCAGAAAGAACAAATTGCGTTTAACAACAGCATTATTAACGCAGTTTTGCTTGTCTTGAGTTTGACCAATATTGCGACATTCTTGTCATTAATGAGTATCTTCTTAATTTTTGTACAGTGTTGCAGGCGAGAGCTAATGCTTTATGCAATAGGGTGCAAGTTTTATCTTTTTTCGGTTATATTGCAGTGCATTATGACAGTTTTATCTTTGAGCTTTATTTTTGATACTATATTTGACTTTCGGATATCAATTGCTCACCTGGTCGTATGGAGTTGTATTGCCTTTTACATGTACACATGGCGCGCAGAAATAAAAGAGTTTTACACGTATGTCAAAAGAAAACCTTGGTTTTAAAGGTTTAAGCCATCGAATGAAAAGCCCTCCATGTGGAGGGCTTTTTTTATGCTTCACCTTCTGTTTTGATGGTAAGCGTTTTAAGTGCTTTTTCTTTTTTGGTATCATCGGCCATATGCACCACACGCTGTGGGAATGGGATTTCAATGCCCTCAGCTTTAAAGCGTTTCCACACCTGCATGAAAATCTCGCTACGAATGGCACCAATGCCTGCTTCAGGGTCGTTTACCCAGAAGCGAATTTCAAAGTTAATGCCGCTGTCTCCAAAAGATGTGATGAAGGCTTTCGGGTCGGGTTCGTTTAGCACGCGTGGGCATTCAACGGCTACATCGTGTAAAATTTGTTGCACACGTTCAAGGTCACTGTCATAGCTAACACCCACTTCAACCACAATACGTACGTTTTTGTTTTCGTAACTCCAGTTAATTACTTCATTGGTCATTAATGTTTCGTTGGGAATAAGAACTTCTGTGCCGTTACGCTTACGCACAACAACGTAGCGGGCATGTAAAGCGGTTACTTCACCATATGTATCAGCCAATGTAATAACATCACCTGGCTTGATAGATTTATCCATAATAAGGATCATGCCACTAATAAGGTTACCTACAACTTTTTGTAAACCAAAACCAATACCAATACCTAAAGCACCACCAAAGAATGCAAAGGCTGCTAAGTCTATACCAATAATGTCAAGGGTCATCATAAAGGCAATAACAAGCCCTGAAATATGGGTTATTTTAACAATTAAAGTGCGTGCAGAAGGTGAAATTTTACGGTTGTTCCTTAGGTAGTTTCTTTCAACAATTGTTGTGATTTTTCCAACAGACCAAATCAACATCACAAAAATAATAACAGCTTTAATAATGGCCCAAACAGAAATGTTCTTTTCTCCTACGCCGAATTTGGCAGTGTCTAAAAAGTCAATAATAGGGGTCATGCTTTTGGTGAGTAAAAGGGCTAAAATAATCCATCCAAAAATAACAAACCTTCTTTTGGAAACATCCTTTAGGTTTGTGTGGTTGACCATGTTTGGTAAAGCGCGGATTGCTAGGATTAAAATGGATGCATCCACTAAGCTGGCACCAAAATCAATGTATTTAAGTGTAGCACTTAAAAGTAATAAGAGCGCAACAGCAAAACTAGATGTGTTTAAGGCACCTAAGTATTTAAAAAAGGTTGCTTTATGGTTTAAGGCAAAGTTGCTTGTTCCTTTTGAAAGTGCTTTGGCAACAATAAAAAGAATAAAAATAGCAAATGCTTGAATGGCATACGGTGTTAATGCTTCAATTTGCTTGTTGTATTTTGTAAATTCGGGAAAATATACATACACTTGTGAAAGAAGTTCATTAAGCTGTGGGTGTAATTTTGCAAAGTCCTTCATGGAATATCCTTATTATTTAATGCTTAAATATAATACAACAAATGCAAATGGTTTTCATTAATCTTTTGTGAAAATTATGAATTCTGACTAAGATGTAACCTATGCAAAAACAAGCTTTAAATATTTCCGAGCCTTATGGCAACCTTTCTCCAGAGATGGTTTTAAACGCTGTGGAGTCTTTAGGTTTTGAATGTACAGGGAACTTTTTCACATTAAATTCTTATGAAAATAGGGTGTATGATGTAGGAATTGAAGACCATGAAAATGTTATTGTAAAATTTTATCGCCCTTTTAGGTGGAGCAAAGACCAGTTGTTAGAAGAGCATCGATTTGCTTTACAATTAGAAGAACATGAAGTGCCTGTGGTTGCACCTATGGAAATTGATGGTGAAACTATATTTGAATATGAAGGTTATTTGTTTAGCCTTTATCCTAAACGTGGCGGTCGTTCCATTGAGCTAAAAACAGAGGAAGACTTTCGTCATATGGGGCGTTTAATTGCACGTATCCATACCGTTGGTTCATGGGATCATTATTCCCACCGTCCTGCACTTACGGTTAAGTCTATGGGGTGGGACAATTTGGTTCACTTACGCAAAAGTGGTCACATACCAGCGGATATGTTAACAAATTACGATGTAACTGTTACAAATATTTTAACCCATCTAGACGCCATTTGGGGTGATAGACAGTTTAACCTTCGTTTGCACGGAGACGCACACCTTGGGAATATTTTAGATAATGGTGATATTTTCTTCGTGGACCTAGATGATTCTATGAGTGGGCCTGCTGTGCAAGACTTATGGTTGTTCGTTAATGGAGATAGGGCTGAAATGGCGAAGCAGTTTGGTTTGCTGTTAGAGGGATATACCCAAATTCGAGACTTTGATTACAGTGAGCTTCAATTGGTTGAAGCCCTTCGTACATTGCGTATGATTCATTACACGGCGTGGATTTCTAAAAGGTGGGAAGATAAAGCTTTTCCACGCAGTTTTCCATTTTTTCAAGATATTGATTTTTGGAACCGTCACTTGCTTGACCTTAAAGAGCAAATGGCAAACTTACACGAACCATTGTTTGTACAAATATAAGGGAATGTATCATGCAGTTAGATGATATTATAAGCGTATATGAAACAAGTAAACATTGGTATGAATACCCAAGTGAAATGCCAAAGTTATCCAGAGAAGTACCTTCTTTAGAAGGCTGTTTAGATGGTGTGGAATTGGTGCTTCTTGATTCTTACGGTGTGCTATGCCGTGGGCCAGAAGTTATTCATGAAGCTTTACATGCGATTGATATGTTACGCAAAAAAAATATTCCTTTTTGCATTGTTTCAAATGACAGTATGAATGGTTGGCGTACGGTGGAAGGGAAGTATCAAAAACTTGGATTTGGTTTTAAAAAATCAGAAATTGTAACTAGCTTAGATGTGACAGAACATTACCTTAAAAATACAGATAGTCATGAAAACATTGCGGCAACTTGTTATGGTCAAAACCCAATTCAAGACGATTTTCCTAAAATACATAACCTGAATGCAACGGAAGGTTTATTGCATGCTGATGTTAAAAGACTAATGTATTTGGTGGGTGCTGGTTGGCAAAAAAATTGGCAAGACAATTTAGTTACATCTGCTAAAAAATTAGAAGAAGTGTTGATTGCAAACCCCGATGTGGGCGCGCCAAGTGGCAGTGTTTTTGTGCCAACACCTGGCCTTTACATGCACGACTTTTATATGCGGACGGGCTTTAGTAAAAAGCCAACACTTCTAGGTAAGCCTGATGCTAAAATTTTCCAATATGCATTGGATTTTATGGATTATAAAGGTAAGCCTGAAAATGTGTTGATGGTGGGCGATAGCTTACACACCGACATTTTAGGTGGTTTGAATATGGGTTTTAAAACTTTGCTTGTTGAAAGCGGGATTTTTACGGGTGGTTTAGCAAAAGAGTATATTGAGAAAACGGGTATTGTGCCACATTACATTGCACCGCATGTATAATCGTTTTAAAGTAATGATTGTCGTAAACTTGTTTGTGCTTTATAGTTCTATTGCAATATAAAACAGGGTAAAAAAAATGGCGAAAAAACAAAAAAAATCTAGTAAAAATACACAAACTAAAAAACCAGGGTTTTTGTCTTGGTTGCGTGGTTGCTTTTTAACAGGTTTATTGGTTGTTTTACCAATTATTATTACTTTTTATATTATTAAGTTTACAGTGAGTGTTGTGAATAATGTTGCGGAATCTTTCTTCCCACCACGTTTTGCACCAAGCAATTTCTTGCCATATGATATCCCCGGTGTTGAGTTGTTTATGGGTGTTTTAGCGCTTGTGTTTATTGGTATTTCTGTACGTAACTTTGTGGGTGCAAAGCTTGTGAAATGGGCTGAAAATATTGTTACAAGCATTCCAGGCGTGCGTTCTATTTATGGTGCAGTTAAACAGGTGATTGATACAGTCTCTGTTTCAAATTCTTCTTCATTTCGTGAGGTTGTGATGGTTGAATACCCGCGCCCAGGGCTTTGGGCTATTGCTTTTGTAACAGGGGAAACAAAGGGTGAAGTGGGGCGTAGTCAAAAATGTGATTTAGTGAACGTGTTTTTACCAACAACGCCAAACCCAACTTCAGGTTTTTTATTGTTTGTGCCAAGGTCTGAATTAAAGCCTCTGCATATGACTGTGGAGCAAGGTGTTAAAATGGTGATTTCAGCAGGTATTATTACTCCTACCACAGCTGAAGGTTACGACGCTTTACAAAAAGAACAGAAAAAACAAGACCGTGAAAATGTGATTGTGCCAAAAGTTACAAGTAAAGATGTGAAAGAAGCTAAGGCTATAACTGCTCAGCGTATTGCATCTGAAAAAGCTGCTGAAAAAAAGATAAAAGCTAAAACAGCTAAAAAGCCTTCAAAAGCATCTAAAAAATAATTCTTGAATGTTTGAGATTGTGCGTGTATAAATTATGTATACATATTTAGATACTTTATTTTTTATAGCCTAATGATGACATTAGGCATTGACCTTAAAAGCAAAATATCTTTTGCTTTTTTCTTTCCTTAGGAGATTATGATGTCAAATTCATATAACCGTAAGCAGTCTCAAAGAAAACGTCAAATGCGAAGCCGTAAAGCAAAGCAAAAACAGGATGGTTCAAATGCAAACGAAAGCGCAACGAAAGCTGAAGAAACGTCGTCATGCCAGCCAGAAGCGGCATCGGCAGCTATGGAGCTGGATGCCAAAAGAGATTCAGCACCCAAAGTTCAGGCGCAAGAAGTAGAACCACAAGCGCCGAAAGACTATGCGGAACGTGATGTTGAAGTTTCAGATGAAAAAACAAAAAATGATAAACCTTTTTTAAGTGTGAAAGGGATAACCATTGGTGTTGTTGGGATGATTCTTCTTATTTCAGGCTATTATATGGGGCAATCCCTCGGGTTCTGGTAATTATTAACTATGTATCGAATAAAAACACCCTCATTTTGAGGGTGTTTTTTTTATATTTCGATGGTGGGCGTAAATTTAAACACGTTTGTGTCGAAAACCTTGAATTTCACGCATGTGCTTGTCGGATTGAAGGGATTTATCAGCCCCTTCTAAAACAGTGCGTACATCAGGCCCCTCAATAAGGTTAAAACCTATAGATGCGCCTAAGTTAATGATATTTTTTTCATTTACTTGTACGGATGTATTCTGTATTGCATCTATAATTTTATAGAGAACAGCGGAAACATTCTTTGTCTCTGCCATCACCGCGAATTCATCACCACTCATGTGAAAAACAGTATCAGTCAAACGAACAGTGTTTTTTAAAGTTAGTGCAACAGCTTTAAGCGCTTCGTCACCCAGTTCATGGCTGTAAGTATCATTCAGTTCTTTGAAATTATCTAAATCAATGAATAGAATGTATGTTTTACGGCCACGTTTTGACTGTGCCAGGGCTTCTCTTAGCTTCTCATTTAATGCAACTTTGTTCGGTAGACCTGTTAGAGGGTTCGTACGTTTAACCTTTAATAGTTCCGCCTTTAGTTGTTCAATTTCGACATAAGCTTTGTTTAACTCATCTTCAAGGGCAAGGCATTGGGGGCAATGCATAAAAGGTCCTTAGCTACATTTGGTAGCAGTTGAAAGGCATGTAAAGTAAAGGGTTTAATCCCAGTTAAGTTACTATATATGCTTATCAATTTAATTTAACAAGCCCTAAAGGATGTAAAGTCATTAAAATTTGTTTTTAAAGTGGAAAACCGTTTTTAAAAATGTTAATTTTGTGAGGTTTAAAAATCATAAAAAATAAAGGTTATAATATGAAATTCCTTAAGCTATCAGTAATCGTTGCATCTATGGCTCTTACCGCTTGTTCTTCAACGACTGAAAACAAAGAATTGGTGGGTGAAGTTGAACTACTTTATAACCAAGGAATGGATTATTTATCTGAAGGCTCTTATGGTGAGTCTATTCACGCTTTTGAAGAACTAGAGCGTCAACATCCATATTCGGGCTGGGCTACGCGCGCACAAATGATGGTTGTTTTTGCTCTTTACACCAGCGAACGTTATGACGAAGCTGTTCCAGCTGCGGACCGTTTTATCGCATCACACCCTGGTCATAAAGATATTTCATACATGCTATATTTAAAGGGTATGTCACACTATAACCGTATTAGCGATGTACGTCGTGACCAGCAATTTACGGAAGAGGCGCTTAAAGCGTTTAATGAGCTGACAGAGCGTTACCCTGCTTCTGACTATGCCAAAGACGCTAAACTTAAAATTACACTATGCTTAGACCACTTGGCAGGCAAAGAAATGATGGTGGGTCGTTATTACCAAAAAGATGAACGTTATATGGCTGCCATTAATCGTTTCCGTACGGTTATTGAAAATTACCAAACAACAAGCCAAACACCAGAAGCTTTATACCGTATTACTGAAAGCTATTTAGCGCTTGGTATTGAAGACGAAGCCACTGAATCAGCAGCTGTTTTAGGTTACAACTACCCAAGTTCTTCTTGGTATGCGAAGGCATATGCCTTGCTGGGTGAACGTAACCTTAAAGTACCAACACAGGTAGAAGAAACTTCATGGTTAGGCTCTATCTGGAAAGGTATTAAAAGTTCCGTTTCTGAACAACATAACTAAGGTTTACTTGGAATGCTAGCGCATTTAAACATTCACAATGTCGGCTTAATTGAGCAATGCTCGGTTACCTTTAAAGAAGGTTTTACCATTATTACGGGTGAAACAGGTGCTGGTAAATCTATGCTCATTGATGCGCTTTCACTTGGGTTAGGTGCAAGAGCTGACACTTCTTTAATTCGCCATGGTGCTGAAAAAGCTTCTATTGAAGTTCGCTTTTCACTTGATGAAAAACACCCTGTTTGTGATATTTTATCCGACTATGGCCTAGAACTTGAAGATGGTGAGCTTTTCTTGCGCCGTGTGTTAAGTCGTGATAAAAGCCGTGCTTTTGTCAATGGTGCGCAAGTTACACAAACACAGTTGCAGTCTTTAGGTGAAAAGTTGGTTGATATTCATGGGCAATATGATGGTCAGCTGATTTTAAAGCCTGTAAATCATGTGAACATGTTAGATCAATTCGGTGGGTTAAAAACTGAACGTAGCGCTGTTTTAAAAGCCTATAACGCTTGGCGTTCGAGCTATAATAAATTACTAGATGCCCAAGAGCGCATTAAAAACCAAGCCGATGAGCAAATTTTACTGAGTGCTTACATTGATGAGCTTGAAAAATTAAATGTTGAAGTAGGGGAGGCTGAAAAGCTGGCGGATGAGCGCAAGCTTTTAATGTCATCTGAAAAAATGACAATAGCTTTAAATGAAGCGCTTGGTGTTCTTTCGGGAGATTTTGATATTGCATCTGCTTTGCGTCATGCAGAGTCGGCACTTTCACCACTTGCAGAGGTTTCTTCTGAGATGAATAATCTTTGTGAACGTTTTTCAAGTGTTTCACTTGAGGTTTCAGAGCTGGTAAACGATGTTGAGCGTTTGGGTGAAAATATGGAATCTAACCCAGAACGTTTGAAAGAGGTGGATGACCGTTTGTTTGCTTTAAAGGACATTGCACGTAAACATAACATTACCATTGATGAGCTTCCTGAAAAACTATCAGAAATGCAGGAGAGGTTGGAAGGATTGAATAACTTGCAAGGTGATATTTCTTCTTTAGAACATGAAGTCATGGCTTTGCGTGTATCCTATGAAGAGGTTTGCCAAAAACTTACAGCCTCACGTCAAAAAGTGGCGAAGGATATCTCAAAAGAAGTTGAAAAGTCGCTTGCCTTTCTTGAAATGCCTGAAACAAGGTTTGAAGCACATTTGTTACCGCTTGCCAGTGAAGACTGGAACGATAAAGGTGCTGAACGTGTTGAGTTTATGGTGGCTACCAATAAAGGGCAACCGCTAGCGCCCCTTGTTAAAGTTGCTTCTGGTGGTGAGGTGTCTAGGTTAATGCTTGCTTTAAAACAAGTGTTTTATAAAGACATTGCTGCAACAAGCCTTGTGTTTGATGAGATTGATACGGGGGTAGGTGGCCATGTGGCTGAAGCCATGGGGCTTGCTATGAAGAACTTGTCTGAAAAGCATCAAGTTTTTTCAATAACGCATTTAGCGCAGGTGGCTTCAAAAGGGCATAGGCACGTTAAAATATTTAAAAAATCCGATGGTGAGGCAACCAGAACAACGCTTGTTCAACTTTCAGACGAGGAGCGTTTGGATGAATTATCACGCATGATATCAGGGCGTGATGTTACGGCTGAGGCAAAAGCCGCCGCTGCCAAGTTGTTAGCTTCTTAAAGTAAAAAAAGCCCGCAAATGCGGGCTTTTTTTACTCGATTGTTTTTGCAGACTTTTTAAGATGCTCGTAAACACCAGCTGTAAGCTTTAAAAGCTCGGGCTTGTTTTCTGGTGTAACAACACGCATTTGCATGAATCGCACAGCCAAACCTGCGCAAATAAGTGCTGTTTCAAAGAACATGCACTCTTGTCCTTTTTCATTTCCCAGCGATGATTCTTCATCCTTCAGTGATTGCATTTGACTAATCATTTGCAACAGCGAAAAAAGGGACATGTTTAAGACTGATTCAGCTTCACTACGTGTGTTGGCCTTTTTTATTTTGCTATGAACAGTACGGGCTGTTGGAATAAGTTGGCGTGCCAATGTGCCATACTTAAAAGTTGTTTTTTTGATCAAGGGAGTACCTGTAAGGTGTTGAGGTGCAAATGGATTGCACAGTGTTTAAAGATAAACGTTAAAGTATTTGTTACTAATAGTTTAAGTATTAAAATTCACTTTGACAACCACTTTGACAACCACTTTGCTTTATTTTTTCAAATAATTTGAATTTGTTTTGTCAATAACTTGACAATTTATCATTAATTTCATACATATAGTCCGTCAAATGACACTTCTTTTTCCTTTTACATTTCAAGGAGACATTATGTCTAAACTTGTTTACTCTATACTTGGTGCTGTGGCGCTGTTGGTTGTTGCTGGCTTTGGTTTACTGGATGGTCTGGACATTAACATGGCGCTGAGCGTGATTGTGCCTGTTTTGGCAATTTTGTGTTCGTACGGCCTGTTTGAAATGAAATATGAAGCCAACGAATCGTGGCAAAAAGCCAGTGGCTTTACATATGCGGCCTTTGGCGGTGTGCTTGGTTTGATTATTGGCGTTGCTGTTTTCTTTGGCGCTAAAATGTTGCTGACCATTGTTTCAATGCTGGCGCTGCTTGTTGTTGCAGTTCTGTCTTTTAAAGGTTTGGCCATTGTGCTGGACAAAATTGGAGATGTTTTATTCCCGCCTCAAGCAGAAGCTACTGAATTGGCCGAATAAGCTGAATTAATAAACGAGAAAAGCCCTGCATAAGCAGGGCTTTTTTATTTATTGTTTGAGGTTGGATGTTTTTATAAGGCGCTTTGAATACGCTTTATGCTTTCATCCTTACCAAAAATTTCAACAATATCGCCAACACCTGGTGCTTGTGTTGTACCTGTTAGAGCAACACGCAGTGGCATGCCAAAATCTTTAAATTTCAAACCGGTTTCCTCACACAATTCGCTCACAATTTCTGAAACAGTGTCGTGGTTTACTGTTCCTTCAATGTTTTGTGCTTTGTTCACAAAAAGCTGTAGGTTGTTTTTGTAACCATCTGTTTCTAGTATGGAAACTTCTTTTTCTTCAAAGTTAAATGGTGGTGCTTTAAAGAAAAATTCTAATGCTTTAACAAGGTCCGGTAATTTTTTCGCTTTGTTTTTAACAGCGTTAATGCCGCCGTTTAATAAATAACCACGAATGGTATCGTTCAGTGTTAAGCCTTCTTTAGTAAAGAAGTATTCAAGATGTGTTAAAAGCTGTTCAGCGTTTAATTCACGAATGTATTGTGCGTTAAACCATTCTAGTTTTACTTGGTCAAAAACAGATGCGCTTTTGTTAACGTTGTTAATGTCAAAGTGTTCTGTTGCACGTTCCATGGAAATAACTTCTTCATCACCAAGGGACCAACCTAGACGCATAAGGTAGTTGTTTAATGCTTCTGGTAAGAAACCGGCTTCTTTATATTCAAGGACGTTTGTTGCCCCGTCACGTTTGGACATTTTACCGTTTTTACCGTGAATCATTGGTACGTGGGCAAAAATTGGAAGTTCATAGCCCATAGCTTGGTAAACAAACATTTGTTTCGGGGTGTTGTTTATGTGGTCGTCGCCACGAATAACATGTGTAATGCCCATGTCATGGTCGTCAAGTGCAACCACAAAGTTATAGGTTGGGTAACCGTCTGCACGCATAATAATAAAGTCATCCAGTGTGTAGTTTGGTACTTTAATAGTGCCTTGTACGGCATCGTCCCAAGAAGTTGTACCTTCTTCTTCAACTTTTAAGCGAATAACCGCTACACGACCTTCATCACGGAAGGCTTGTTTTTGTTCTTCAGTGAGGTTGCGGTGTCGACCATCGTAGCGAATGGTTTCGCCTTTTTCTTTTTGTGCTTCACGCATGGCTTCAAGTTCTTCTTTTGATGTAAAGCATTCATATGCTTTGCCTTCATCTAAAAGTTTTTGAACCGCTTGTTTGTGACGCTCCAAACTGTCAGTCTGTAACACCCATTTACCGTCTGTTGGGCCAAGGCCAAGCCAATCCAAGCCTTCTCTAATAATTTCTTTGTTTTCTTCTGTGGAACGCTCTTGGTCTGTGTCTTCAATGCGCAGCAGGTATTCACCACCGTTCGCCTTTGCGAATAAATAATTGAATAGCGCAGTTCTTGCTCCGCCAATGTGTAGCATGCCTGTTGGGGAAGGCGCAAAACGTGTTTTTACCATTTTCGTCATTTACAAACCTTTAATTTCATTACAATATGGCAGTATATGTTATTTGAAAATGTACAACCTAAAACTCAATTTGAAAGTTATGCAGTGCCGTTATTTATGGCGCTGGGTGCATTGATTGGTACATTTTTATACTTTTACTTGCCGTTTGAGGTGAGTGTACCTTTCTTTCTATTATTGTCAATAGTTTCGCTTGTGATTAGCTATTTCACACGTTTTTATTTTAAGGTGTTTTTAATCTTTGTTTTGTTCAGTTCTTCTTGTGTTTTTTTAACCAATACTGCTTACGTTGTGCAAAACAAAGAAACTGTTTTTCTACCCCGAAAATATGAACAGGGTCGGCACTGGGTTGTGGGGCAAATTGCTAAAAGTGCGACGTATGACGGACGCGATAAAGTAACGCTTGAAAATGTGAAAATATACGGCGTTGATGAAACTTTAACGCCTAAGAAAATTCGTATTTCCAGCAGTGAGGGGCGATTGTCGGATTTTTTTGTGGGGGACTGGATATCTTTAGAGGCTAAATTGTTTTCACCAAAAGCGCAAAGCTTTGAGGAGGACTTTAACCTAAGGCAGTATTACTGGATGCATGAAATTGGTGCCACAGGCTTTGTGATGGGAAGTATTTATAAAACAAGTTGGCCAGAAGGTTTTAAGCATAACAGTTACTGGCTTCAAAAATTACGAACCAACATTTCTAGTAAAGTGGTTTATAAAAATGAAACAGATGAGGTTGGTGAAAGTGAATCTGTTTTGGTGGCTTTGTTGGCAGGAAAGCGCACATATTTAACGGAAGAAATTTATAATGCTTACCGCAGCAGTGGCTTGGCACATTTATTAGCCATTTCAGGTTTGCATATTGGTTTGGTGGCAGGTTTTGTTTTTTTTGGTTTGCGAAAAGTTTTAGCCTTTTCGCCGTTTTTAGCCTTAAATTATAATTTAAAAATGCCTGCTGCTATTTTAGCAGTGTTCGCTTGTTTGTTTTACACAGCCATTGCAGGGGCAACGTTACCAACTTTACGTGCCTTTTTAATGGTTAGCTTTATTTTCTTCGCACTTTTATTAGGGCGTTTACATAATACATTGCGCATTCTTATGCTTACTTTAATATTGGTGCTTTTTATATGGCCAGAAAGTATTATTACAGCTTCTTTTCAGATGTCTTTCGTGGCTGTTTTTGCACTTACACTTTTTAATGAAATTAAAGAAAAAGAAGTGCGCTCTAAAATTAAAATCATACAAGGTATGACATACACCAAAGGCGTTTTCTTAACATCGCTGGTGGCGGGGGCTGCCACAATGCCTGTTGCCGCTTGGCATTTTGGTGAAATTCATTTTGCAGGCTTTATTGTGAATGTGTTGGCAATTCCTGTGACTGGTTTTGTGGTAATGCCTTTTGCTTTTTTAGGGTTGTTATTTATGCCATTCGGTTTGCATTCTTTGTTTTTTAAAGTGGCGCTATATGGTGTGGATATTTTAAATGATATTGCTTACTTGGGAAGCGCTTTACCTTATGGACATTTTGTGGTTGAAAAGTCGGAAGTTGTTTACTTGAGTATGGCTTGTTTTCTGTTTATTTCTTCACTTTATTTTAAACGTTTTTGTAAATTGTCTTTTGCTTTATTAACATCTGTTTCTATTTGGATAACTTATGCAAGTGTACCTGTGGCGGATATTATTTGGCTACAAAATGGGAAAACCATTCTTTTAGGAAAGGCTGGTGATGGTTATTATGTTTTTAAGCAAGATGGTTCGGTTGGTGAAAAGCACATATTCGAACATTACAAAGCGCATGAAACAGGTTATGAAAAACATTTCCCCTGTGATTCTGTTGGTTGTGTGGTGGAACGGAATAATCATAAAGTTTTACTACTTCATGCAGGTGTGGAACCGTCACTTGAAGATTGTCAAATAGCATCAATGGTTATTGGAGATGAAAGTTTTAATGGAACTTGTAAAACATTTTTCAAAAATAACGAAGGTGCAGTTGCGCAAAAGATATTTCTAAGTAAAGGTTCGATGAAATATCAAACTTTTACACCATCCACTTTGCGTATTTGGGATGAATAAAAATAAAGCCTTTTCGTTGACCTTTTAAACATATAGATATATAACTTGAAACTAATAATTATTAGAAATTAAAGGTATTCATTTTGGCACAAGTAAATGTTATTGGTTTAGGTTATATAGGCCTACCAACTGCAGGTCTTTTAGCACAGGCAGGTCACCAAGTTTTAGGGGTAGACGTTCAAGCGGAAGTGGTTGATAAAATTAACGCAGGGTTACCACACTTTGAAGAAAAAGGTTTGAAGAATTTGGTGGAGGAATCCGTTGGTTCTGGTTTGCTTAAGGCATCTCAATCTCCACAAAAGGCCGACGTTCATCTTATTATTGTACCAACACCTTTTATTGAAGAAGATAAATCAGCCGATATGTCCTATGTGCACAGTGCGTGCGAAAATTTAGCGCCTGTTTTAGAAGAAGGGAATTTAGTTGTTCTGGAATCTACTTCCGCACTAGGTGCTACACGACAAGATGTGATGGCGGTTATTGAAAAAACGCGCCCAGAATTGAAGGGTAAAGTTCATTATGCCTTTTGCCCAGAACGTGCCATTCCTGGAAACACGCTGTATGAATTGATTCATAATGACCGTGTTGTTGGCGGTGTTAACGAAGCATCAACCGAAAAAGCAGTGGCTTTTTACAGCACATTTATAAAAGGTGCTATTTTACCAGCAGACGATAAAGTTGCCGAAATGGTTAAACTGTCAGAAAACGCATTTCGTGATGTGAACATTGCTTATGCCAATGAACTTTCAATTGTGTGTGACGAATTGGGGATTAACGTTTGGGATGTTATTCGTTTAGCCAACCACCACCCACGTGTAAACATTTTACAGCCAGGCCCTGGTGTAGGTGGGCACTGTATTGCCATTGACCCTTGGTTTATTGTTGCAGCATCAAAGGCTGGCAATGCAAAGCTTATGAAGCAAGCACGTGAAATTAATGATGGTAAGCCGCACTGGGTTGTTGGAAAAGTTGTTGAAGCGGTTGCCAAAACAAATAAAGAAAACCCAACCGTTGGTTTACTTGGTTTAGCTTTTAAACCAAATGTGGATGATCTGCGTGAATCCCCATCTTTAAAAGTTGCTAGCCTTTTAAAATCGGCCCTTAAAGCTAATATTATTGCTTGCGAGCCTTATGTTGAAGAATTGGAAGGTTTTACACTTGTAAGCCAAGAAGAAATTTTAGAAAAAGCGGATGTTCTAGTAATGCTAACCGACCATGACGCTTTTAAAACAATTACTTTAGAAAATTTAAAGGGTAAACAATTAATCGATACAAGAGGGTCTATTAACTAATGTTCTCTGAAAAACAAAAACTTGTTATTAATGTCAGCAATGAACCGTCTGAATTAAATTTGGAGCGTGCATTTGCAGGGCAGGTGGGTACACTGAACCTTGGTAAGCATGGTGTAAGGTTATGGTGTCCAGGGGATGATATACCCAAGGAATGTGAAATAGTTTTTGACATTCGCTTGCGCCCGCTAAGCGAAAAAGATTTATCCATTTTTAAAGAAGCTTGCAAAGGCCGTTTTATGACAAGTTACATTGCCTTAATGGAAAGCACCGACCCTAAACGTATTGAAAAAATGCTTGAGTACTATGACTATGTTTTGGTACCAAACCCAACTATTAAAAACACGCCAGCCGATTTTAGAAACCGCGTTCTTTCATATAATAAATATAAAGAAAATTAATTGGCTTTAATTTATAAAATAAATATAGAAATAGAAAAGAAATTCACGAATGAAACAAGTTTTACAAAGCGTTAAAAACGGTCAAATGAATTTAACAGATGTACCTGCTCCACAAGTTGGAAAAGGGGAGGTTTTGGTTGCAACTAAAGCATCTCTCATTAGCGCAGGTACAGAAAAAATGTTAATCGATTTTGCGAAAAAGTCGCTTCTGTCTAAAGCGCAAGAACGTCCTGACCTTGTTCAAAAAGTGCTTGATAAAATGCAACGTGACGGTTTGTCAGCAACGCTTTCATCGGTGTTTTCAAAATTAGAGGAGCCTTTGCCACTGGGCTATAGTGCTGCTGGTGAAATTTTAGCAGTGGGCGAAAATTTAAAAGGACAGTTCCAAGTAGGTGAACGTGTTGCAATGGCTGGTGCTGGTTTTGCAAACCACGCTGAAGTGAATTCTGTTCCTAAAAATTTGGTGGCTAAAATTCCTGAAAATGTGCCAGATAACCATGCATCTTTTGCAACATTGGTTTCAATTGCCATGCAAGGTGTTCGCAATGCAAAAGTTACTTTAGGTGACCGTGTGATGGTGATGGGGCTTGGACTTGTGGGTCAGCTTACTGTTCAACTTTTAAAAGCTGCTGGCTGTAAGGTTTTTGCAGTAGACTTTGATGCAGAGCGTATTAAATTAGCTGAAGAAACAGGTGCCGATATGGTGCACGCTTTAAGTGCTGGTAATACTGAAAGCTTGGTGAAGTCATTTACGGAAAGCAATGGTTTTGACAGTGTAATTATTTGCGCTGCAACCGACTCTAATGACCCAATCGAACAAGCTATTCAATTTGCACGTGATAAAGCAAATATTGTTATGACAGGTAAAGTTGGCAGTAACATTCCATATGCGGACTTTATGAAAAAAGAACTGAACTTTATTATTTCTCGTTCATATGGCCCAGGTCGTTACGATAAAGAATATGAAGAACGTGGCAAAGACTACCCAATTGGTTTTGTGCGTTGGTGTGAGCGTGAAAACTTAAAAGAAGCCCTTCATTTAATGAGCACTGGCGCTTTGAACATTGAACAGCTTATTTCACACAGTTTCCCAATTGAAGAAGCGAAGGATGCTTACGCACTTGTCCTTTCAAAGGACATTCCAAGCATGGGTGTGGTACTTGAATATAAGTCGCCGTTTGAAGAACGCTTAAAGTCACGTATGAACTTACGTCCAACTGAAATTGTAACTGGTAAAGTTGGCTTAAGCTTTATTGGTGCAGGCAGTTTTGCACGTGGGGTTCTGTTACCAGCACTAAAAGGTGCAGATGAAGTGGACTTAACGGGTATTGTATCAAAAGGTGGTGTTAGTGCGCGTTTAGCAGGTGATAAATTTGGTTTTAATTATGTTGCAGGTAACGAAAACGAAATTATTAACGACGCTTCAACTCATGCGGTTGCTATTGCAACGCAACATAACACACATGCAAACTTAGTCGGGCAAGCCTTGCAAGCAGGTAAACACGTTTTTGTTGAAAAACCTTTGGGTATGACCTTTGAAGAACTTGATATGGTGGAACGTGAATACCGCAACAGTAACAAAGTTCTTATGGTTGGCTTTAACCGCCGTTATTCACCATATGCAATGGCAATAAATGACCATTTTGAAAGAATTCTAACACCACGCCAAGTGATGATTCGTGTTAATGCTGGTAAACTTGAAAGTGATAACTGGCAAAATGACCCTAAAACAGGTGGCGGACGCTTGGTGGGTGAAGCTTGTCACTTTATTGACCTTGCACTTTATTTAGCCGGTTCAGTACCCACTGAAGTTTATGCAACCGCAGGCGAAGGTCAAGATGTTTACAATATTGTTATCCGTTTTGAAAACGGTAGTACAGCCACATTACTTTACACATCAGAAGGAGATAGCTCATTCTCTAAAGAACTTGTTGAAGTATACGCAGGTGGAAGCGTTGCAGTGATTGATAACTTCCGTAAAGCGTCTATTATTTCAAATGGCAAGCGCCGTAAAATTCGCGTGAAAAATGGTTTCTTAGGTGGCTCTCAGGATAAAGGGCACAATAATGAACTTGCAGAATTTGTTGGTGCTGTTTCAGGCAATAATCAGCTTGATGTTGAAGGTATGTTTAAAACAAGTCGTTTAACACTTTTAGCTTCTCAAAGTATGGTGGAAGGCAAACCTTTAAAGGTAAACTTTTAACTTAAACCGATAGGGAATTGTTAGGCATATGTGCGGAATTGCAGGCTACGTTGGTAATTTTAACGAAAGCATCTTGAAAAAGATGACCGATAAAATTGCACACCGTGGGCCTGATGGTTCTGGTCATTGGGTGTGCCAAGAAGCTGGGTTAGGGCACCGTCGGTTATCTATTATTGATTTATCAGAGCAGGCATCACAGCCTATGGAAGCGGTTGAAGGGCGTTATCAAATTGTTTTTAACGGTGAGATTTATAACTTTAAAGCTCTTGCTGCCGACCTTAAAGACAAAGGCTATGTTTTTAATGAAAATTCCGATACCGCAATTTTAGCCCCACTTTATGATGCTTACGGCGAAAGTATGGTACATAAATTAGATGGTATTTTTGCCTTTGCTATTTGGGATAAGCAAGAAAAAAGTTTGTTTGCCGCACGTGATCATTTGGGGATGAAGCCCTTTTATTATGCTGAAACCTCCAAAGGGTTTGTTTTTTCATCTGAATTAAAAGCATTGCTTGAAATAGAACAGCTTGAAAGGGAAATTGACCATGAAGCTGTGCTTTCCTATGTACGCTACTTATGGTGTGCGGGTGAACACACTATGCTTAAAGGTGTTAAAAAGCTTTTACCAGGACATTTTATGACTGTGAGTGAAGACTGCTTATGCCTGATTTCAAAATGGTATGACGTGCCACTTACCCAAAACCATGAAGAGAAGACACCGGAAGAGCTTTTAAGCTTGTTTGATGAAGTTGTTGCCGACCAAACGGTGAGCGATGTGCCTGTGGGTGCTTTTTTGTCAGGTGGAGTCGATTCAAGTGCCATTGTAACATCCATGAAAAAGCATTTAGGCGAACCTTTTGATACATTTTGTATTGGTTTTGAAGGTGAAGAAATGGCAGAAGAAGGTTTTAGCAATGACGCTTTTTATGCCAACCAAGTTGCAAAACAAACAGGTGTGAACTTGCACCACATTACCATTCAAGAAAACTTTGTACATGACCTAAAAGACATGGTTTATAACTTAGATGAACCACAAGCCGACCCTGCACCGTTGTTTGTAAAACGTATTTGTAAAGAAGCCAAAAAAAAGGGCGTTAAAGTCATGCTTTCAGGCTCTGGTGGTGATGATGTTTTTTCTGGGTACCGCCGACATCAAGTAACAGCTATGCTTGAAAAATATGACTTTATACCAGAAAAATTGCAAACCTTGGCAGTGGGTGTGCTTAAAAATCTAGCTCATAAAAAATATTTAAAACGCCGTTTATCGAAGTTGCACGAAATTTTGAAATCGCCAAAAGATAAGCGCTTGTTACATGCGTTTTACTATACAGAACCTAAAGTACTATACTCCCTTTTAGGGGCGGAATTAAAGCAAGCTTATGACCACCAAACAGCTGATTATTTGGAGAAAGTGTTGGAAAGCTCAAAAGACTTTTCAAGTTTGGATCGTCAGTTGAATTTGGAGCTTCATGGTTTTTTACCAGACCATAATTTAAACTATACAGACAAAATGTCTATGGCTTCAGGCGTGGAAGTGCGCACACCTTTTACATCTAAAAAAATAATTGATTTTGCCTTTAAATTGCCGTTACACCAAAAAGTGCAAGGGCGTGAGGCCAAGTGGTTGCTTAAAAAGGCATTCGAAAAAAGGTTGTCTCCTGAAATTTTATACCGTTCTAAAGCTGGTTTTGGTGCACCAGTAAGGCATTGGCTTTTAAAAGAAGAAGAATTTGTTCGCAGTGTTTTATTTTCAAAGCAGGCAATGATACGTGGGTTGTTTAATGCTGCTACTGTGAAAAAACTTTTAGAGAATACTAAGACAGGTAAGACAGATGGTTCGTATACAATATTATCCTTGCTTGTGATTGAGTTGTGGATTAATATGTTCATAGAAAATTAATGAAAAGTGGTATGGCAATATGCAGGAAAATGTAATTGAAACGATGAACCCATGCGCAAGTATGACAAAAGGTGATTCGAAGCAGGGAATGATCCAATCTATGGTGGATGCGCACATTGAAGCGGTGAATGGCTTCTTTATGCAAAATGCTACTCAGCTTGAAGCGTTAGCTTTAACAGTTTCAAAAGCGATTAATAATGGTAACAAGGTTTTACTTTGTGGTAATGGTGGCAGTGCTTCCGATGCACAACACATTGCAGCTGAATTTGTGGGGCGTTTTGTGAATAACCGCCGTGCATTGGCTTCCATCGCTCTTACAACCGACACTTCTATTTTAACAGCTGTTGGTAATGATTATGGCTATGATGAAGTATTCTCTCGCCAAGTGGAAGGTTTGGGTAAAACAGGTGACGTGTTAATTGCCATTTCAACATCAGGCAACAGTGCTAACATTATTAAAGCCGTTGCAAGCGCTAAACAGTTAGGTATTCAAACGGTAAGCTTAACAGGTAAAAAGGGTGGTACATTGCACGGTTTATGCGACTATAACTTCTGTGTAGAATACCCAACTACAGCACACATTCAAGAATGTCACATTACATTTTTACACATGCTGTGTGCATTGGTTGAAGAGAACTTAGGTTTTTAAGAGTCCGGTTTTTTAATGTGAAAAGCGCAAGGGTTAATTCTTGCGCTTTTTCTTTAAGCTAAGGGTTGATTTTATAACTTCTTTCTTGTATACCAACACTTGTAACAAAACACCTATGCTTTTATGCGATCTGAATTCAAGGAGATGTCTATGTCGTCCAATCAGTTTCTAAAAGATGTAAAAAGTTTTTTTAAAAAAATTACAGGTAAAAATGTTGTTGCCGTTGTTGTAACGGACCAAAATAAGTTACGCACTTTTCATAAAGCTTCCGATGTTGAAGCTTATACAGCTAAACAAAATGGTTCAGGTGCTGAACATCAAACTGTATGGTTTAAACAAGACAGTGATGAGCTGGTAACGCTTCTTAAAAAGGCGCTGGGCAATAAATTGTTTGCTGTGCTTTGCAGTGAAAAGGAATCGGATGAACAATTGCCCAATTCATTTATTTTGAATGTTGCTGAAACAGCTTCAGCCATTGGTGAAGTTATTTCTTCAATTAAAAAAGAAGGAAGCCCATACTATTATAAAGGCTTCATTAGCTTGAATACTTGTCAGGCTATTCCTGGCGCTTCTGCTTAAAAACGAAAAAAAGCCTCACCATTTTGGTGAGGCTTTTTTAATGTTTTCGTTTTATCCTTTAAAACCAGTACAAAGTAGGAAAACTTCGCGAGACTCTTTACGTGATGAATTCGGTTTTATGAACTGAACCTTATCAAAATGCTTACGCATCTCTTCACGGAACTTAATTTCTTCACCACCTTGAAAAATCTTCGTTAAAAAAGCACCTTTGGGTTTAAGCATGTTCAATGCAAAGTCGGCTGCCATTTCAACCAACCCCATAATACGCAAGTGGTCTGTTCCGTCGTGTCCGCTGGTTTCTGGTGCCATGTCCGAAAGTACAACGTTTACTTTTTCTGGGCATTCGGCTAGAAGCTTTTCATAAACTTCATTTTCTGTAAAGTCGCCCTTAATAAAGGTTACTTCTTCAACGTCTTCCATCCAAATTTTATCAAGTCCAAAAATTTTACCACCACCAAGGCCACGGCCACCTTTAGCCATTTCTTCTTTCACAACCTGACACCAACCACCAGGCGCTGCGCCAAGGTCAACAACAACCATGCCTGGGCGAATAATTTTATGTTTATCGTTAATTTCCTTTAGCTTGAAGGCCGCACGAGAATGGTAGCCTTCTTTAATGGCTTTTTTAACGTAAGGGTCTTTTGCCTGCCTTAATAAATATTCCTTAGAGGACTTTGAAAGCTGGCTTTTAAACTTTGTTTTTCCACCAATAATTTGACGTTTTTTATCTGTCATAATTTAATCCTTACAGCTCCTTTGCAGCTAATTCAACTGCTTTGAATGTTAAGTTTAACATGTCAGCATCATGCGCCAGCGATGTAAAACATGTTTCGTATGCTGAAGGTGCAATGTAAACGCCGTTATCCAATAGTTTATGGAAGAATTTGCTGTATTTTGCAACGTGAAGCTTGCTGATTTCTTGGAAGTTTTTTGGTGCATTTTCTTGGAAGAAAACGCTGAACATTCCACCAACTTGTGTGGTGCTGTGAACGATATTATGATGTGTTAAAATATTACTTATTTCTTTTACAATTGTAACACTGATGTCGTTCAATTTTGTGTATGCTTCTTTAGGTAACATTTCAAGTGTTGCACAACCTGCCGAAACGGCAAGTGGGTTACCGGATAATGTACCTGCTTGATAAACATCACCCACAGGTGCAAGTTTTTGCATAATTTCTTTTTTACCACCATATGCAGCCAGTGGCATACCGCCACCAATAACTTTACCAAAGCAGGTGATGTCCGCTTCTACATTATAAATTTCCTGAGCAGAACCATAGGCTACACGACACCCTGTCATTACTTCATCAATAATCAGCACAACATTATATTTCGTGCAAATTTCACGCACCTTTGTAAGGTATCCATTTTGTGGAGGAATGCACCCCATGTTACCTGCAATGGGTTCTAAAATGAAGCATGCAATATCTTGGTTTTCTTTAATTAAAGTTTCTAAAGCTTCACTGTCGTTAAATGGAATAACGTGTGTAAGTTTAGCAATTTCTTCAGGCACACCTGCACTGCTTGGGTTCCCACCAGTGGCTAGGCCTGACCCTGCGCTTACAAGTAGCGAGTCTGCATGGCCATGGTAACAGCCATCACACTTAATAATGCCTTTCTTACCTGTAAAACCACGTGCTAAACGAATGGCGCTCATAGTTGCTTCAGTACCCGAGTTTACAAGTCGAACTTGTTCCACGCTTTTATGTCTTGTACATAAAATATCAGCGAGATATGTTTCCATATCTGTTGGTGCGCCGAAGGATGTTCCGAGTGCTAATCGTTCAGTTACCGATTTAATAACATGCGGATGAGCATGTCCTAAAATCATTGGTCCCCAAGAAAGCACATAGTCGATGTATTGGTTTTCATCCATATCTTGAATAATTGCACCTGATGCACCTGCAATGAAAACAGGTTTTCCACCAACACCATTAAAAGCACGTACAGGCGAATTTACACCTCCTGGCATCAATTCTTCAGCACGTGAAAAAAGCTGATTGCTAACATCATAGCGACCTTTTGTTCGTTTTACGTTTTGTTGTGCAAATTCAGGAATCATTTTCTACTTCTTTCGTTTTAATGCTTAGAATATGCCAAAATATGCGTATTTTTGCAATGTTAACTTTAATTAATCTATAAGCTAATATTCTTATGGGTTTTTAGCGTATTTAATGTATTTAAGGGTGGCATAAGAAGGTGGTTTAAGTTATAGTAAATAACTCATAAATTGAATATAGGTTAAGCACTTGAAATGGCGGTTTTTACTCAGTTGACGGAATCTGAAATTGTGGAAATTCTTTCTCATTTTTCTATTTCTTCATTAAAACAAGCTATAGGCATTCACAAAGGCACTGAAAATACAAATTACTTTATTGAAACAGATAAAGAAAAATATATTTTAACGATATTTGAAGGGCGTGTAGAACAAGAAAGTATCCCATTTATATTGGATATGATGTGCAGGCTTTCAGAAGAAAATATTATTTGCCCGCGTATTATTGCGGCGCACACAGGGCAAAGACGCTTTAAGCTTGAAAATGGTAAAACATGTATTTTACAAACATTTATGGACGGTGATGATATTGACGAACCTTCTGACTTACAATGCTTTTCAGCGGGTAAAACTTTAGCGAATATTCACACAACTTCATTAACAATTCAAACGCCTCAAATTGACAATGCTGTTGATTTACCCAGCATTTGTGAATTGATTTATGAGATTAAATCAGAAAACCTGACAGATGACCACAAGCATGCAGTTAAAATGGTCAATGAAGAAATTCAATATCAAAAAAGTTTATACCATAAAGGCTTGCCAACAGGCTTTATTCACGCGGATTATTTTAAAGATAATGTATTGTTTACCGAGAATTTTGTAAGTGGTGTGATAGACTTTTGGTTTTCTTGTGTCGATTACTTTGTTTATGATCTTGCTATTGCTTTAAATGCTTGGGGTTTTATAAAAGGTGAGTTTTCAGAAGTACATTATAACAGCTTTTTAGAAGGTTATTTGCATAGACGAGAATTGACCGAATTAGAAAGAAAGGCATTGCCTGATATGCTTAGGCTTGCAGCGCTTCGCTTTATGGCTACAAGACTTTATGATGAAATCAAGGGCGATAAAAAGAATTTGGGAGCACAAAGACCTTTTCAAAATTGGCAAAAACGCCTAAGTTACCACCAACAACTTTAAGATATAAGGCTAACGTTGAACAAAGTGATTCTATATACAGATGGTGCATGTAGTGGTAACCCAGGCCCAGGTGGTTGGGGCGTTGTTTTAAGTTATAAAGGGCATGAAAAAGAACTTTATGGAAGTGAAACAGAAACAACGAATAATCGCATGGAGCTAAAAGCTGTTATTGAAGGTTTGAAAGCGATTACAAGGCATATGCCTGTTGAAATATATACCGACTCGAAGTATGTAATGGATGGTGCCATGCAATGGATGGAAGGTTGGAAGAAAAAGGGTTGGACCAAAAAGGGCGGTTTAAAAAATGCTGACCTTTGGCAAGAGTTAGACGCTGAACTTGCTAAACACTCAGTATCGTGGCAATGGGTTAAAGGTCATAGTGGTATTGAAGGGAATGAGCGTGCAGACTCATTAGCCGTTAAAGGTTCAGAGGAAGCGAAATTAAAAGTAGAAAATATATAATGACTGAAAAATCAAATAGAGTAATTAGTAACTTGTCTGGCCATTTTGTTATGGCGACAGAAAATTTGGCAGATAGCTACTTTGAAGATGCCTTGGTTTTTATTTGTACACATGAACCTGATATGACATTAGGTTTGGTTGTAAACCAAGAGATGATTGAAATGAGTTTTGATGATATTTTGGATAGCCTATTTAACGAAATTCATATTAAAACAGAAGATGTTAAAGAATGGCCAAGTTTGCTTGCGGGTGGGCCTGTGGAAATTGAAAAAGGCCTAGTTCTCCATTCAAATGACTATAAAGCAGAAGGTACAATAGAATTAACACCCGATTTTTATTTAAGTTCTACGGCTAAAATTATTGAAGATATTTGCAAAGGCAAAGGTCCTAAAAAATACAACCTTTGTATGGGATATAGTGGTTGGAGCCCGCTTCAGCTGGAAGAGGAAATTGCTGAACATGACTGGATTGTTGTGCCTGCAACAACAGAAGTTCTCTTCGATACACCAGTAGATGAAAGGTTTGGAGCCGCAGCTGAAACCATGGGCTTTGATTTTAATAATTATTCAGGTTTTGTAGGTGAAGCATAAGTTCGCTATAATTTTTTTATAAGGTAAAGGATATTAAAAGTGACACAAGAAGTAATCATTAAAGGTCAAGGTATTCAGGAAGTTGTTTTTGCAAACAACAAGCCATTTAGTTTGTTATGTGGCCCTTGCCAAATTGAAAGTCGTGAACATACACTTCAAACAGCTAAACGCTTAAAAGAAATATGCGATAAGTTAAATATTGGGCTGGTTTATAAATCATCTTTTGATAAAGCAAACAGAACATCTTTAAATGCACAGCGCGGTGTGGGTATTCAAGAAGGTTGTGAAATTTTAGCAGAAGTACGTCAAGAAATAGGCGTTCCTGTTATTACAGATATTCATGAAATTTCACAAGTAGATGCAGTTGCAGAAGCGGTTGATATCCTACAAATCCCTGCCTTTTTATGCCGTCAAACAGACCTTGTGGTAAAAGCGGCTGCAACAGGGCGTGCTTTAAATATTAAAAAAGGACAATTTTTAGCTCCTTGGGATATGGAAAATGTGGCGAAAAAGGCAGCTTCAACAAATAATAAAAATATTATGCTATGCGAGCGTGGTGCAAGCTTTGGTTATGGTAATTTGGTCAGCGATATGCGTTCTTTACCTATTATGGCTAAAACAGGTTACCCTGTTATTTTTGACGCAACACACAGTGTTCAAATGCCTGGCGGTCATGGTACAAGTTCTGGCGGTAAGCGTGAGTTTGTAGAGCCACTTGCACGTGCTGCAGCTGCTGTGGGTGTTGCTGGTTTCTTTATGGAAGCGCACGAAAATCCAAGTCAAGCGCCTTCAGATGGCCCGAATATGATTCCTTTAGACCAACTTGAAGGGTTGCTGAGAAACATTAAAGCAATTGACGAAGTTGCGAAAGAAAATGCTTATATGAACATTGTAAGCGATTAAAGAAAGAAAAAGAAATGAGCATTATTTTAGACATTCATGCACGTGAAATTTTAGATAGCCGTGGTAACCCAACGGTAGAGGTCGAAGTTGTGACATCTTCTGGTGCTTTTGGTGTTGCAGCTGTTCCATCAGGCGCTTCAACAGGTAGTCGTGAAGCTATTGAAAAACGCGATGGTGATAAATCACGTTATATGGGTAAGGGGGTTTTACAAGCTGTTGAAGCTGTTAATACTGTTATTCGCGATGCTTTGTATGGTTTCGATGTCCGTGATCAAGGAAGTATTGATGCAAAGCTTTTAGAGCTTGATGGTACTAAAAATAAATCAAATTTAGGTGCAAATGCATTATTAGGTGTTTCACTTGCTGTTGCGAAAGCAGCGGCCGACCATGAAGGTATGTTCTTTTATGAATATGTTAAAGGCTTATATGGTGAAAAAGAAGCATCATTACTTCCAACGCCTATGATGAACGTTATTAACGGTGGTGAACACGCTGATAACTCGCTTGATATTCAAGAATTCATGGTGATGCCAATTGGTGCTAAAAGTTTTAGTGAAGCATTGCGTATGGGTGCTGAAGTGTTCCATCACCTGAAAAAGCTTTTAAGTGCTGAAGGTTTAAATACAGCCGTTGGAGATGAGGGTGGTTTTGCACCGAACTTGGGCAGTAATGAAGAGGCTTTAGAGTGGCTTGTAAAAGCTGTAAATGCTGCAGGTTACAAAGTGGGTGAAGAGATTTCATTTGCTTTAGATGCAGCTGCGAGTGAATTTTTAACTCCTGAAGGTTACACATTTGGTGCTGAAGGTAAGGTTTTATCTTCTGAAGATTTAGTTTCTTACTATGAATCACTTTGCAATAAGTTCCCAATTGTTTCGATTGAAGATGGTATGGGTGAAGACGATAAAGCAGGGTGGAAATTGCTTACAGAAAAGTTAGGTTCTAAAGTTCAGATTGTTGGTGATGATTTGTTTGTAACCAATAAAGAAATTTTAGCCGATGGTATTAAAGGTGGTTTGGCGAATTCTATTCTTATTAAAGTAAACCAAATTGGTACTTTAACAGAAACATTAGAAACAATGCATTTAGCTCTTGAAAACGGATACACATGTGTGATGTCGCATCGCAGTGGTGAAACTGAGGATACAACCATTTCAGATTTAGCGGTTGGAACATGTTGCGGACAAATTAAAACAGGTTCTTTATCAAGAAGTGATCGTACAGCTAAGTACAACCAACTGCTTCGTATTGAAGAGTCTTTAGGTGTGTTTGCGCAATATGGTGGTGTTAAAACTTTAGCATCTGTTGCTTGAACTTATAAAGGTAATATATAAATGCGTTTATTTAGGGAACTTAAGAATCGCTTTCACAAGCTTCTGGTTCCCTTTATATTTTTGCTGATTTTATTTTACAGTTATTACCAAATGATGACAGGTAACCATGGTGCTATGGTTTGGTATGACCTTAAAACGCAAGTAAGGGACATTGAAACGCAAAATAATGCGTTAGCCGAGCAAGTAAGTCTTACAGATGTTAAAATTAAACGGTTAAAGGCTGAAAGCTTTGACCCCGATTATTTAGATGAACAAATCAGAAAAAACCTACCACGTGTTCATAAAAATGAAACGGTTATTTTCTTAAAATAAAAAGCCTCCAAACGGAGGCTAGTTTTAATTTTCATTATGGAAAGGTTTTACTTCATATTTTCCACCACTTAGATGGTTCTTAAAGTAATCTGTTGTAAGTTGTCTTACTTTACCATTCAACATAATCAGCGCAATCACGTTTGGTAAAATCATAAGGGCTGTGAAGACTTCTGCAAGTGTCCATGCAAGTTCAACTGTAATAATGGCACCAAAGAAACTAATCGCAAGGAATAGCACCTTGTAGTAAACAATTTTTTCATCTTTAAATAAGAATGCAAAGCCTTTTTCACCATAGTAATACCAGCCAATAATGGTTGAGAATACAAAGAACATAAGTGTGATACTAATGATAAGCTCACCAATTTCATACCCCATAAACATTGCATGGTTAAAGCCAGCACTAAAGGCGGAACCTGTTAGGGCAGCGCCACCCACATCTACATTTGCAGCTTCACCTGACATAACAATAATAAGCCCTGTGAATGTACATACAATAATTGTGTCGATGAATGTTTGAGTCATTGATACAAGTGCTTGCGATACAGGGTGGTCGGTTTTAGCTGCTGCGGCAACAATAGGGGCACTACCAAGACCTGATTCATTTGAGAATACTCCCCTACCTACACCTTTACTTACAACATCGCCAATAACACCACCTAAAAGCGCATCAATACTATCAAAAGCGTCGTTAAAAATAAGGGCGAATACATCGTCAATCATGTCGGCATTCATCACTAAAATTGTAATACCAGCAGTTACGTAGATAACAATCATAGAAGGAACGATTTTAGACGCAACATCCGCAATACGCTTAATTCCACCTAAAACCACCAATCCTGCAAATAAAGCAACTGCTACACCTGTGATCCAAGGTTGTATATGGAAGGTTGATTCCATCACATCTGCAATTGAATTACTTTGAACCATGTTGCCAATACCAAGGGCAGCAATAAATAAAAAGAATGCAAATGCGTAAGCGAGTATATGCCACTTTTTAGAAAGTCCGTGGACGATATAGTACATTGGACCACCTGAATATTCACCGTTTGCATGTTTTTCACGGTAGTGTACACCCAGTGTTGCTTCGGCATATTTTGTCGCCATACCAATTAATCCTGTCAACCACATCCAAAAAATTGCCCCGGGACCACCCATTGTTACAGCTGTTGCAACACCTGCAATGTTACCTGTACCTACTGTGGCACTTAAAGCTGTCATTAGTGCTTGAAAGTGGGAAATGTCACCGTCACCGTCTGAGCTGTCACCTTTTTTACTGAAAAATGTAAGTGTGAGGGCTTTTTTTAAGCCTGTGAATTGAATCCCTTTTAAGCCAATGGTGTAAATAATACCCGTTATAACTAAAGGTAAAAGTAGTGGCCATCCCCATAAAAAGGCACTAATCTCACCAAAAAAGCTTAATAGCTGCGATTCAAATTCTTTCATAAATACACCTGTGATTTGTTTTTAATATATTTTGCGTCTGCTATGGTAAACAAAAAGTATGATAAAAGACAAGTGCCATGCCTAAAAAATAGGCATAAGCACTTATTGTTTGCCCGTATAATTTTTTAATTATTACAGTGACTTTTTGAATTTATCTAATGTAAGAACTTGCTCCAAAACTTTTGGTGTTGCAGGGTTTTCTGGTGTGTACATTAAATATAACGGTACACCGTAACGACCATGCTTTTGAAGTTCCTTACGGATGCTCTCATCTTTCATTGTCCAATCCGCTTTCAGCATTAAAATACCTTTTGACTCTACAAATTTTGCAGCAGCTTCGCTTTTAAATGTTGTAAGTTCGTTTACTTTACATGTGATACACCAATCGGCAGTAAAGTTAACAAATACAGGGCGACCTTCAGACAATCCTTTCTCAATTTCATGAATAGACCACTCGTTCCATTCAATGCTGATGTTTGATTGAGGGATGTACTTTTTAACATATTCATCAAACACACCGGCGTTAAAGTAAAAGTAAAGTAAGCTTGCAATCAGGAATAGATATCCAACAATTTTTTTAATAAAGCGTGCGCTTAAAACATTTGTTTTTCCAAAAACCCAAACACCAAAACTTACAACAAATAAAGCAATAATAAGTTTAAAAAGGTCTATCATAGAGGTTTGTTGACCATAAACCCAAACCAACCATAAAACAGTAGCATACATTGGGAATGCAAGGAAATTTTGGAAGGTGATTTCCCAAGCGCCAGGTTTTGGCAATAAGCGTAGTAAAAATGGCATGAATGTCATTGCAAGGTAAGGAAATGCTAAACCTAATCCCATGGCACCAAAGGTAAGGTAAGTAATTTCACTTGGTTGGGTTAAGGCGAATGCAACTGCGGCTGCCATAAACGGTGCTGTGCATGGTGTTGCAACTAATGTAATAAGCATACCGCTAAACAATGTTGAAATTGTACCATGGCCTGAAACAAGGTTTTGTAAGCGACCGAGTGACGTTCCAATATGGAACACGCCTGAAAGCTGTAAACCTACCATCATAATAATGAGTGAAAGGGTTGCAACAAAAACAGGAGACTGAAGCTGGAAGCCCCAACCTACTTCGTGGCCATTTTGTTTGAAAAATACCATAATAAAGGCAAAGCCTATAAAGGTAGCCATAATACCTGCGGTGTAAACTAAACCATACCACCAACTTAGCTTATGGTTTGCATGGTGTAGTAAGCTTAGGGCTTTTAATGATAGTACAGGTAATACGCATGGCATTAAGTTAAGGACTAAACCACCTAAAAATGCAAACAGAAGGGTTAATTGAAGTGTTTTGTCTGTTTTAACCTCTTCAACTGTATATGTTTTAACTTCAGTTGGTGACACTTCAGTTGGAAGGGTTACTGTGATTTCTTGTTTGAATTCGGGTGTGGTTTTTACTTTTACAAAATGTTTTTCATCAACATTTAAAATACCTTCAAGTTCGGTAAATTCTTTTTTACTTTTAGTATCTTTTTCAATTGAAAGGACTGTGGTTGTACCTGATGTTGATAACGCTTGCTCTGCACTATCAACAATCATGCCTTCGTGTTGAGGAATGAAGTGAATTTTTTCTGGGTTGGTTAAACCGTCAATGAGAATTTTGTAGTTATCACCTTCAACGATTGAGGAAATGGTTAAGCTTTCATCTTCTTTGGCTAAACGCTCTTCTTGAATCAGGAACATACCTGCATTTATAGAAGGTTCATTGTCTGTACCAAGTGTGAATGCTTTTGAAATTTTGGTTTCACCTGGTAGACAAATGTCTTTACAAATAAGGTATTTAATATCGGCTTCTACGAAAATTGAAAAGGCTTTTGGGTCATCTTCTAATTGGGCTGTTGTGCTATATAGTACGTTACGTTTAAAACCATAGTCCACAATACCGTCACTGTTAAACACTTCAGGGGTTGGTGTTACGTTTTCTTTTAGGATTTTAACTTTTTTATCAAAGGTCCATTCGATGCTTGTTTTATAACCTGAATCACCTGCATTATCCCAGTATATGTGCCAGCCTGGATCAATGCGGAATGCTACACCAATTTCAAACGGTTCCGACGTATGAAGCGTTTCTTGCTTGCTTACAATTTCAGCTTGAAGGTGTGCTGTTGGGTCAAACGCATGTGCTGACCCTGTGGTGATAAATATTTGTGTTAAAACAAAAAGCCAAAGTAGTTTTAGGTTTTTAAACATATTATTTTTATTTTCCTATGTGTTTCTTCGTGGCACTTTACATTAATATAATGTAAGATGTTTTTAGAGTTCTTACCAGCTAATTCGTGTGAATTGTATAAAAGAATTGGTGAAAAACAATAAAAAAGACAAGGGTAGGTAGCCAAAATGTCAAAGGTTAAAGAGGTTTCTGTACGCAAAGCAAGCGGGTTTATGCTGGCACTTTTTTTTGTGATTGGGATTATTGCAAGTATTGCAGGGCTTGTTACCTCAATTGAAGTTGCTTTAGTGAATCCTACACAGGTTCAAAAGCTTGCTGTTGAAGATTATCATTTACAGCTTGATCGTTTAACCGATAAAAATATTCTTAGTAAGGCTTATGTCAAGTATGACCTTTACATGAAAATTCTCTCGCAAGATAAATCATTTTTATCTATTCCTGTTTTTATATTTTCTGTTTTTTTAGTATGGATTATGGCTTTTAGTCGTCGAATTATGGTGAAGGACTTGATTGATCGTGTTGAACAGGGTCGTCGTGTGATTCTTCAAGAGCGTCAACGTAAAAAAGATGCTTTAATGCAGCTTGAAAAATCTGAAGATCATTTAAATCAGATGCATGATCAATTGACTGAAGGTTTTATGGTGATTAACAAAGATGAGAGGTTCCACCATCTTAATCGTGTTGCGGTTCAGTTTCTGGCAAAATGGAATAAAACACCAAAATCATTAAGGCATTATTCACAGCAACCAGTTGAGGCGTTTATTCCAGATTATCATGCTTCTGGTTTATCGCTTTGTGTGCAAGATGCAATATCTAAAAAATTAACATGGCAAAAAGAACTTCATTTTGAAAGTATTAACAGATGGATTCAGGTGCGTGTTTATCCAACAGGGGGTGATACAGCATATGTTTATATGCGTGATATTACAGCCGATAAAACACCTGAAAACCTTCGTAAAATGAGTGATGCAATGGTTTCATCACTTTCAGAATCTTCCCCATTTGCTATTGCAATTATGGATAGACAGTGGAACTACCTAATGGTTACTAAACAATGGAAAGAAGCCTTTATGATGAAAGGTGAAACATTGGTTGGTCAAAATCATAAAGCATTACTTCCACGGTTACCAGGTAAGTGGCCTGCACTAGAGGGTCAGCTTGTTGAAGGTAAAGTGGTTAGAAGTGAAGGAATGCCATTCCATTTAAATGGCAAAGATGAAATGGTTCAGTGGGAACTTTCACCTTGGGGTGTGGGCGACAAAATTCAAGGTTTTGTGATGTATGCGACAATTATTACTGAATTACATCACGATAAAGAGAAGATTGAACAACAACGTGAGCGTGAGCATAAGCTTGCTTACCACGATATTTTAACAGGTTTACCAAACCGTCAGCTATTTTATGACCGTTTAACAATGTCACTAGCGCATGCATACAGGAACTTAGGTAAAGTCGCACTTTTTTTCCTTGATTTGGACGGATTTAAGGGTATTAACGATAACTTGGGTCACGACATTGGGGACATGCTGCTTAAAGAAGTTGCCACAAGGTTGAAAGCTTGTGTGCGTGATACAGATACAATTGCTCGACTAGGTGGTGATGAGTTCACAGTTATTTTAAATGGTGTTAATTCTGAAGAAGATGCAATGCACGTTGCACAAAAAATTATTAAGAGTATTAACGAAGTGTTTAAACTTGGAAACCACGATGTTTACGTTTCTACAAGTATTGGTATTAGTATGTATCCAACTGATGGTAGTACTAGTGCCGAGCTTATGAAAAAAGCTGATACAGCTATGTACTGGTCTAAAGAAGGTGGTAAAAACCAAGCGAATTTTTATACCGATGAAAAGAATGCTCAAGCTGAAGCTGGGGAGCTTCATAAACCAGAGTCTGTTGATGCTAATGGTACAGGTGTTACACAGCGTGAACTTGAGAGCCATATTCGAACTGCACTTCAAAAAGATGAAATTGAAGTATTTTTACAGCCTGTGATGAACTTAAAAACTAAAACGGTTAAAAGTGTTGAATCGTTAGTAAGGTGGAAGCACCCTCAAGCAGGTCTTCTGCAGCCTAGGCAGTTTTTAAGTATTGCAGAAAATACAGGTATGATCTTGCCAATTGGTGAATTTGTTTTAGGAACAATTGCAACGAGAGCTAAAAAGTGGCAAGAGATGTCATCGGATAAAGTTGTGTTTTCAATGAACCTATCACCAAGGCAGTTAAAGGATGAAAGTCTTGTAAAACGTGTTGTTAAGGCTTTTGAGCATGGAAATATACCCGCTTCGTCTGTAGCGCTTGAATTGCCAGAGTCTATGATAGTGGATGCAGATGAAAGCATGATAGAAAAACTTAAACAACTCTCAAACCTAGGTTTCTTGATTTATATTGATGATTTGGGGGCAGGTCATACATCGCTTCAGCAGTTGGGTGATATTCCATTATCCGGGTTTAAGGTTTCAAATGCAATTGTTCAAAGCGCTATGAATAGTAATGAAGATAAAAATACTCTTTTATCGTTAGCAAAACTTGCAGATAAATTAAATATTGACCTTATTGCTAAAGGTGTTGAAACTGAAGACCAGATTAGGTTCCTTCAGAATATTGGTATAGAAAACGTGCAAGGATTTGCACTTGGTAAACCTAATAGACCAGAAAAAATAGCAGAGCTATTCTAATCGCAAAAAGGACTTGAGTATGAAGGTTGCATTTCAAGGTGTTAAAGGTGCTTACTCTTATATTGCATCTAAGGAACTTTTTGGTGAAAGTGTCAGTGCAATTGCTTGTGATTCATTTCAAGCAGCTTTTGATGCTGTTATAAGCGAAGAATGTGACTGTGCTATGATCCCTATTGAAAACTCAACGGCGGGTCGAGTTGCAGATGTACATTTGCTTCTTAAAAGTAAACCTCTTTATATTGTAGCTGAGGATTTTTTGCCCATTCAACATTGTTTAATAGGTTTAAAGGGGGCTAATATTCATGATATTAAAACTGTATATTCACATCCTCAAGCATTGATGCAATGTGAACACAATGTTTATGAACACGGATTTTCTCGTGTGTCTACAGCCGATACGGGTGGGGCAGTTACCAAAGTAAAAAAAATGGATAATATGGAATGTGCTGCGATTGCATCATCATATGCTGCACAAGAATATGATATGGAAATTTTAAAAGAAGGTTTTCAGGATTTAGAAAATAATACAACTCGGTTTGTTGTTCTTAAGAAAACAATGGATTTTCAGCCTTATAACGAAAATGGAAAATATATAACAACACTGCTTTTTGATGTAAGTAATAAACCTTCTGCATTGTTGGATTGTTTGAAGGTTTTTGCAGATAAGGGTTTAAACCTTCTGAAACTTGAGAGCTACACGGATTCTTCAAACTTTAAAACAGCACATTTTATTATAGATGTAGAAGGGCATACACAGAAAAAGCCTATGATTGAAGCTTTAAATAAGCTTAAAAGTCATACAAATTCAATTGATGTTGTTGGGTGCTATGCTTTTGCAAAATATAGAGAAAACATGCGCTAATTGTGCCACGGTCTATATTCTGTATGTTCGTTATTGAAAAAAAATAGCGTAATGTCCTTGCAAAAGTTCGTATACAAAACTACAATTGGAACATTATATAAGAAATTTAAACCATTAAAAGGTGATGAAATGGATATTTTAACTCAAGTAAAACTACCAAAAGCGCTTGCTAAAGCAAACGGTTCTTCTTTGCAGTACAATATGGGAGAGTTTGGTGAGTATGAGCAAAAATTAAAATCACCAAATTCTATGCTGGATAATATGAGCCATGTTAAAATGCATGAAGTGCAAGAAGCTGATGAAGGTCGTGCACGCATTATGTAGTGTTTGTAATTTATTAAAAACCTCCCAATGGGAGGTTTTTTTGCTTTAATGACACATGAGACGCCTTGATAAGTTGTGTTTATGTTGTATCAATTGGTGTAATTCTGTTATGTTATTTTCGTTATTTAAATAAAAAGAAAGTTCGGGTTTATGACAATTCAATCATCTTTAATTCCAATGGTTGTTGAACAAACAGCAAAAGGTGAAAGATCTTACGATATTTTTTCAAGACTGTTAAAGGAACGTGTAATTTTCCTAAACGGGCAGGTTGAAGATAATATGGCTAACTTAATTGTAGCTCAGCTTCTTTTTCTTGAGTCTGAAGACCCTAAAGCCGATATCTCTGTATATATTAACAGCCCAGGCGGTTCCGTAACAGCTGGTTTGGCTATTTTTGATACAATGCGTTATATTCGTCCGAATATTGCAACTATTTGCATGGGGCAGGCATGTTCAATGGGCGCATTTTTATTAAGTGCTGGTACAAAAGGTAAGCGTTATGCACTTGAAAGTGCCCGTATCATGATTCACCAACCACTTGGTGGTTTCCAAGGTCAGGCTTCTGATATTGAAATTCATGCAAAAGAAATTTTGGAACTACGTGAACGTTTGAATAAAATTATGTCTGAAAACACAGGTAAATCATTGAAAGATATTTCTAGAGATACGGACCGCGATTACTTCATGACAGCAGAAGAAGCTAAGAAATATGGCTTAGTGGATGAGGTTCTTGTTCAACGTCCTGAATCTTCTGAAAAATAAATTTAATATAT